>MKRO01000063.1:0-391 GCA_001896965.1 Sphingobacteriales bacterium 41-5 | reverse complement strand
GCTTATTATTAACTGCTTTCTTATGATAAAAAATAAAATAAATCACTAAAAATGCTGCCAGCACCGCCATTCCGGTCAGCGCAGCATGATCATTTTTTTCATAATCCAACGCAATCGCGATCGCTACAAAAACATAGTTAATGATAAAGATGATCGGGAGCCACGGGTACCATCTCATTTTATAAATGCCTTTACCGTCAAGGTGTTTCGTTTTACGGCGCAGCACAAAAATACTCGCCGCCGAGAGCGCCATGCCGAAACAATCGAGAAAAATTGTAAAGCTCAGAATCTTATCAAATTCTTCGGCCCAAAATACCACTAACGCTGCAATACCGGCAAAAAGACTTAAAGACAAGGTGAGCGCTCCATTATTATTCTGCTTTGTAAAAGA
>MKRO01000062.1:16687-18172 GCA_001896965.1 Sphingobacteriales bacterium 41-5 | reverse complement strand
TGTTTGAAAGATTGAAAGAAAGGCTCACTTTTTAACAAGTATTCCGCTGGCATTAAATAACCTGAAATCTTTTATTGCAAAAAGCCCGATGGGCATTGCATTGCCGGAATTTGAAAAAGTTTTACAGATATGTATCACCGATGAGGTGATTGAGGAATTTACACCTGTACAAGCCACGGCAGAAACGCCGCTTGTTGTAAAGATTGGCAGCTTCTCATTCAAGAAGGGATTACCGATGAAGGATGATATAAACGGCGGTGGCTTCGTGTTTGATTGTCGCGGTATTTTGAATCCCGGCCGTATTGAAAGCATGAAATCCAAAACCGGTCGTGATAAGGAAGTGATCGATTACCTCGAACAACAAACTAAAATGCCCGAATTTTTGCACAGTGTTTTTGATGTGGTGGATATTACTGTTGAAGATTACATCAAACGCGGCTTCGAAAGCCTTTACGTGAACTTTGGTTGCACCGGCGGTCAGCACCGAAGCGTGTATGCAGCAGATGAAATGGCAAGGCACCTGAAAAATAAATTTAAAGTTAACATAGAACTAAATCATTGGGTGCAGGATGAAAAGAATTGGCGTAATGATGTGGAGCATAGTTAATAGTTGATAGGTAATGATTGAGAGTTTAATAAAAATTTAGAATATTTTATGCCGTTAAAGGATAATTCTTCACTTCAGGCAATGATCTTCTGTGCCGGCCTCGGCACGCGCTTCAAACCGTGGACAGATAAGCATCCTAAGGCTCTTGCGGTTATTAATGGTAAGAGTTTATTGCAACGCAATGTTGAGTATTTACAACAATATGGCATTACTGAGGTGATTGTAAATGTCCATCACTTTGTCGAACAGATTGTTGAAGCGATTGAAAAAAATAAGGGCTGGGGGAGCAACATTATCATTAGTGATGAAACAGATGCCGTACTGGAAACAGGCGGTGGTTTGCTCAATGCGCAAAAGCTGTTCAACCCCGCTCAAAGATTCATCACGTTAAATGCAGATATACTTACTGATCTCAACATAAACGATCTTCTTAAATATCATGAGGCTCACAAACCACTGATATCACTGGCTGTCGGCAATCGCAACACTTCGCGCAATCTTTTGTTTGATGCAGCGGGCAGGCTTAGCGGCTGGCGCAATAATACAACGGGGGAAGAAAGAATTTCAATACCGATGGTAAAACCGGCAGCGAAATCTTACGATTGTGTTGTGGTTTTTGAATATGACGTTTTTAACCTTAATTATTTTGAAGGTAAATTTTCACTCATTGACCTTTACCTTGAGCTCGCAAAATCCCACACTATTTTAGGGTTTAATCACAATGCTGAAAGATGGATTGACGTGGGCAAGCCTGAAAGCGTGGCTATCGCGGAAAAAATGTTTCTCTAACCGTTCCGTTTTGCGTCACACGAGCCGTTGGCAATATCTTAGTATAATTTATACAATAACTTTTTCACCAGTTTGAAATTCGTGATCAC
>MKRO01000062.1:4722-16676 GCA_001896965.1 Sphingobacteriales bacterium 41-5 | reverse complement strand
ACGCTCCAGTGAACAAACGACGATAACTCAGGGCGGTTAAACATAATGAATTTATGAAAAGCCCATTGCATCAACTGAGTAACGGCCAGGGCACATAAAACAATCGCGATATACACTGGTATAAACTGTCTTGATACATTTTTCCCCAGCCACCCGGGCGAATAGCCTAATGTTAATAATAGTTCCAGGCTTTGGCGGCTACGCGCAATCACCAGTTGTAAATAAAAAGAAAACAACATTAGCGCGAGCACCACAACCAGCAGCCCAAAAATTGCAAGCCCCGAAAAAATTCCCTGCAACACAATTTTATTTCTGCCAAGCAGGGTCTTGTCGCTATTGATTTTATAATTTTTTGAATCTAAAAATTGTATCAGTTTCGGATCATTAACATCTTTCAATTTTAAAAACAAGCGGCTTGCCTTCATTTCAGTTTTATTACTCAGGGCTTTGTTTGCCCATTCTAAAAAGTTCTTTGGCACCAATACAGAATTAATGCGATCGCTGAATGCCACAATATTTCCGGTAAAAACATATTCCTGAAAATTAGGCCCGTAACAGGTTATTTGCACAGGAATGCCAATCGCGGTTTCCTTTGAAATCTGCGGCAGGCCTTGCCCCGGCGCGAATACATTGTAAATCTCAAAAAAATCTGATGAGAGAATGATCGGAATATTTGTTTGCCCCTCCTGCCAGTTAAAGTTTGGCGGGATCGTATCTATAAATTCATTGTCGAGCGTTTCTAAAAACATGTCGGTGCTAAATGGCAACATGCTGCCTGCACTTAGTTTCACCCTGAACTCGTTCGCAATGAGCGGCGAAACCCCGTCAATAAAAGGCTGCTTTTTTATCTCATCAATTTCGGTTGCGTTAAATAAATTTTTCTCAGGCTGTCCCATCGTTTCGTTGGTGATGGTTTTGGTAATCGACACAAAATCAAAACCATCTTTACGAATGCTGCCTTCCTTCAACAACTTTTGAATATTGACGAACATTTGTATAGAACACAGTAGCAGCAATACTCCTATGCCTAACCCAATGTAGGAAAACCACCGCGATGAAGCGTTGGTGCCGGTTTGCAAAAGCGGTTGTATGGGTTTAAATGATAAAGACATTTTATTTTTTTATAAACCGGAAACATTAATTTTATCAGCACACCGAACGCGGGTTTTGCGCCCAAAAGAGTGGCACTCCTCACAAATGAAACAAACTTGTTGCAGGGTAATAATCCACTCTTTCCAACTCTGCAAAAATCACGGTGGCATTTCTTTTTTCAACTTCTTCCAAAATCAGTTCCATAGCCTTTTTTGAATTGGCTTCATCCAAATGGCTGAAAGGCTCATCCATCAACAAAAAATCAAACGGCTGCAACAATGCCCTTATGATAGCGGCCCGCTGTTGTTCACCGTAAGAGCATTGTTTTGCCAACGCGTTCAGCCTGCTGTCAATGCCTAACCGCCCGGCCATTTCCCCGATTTTTTCTTTGGGATGAAAAGGGTTGAGATGCCTTTTTATTTCAAGATTTTGTAAAATAGTTTCTTCTCCAAACAATCGCATGTCTTGCAAAATGATGCTCACACGGTCTTTTCGCAACAAAGCGATCTCCTCATGCGTGTGCTGTTTCAGGTTTTTCCCGTCGTACAAAATATCTCCCGAATAATCTTCACGCATGCTATATAAAAAATGAATGAGGGAAGTTTTTCCAGTTCCGGAAGGCGCGACAATTTTTATGAGGTCGCCGTTTGAAAACGTAATGTCTTTACGCCAAATTTCAGACGCGTTTTTTCTACTTTCATCAAAATAAGTTGGTAAAATGTTTTTTATACTAAGCGACGCCATTTGTTCGGACATTAATTATTATCAGGCGAACCTAAATATTTTTATTGAAAGAAAAATGCAATTGCTGTTAAAAGTAGATAATTCGCACAACCATCTGAACTGTATCCCTTCAAGCCCGATACGTATAATCAAGGGGCCATTAATTACGCACAATGAGACAATCGTGGGGCAGATGACTTTAGTGATGCCATAGTATACTCTGTGGTTAAATAATGGTTAAGGAATAGAAGCGACACGTGTTACCGATTTAATAAAAAATAGATTTATAAGGATAGCGAATCTTATAAAGCTCCTTCACTTTATTCAAAATCGTACTGCGAAGTTCCTCCACATTTCTACGTTCAGTTGCAGATACAAAAACCGCGTTACCATTGGTTTCGTTGTTCCAGCGGTCATAAAGATCCTGCAGGATTTCTTTCTTCGTGTCTTCCCCCAGCCACTCATCAAAGGTTTGATTTTCGTAGAGGTCCATTTTGTTGAAAATAGTGATTGTCGGTTTCTCGGCTGCATTCAGTTCCTGCAGCGTTTTATTCACCACTCCCAACTGGTCTTCATAATTGGGGTGCGAGATATCAACAACATGTAGCAAAATATCTGCCTCGCGCACCTCATCCAGCGTGCTTTTAAAACTTTCCACCAAATGGTGCGGCAATTTTCTGATAAATCCAACCGTATCGCTTAACAAGAACGGAGTATTTTCAAAAACAACTTTACTCGTAGTTGTATCGAGGGTTGCAAATAATTTATTTTCTGCGAATACATCACGCTTGCTCAGCAGGTTCATAATGGTGCTTTTGCCCACGTTCGTATAGCCCACTAAAGCCACACGAATAAATTCACCGCGGTCTTTGCGTTGGGTAAAAGATTGCTTATCAATTTCAGCCAGGCGTTTGCGCAGCAAAGAAATCTTATCACGTACGATGCGTCGGTCGGTTTCAATTTCTGTTTCACCCGGGCCACGGGTACCGATGCCGCCACCCAATCTTTCAAGGTGTTTCCACATACCGCGCAGCCGCGGAAGAATGTATTGATATTGCGCCAGCTCCACCTGTGCCTTTGCCTGCGCCGTTTTAGCCCGACGTGCAAAAATATCAAGGATTAAATCCGAGCGGTCAATAGTTTTTACATTGATGACTTTTTCGATATTGTTGATCTGCGCACCGGAAAGTTCATCATCAAAAATGGCAATGTTGATATCGTGTTTCCTGATGTATTCTGCTATTTCTTCCAGCTTGCCCTTACCCACAAATGTGCGGCTATCCGGATGCTGCATTTTTTGTATGAAACGTTTTTTAGTTGCAGCGCCGGCCGTTTCGGCCAAAAATGCCAGTTCGTCCAGGTATTCAGTAACCTGTTGTTCTGTTTGGTCTTTGCCAATTAAACCCACAATTACAGCGGTTTCTGTGCCTTGTATAATATTTTTCTTATCGAGCATTAATTAAAATAAAAGAGGGCAAAGGTACACGGAAATTCCACTAATATATACTAATGAATTAATCGTTAGAATTTCCCTTTTCTTTCCAAGCAAAGGACACAATCATTTTTACGGATTTGAATACTTACGGCAAAGCTACCTATTTGGGGAATGAAGCAGAAATTTTTCATAGCCTTATCTTTGCCAAAACTGATTTAAGAATGTTACAACTACAAGTGTTAAGGCAAAATGAGCGGGAAGTGAAAGACCGGCTGGCAGTAAAGAATTTTAAAAATCCGGAACTGGTGGATGAAGTGATCAGCCTGGATGACCAACGCAAAAAATTACAGTTAGAATACGATACAACGCAACAGCAGGTTAACAGTGCGTCGAAGGAAATTGGCATGCTCATGGGCAAAGGCGAAAAAGATGCCGCAGAGGTAAAAAAGAAAGAAGTTGCAGAATTGAAAGCCAGGCTACAACCCATCAACGAGCAACTAATCGCTACGGAATCTAAACTAACTGATACACTGGTTCAAATCCCAAACCTTCCTTCTCCGCTTGTGCCTAATGGCAACAGCGCAAGCGATAATGAAGTGGTGAAAGAAGGCGGCGAAAAACCGGGGTTACACGCAGGTTCCGTGCCGCACTGGGATTTGATCAAACAATACGATATCGTTGATTTCGAAACCGGAGCAAAGCTTACAGGTAGCGGCTTTCCGTTGTACAAAGGTGCTGGTGCTAAATTACAACGGGCGCTGGTACAGTATTTTTTAGACTATAATATTGCGGCTGGTTACACAGAGTATCTGCCACCCTTCATGGTAAACGAAGCATCTGCTTACGGCACGGGCCAGTTGCCTGACAAGGAAGGCCAGATGTACCACATGCAACTGGATAATTTTTACATGATACCGACTTCAGAAGTTCCTGTAACAAATATTTACCGCGATGAAATTGTAAAGGCAGAACAACTTCCCATTAAAATGACAGCGTACTCGCCCTGTTTCCGTAGAGAGGCCGGCAGCTTTGGCAAAGAGGTGCGCGGCCTGAACCGTGTACACCAATTTGAGAAAGTAGAGATCGTTCAGTTAACACATCCCGATAAAAGCTACGAAGCGCTCGATCAAATGGTAGCGCATGTGGAAGGGTTGCTGAAATCTTTAGAATCGCCTTATCGCATTTTAAGGCTTTGCGGTGGCGATATGTCTTTCACCTCTGCACTTACCTACGATTTTGAAGTGTACAGTGCTGCGCAGGAGCGCTGGTTGGAAGTTAGCTCTACTTCTAACTTTGAGAGTTATCAAACCAACAGGATGAAGATCAGGTTTAAAGATGAGAACGGCAAAACACAACTGGTTCATTCACTTAACGGAAGTTCCCTTGCTTTGCCGCGGATCGTGGCATGCCTGCTTGAAAACAATCAAAAGGAAAACGAAATTGTTTTACCGGCCGTGCTGCATAGTTATTTCGGCAAATCGGCTATCCAAAAATCCTAAGGATGAGGGTCTGCACAACCGTTATTTGTATCATTTTTTGTGTGATGTTTTTCGGTTTCAATTCGGCGCCTCCCAAAGTACCGGATGCCAGGCAGGTTAAAAAATCCGCAGATGCGGTAAGGGCCGGAACGAAAATATATTTGGACAAGTGCCAGATATGTCATGACGCTCAGGATATTGACATGAGAAAGAAATCTTACACGCAAATGATGCCGATGCTCGCGTCAATGGTAGATATGGAAAAACTTTCAAAAAAAGAAATTGATCAGGTGGCGGCATACGTTTACTCGGTTTCGAAAAAGTAGCAGCTCCCGAATCAAAACGGACGCTATTTTGATTTTTTTTGCGACAATTATCTTAAGTTGCTTTTCAATTCAACAACACAAAATCCAGCAAAATGAAAAAAATCATTATTTCAGCTTTTTCCAGCGCAGTGATTTTAATCGCCTGCTCTCCAAAAGTAGCGCCAACCGCAACCTCGTCCAATGCTATGCCAACTTCAGCAAGCACAGCTTCGGCGGATATTTTGGCAGGGCAAACCATTTTCACAACAAACTGTACCAAGTGCCACGGGGCTAAAACAGGTTATGTCACAAAACATACCTACGAGGAGGCAATTCCGGTATTGAATTCAATGTCAAAAAAAGCAAAGCTTACGCCTGAGCAAATCAGCCAGTTGGCGGCTTACGTAAATTCGGTCGCTAAAAAATAAATGTTCTTAATTGTTTGAATGCCTCTTTTTACAGGGGCATTTTTTTATTGTATCAGCTGCAGTGCTTCTATTGTTTCCGGTTGTGTCACTCTCTTGTGCTGCACAATATGTATCAGCACCTTTGTTGTAATTAAACCTTCTTTGCTTTCTTTAGTCTATACAAAAAACATCTTTTATATGCCGGTCACTAATCAGGTAAAAAATCAACATCTTTTGTGGCGCGCCGGTTTTGGGCCGGCTGTTGAACAACTGGGCGAAATTTCAAAATATACGCCAGCCCAGTATTATAAGGCCATTGTAAAAGCATCAGATAAAAGGCCGAAATATATAAACGTAGCCGGTGAGGATTTGGTTAACATGTATGAGGGCCTGATGGACGCGGGCAGGCGGGCAAAGCTCACAGCCGATGATCGCCGCGAACTTGGCCGCAGGCAACGGGAAGCGGTACGCGACCTTAATATTTACTGGCTGAAGGAAATGGTGGCAAGTCCTGCGCAACTGCGCGAAAAAATGGCTTTCTTCTGGCACGGGCACTTCGCCAGCCGCAACCAGAATATTTTCTACAATCAATTGTTGTTACAGGTGATCCGCGAAAACGCATTAAGCGATTTTGGAACCTTATTAAAGGAAGTTTCGCGCTCCGCATCCATGCTGTACTTTCTGAACAACCAGCAAAACCGAAAAGGCCGGCCCAACGAAAATTTTGCCCGGGAAGTAATGGAGCTATTCACGCTCGGACGAGGCAACTACACTGAAAACGATATTAAAGAAGCGGCCCGCGCTTTTACCGGTTGGACGGCAAACGCCCGCGGCGAATTTGTGTTTCGCAAAAATTTTCACGATGAAGATGATAAAACATTTTTTGGGAAAAAAGGGAATTTTGACGGCGATGATATTTTAAAGATGATTCTGAAAAACAAACAAACTGCGAAATACATCACACAAAAAATTTACAGGTTTTTTGTAAACGATAATGTGGATGAAAAAATTACAGCGGATCTTGCTGAAAGATTTTATAAAAGCGATTATGATATCAGTCGGTTGATGGAAGGTATCTTCACATCGGATTGGTTTTACAGTGAAAAAAATATTGGCGCAAAAATCAAATCGCCGATTGAATTGCTGGCAGGCATACAACGTATGGTTCCCATGAAATTAGACAATGATAATGCCCTGATGCAGTTGCAAAAATTATTAGGGCAGCAGCTTTTATATCCGCCAAACGTTGCAGGCTGGCCGGGCGGCAAAAGCTGGATTGACAGCAGCTCGCTGATGACCCGCATGCGAATCCCACAAATGTTTACGGACAGGGATGAACTGAACCTGACACCAAAGCAGGATGATGACCAGATGATGGGCCGTAAAAATGATGGCACTGCATCGGTTCCCGTTGGCAAAAAGAAAAACGCTTACGCCATCAATGCAAAAATTGAATGGCCGCAGTATATTTCAAAATACGAAGGGGTAAAGCGTGACGATCTGATATCATCCATCAAACAAAATTTATTACAGGTAAATACGCCCGGCCTTGAAAATGCCTTAGGCAAAACTGTGGATGCCAGCTCGCGCGAAGCATACATCAAAACTGTTACGGTTCAGCTAATGAGTACACCGGAATATCAATTATGTTAAACCTCGCCAAACGCCCTCCGGTGGAGGGAATTAAGAACTTAGAATATTAAACCTCAGAAATGAAAAATAGAAAATCAAATCTTTCAGGTTCTAATCTCTCCTTTAGGAGCCCCATCATTAAACGTAAAGAGTTTATTCAAATCGGGTCGCTGGCTACGGCATCAATGATGCTGCCCAAATTTCTGAAAGCCTTTGAGAGCAAGGCTTTGGTGCCTGGCGGGAACAAAGTTGTAGTAGTGCTACAATTGAGCGGTGGCAATGATGGCCTCAACACTGTAATACCCGTTCGTAATGATATTTACTACCGCCTTCGTCCCTCACTTTCTATCAGGAAGGGCCAAACAGCCCAGTTAACTGACGAAGTAAGCCTGCATCCATCGCTTGCGGCGTTTAAAGCCTTGTACGATGAAGGCAATCTCGCCATTTTGAATAATGTGGGCTATCCAAATCCCGACCGCTCGCATTTCAGGAGTATGGATATCTGGCATTCGGCAAGCCAGAGCAGTGAGTATTGGAACACAGGATGGATAGGGCGTTACCTTGATGCACAATGTAACGGATGTGCGCGGCCAACGCAGGCTTTGGAAATTGATGATGTGTTGAGCCTTGCATTGAAAGGCGAGCAAAACAATGCCATCGCGGTGCAGAACCCGCAGCGGCTTTACGGTACAGCAAACGAAAAATATTTTAAAGATATTTTAAAGAATCATCATGATGAGCACCACGATGAACAACCGGTGGAATATCTTTATAAAACTATGGCGCAAACCCTTTCATCAGCCGACTATATTTTTAAGGAAAGCAGGCTGCATCCCACCGGCGCCACCTATCCCAACACAGAACTTGGTGCGGGATTAAAAACGATTGCCTCATTGATTTTTTCTGATATCAACACAAAAGTTTATTATATCTCGCTGGGAAGTTTTGATACTCACGTGGGACAGGATAACCAGCAATCAAGGCTTTTCACTCAAATGAATGATGCTGTAAAAGCATTTACCGATGATTTAAAAAAGAATGGCAGAATGGATGATGTGCTGTTATTTACATTCTCTGAGTTTGGCAGGCGCGTAGCCCAGAACGCCAGCAACGGCACCGATCATGGCACCGCCAACAATATGTTTTTGATCAGCGGAGGACTAAAGAAAAAAGGAGTACTGAACGCCATGCCTGATTTGTCGGATCTTAATGAAGGCGATCTCAAATATAAAATTGATTTCAAGGATGTGTACGCTACAATTTTAAACAAATGGCTGAGTGCGGATGCAAAAAAGATTTTGGGAGCAAAATATAGTATGCTTGATTTTATCTGATCAGTTTTGAAAAAATGAAGTTTTTTACAAAAGATGCCTATCTGGGTAAAAAATTACAACGCGCTCAAAACCTGTTTTGTTTTATTCAGTAGTGAAGTTTTATCGGCGTCCAGCCCGCCACCGCTATAAATGTTCATTTCAATTTCGGTAAGCAGGTTAATAACCCGTTCCTGTGTGGCTTCGTTCACGCCGTTTTCGGTCATCGATTGTTTTAAAGAAGTTCTGTTGAATAACACCGAGGGCAAACCAAACCTTTCTTCAAAAAAATTGATAATGCCCTGTTTTAGAGAATTATAAAATGTGTTGCCCATGTGATGCTTTGTATCTGCCGCATTTTGCAGGTAGCCATCAATATTATTTGCAGGAGCTGCCGGTTTGAAACGATTGGTGGTATTGGTTGGCGCCGGAACAGCAGGTTTAAAAGCTTTTTCTTTTTTCCTTTTTCTTATAAATATCAATAACAATAAAAGTGCAAGCACCACACCTCCTCCAATGATTAATGCCGTGCGCGTTTCGTCGTCGTTCATGTTTGAGATTGGCGGAGTCGTTGTATTACTGTTTTCTGTGTTTCGAATATAAAAGGTGATCGGCCTGTTTGTAATAGTGTTCAGCCGGTTATTGAGCGTATCAAAATAAGAAAACTGAACCGGCATGATTGTATAAGAACCCTCCGCAGTACCGCTGAACGGTATGCCGAATACTTTATAACCGCCTGTTTGCCGCGTGTAATTGTTTTTTGCTTGTGCAGGACGGGCAGTAATGCCCGAAGGCCATTGAACAACCGGAACTTTTACTTTACTAAAATCCCCATTACCAGCAATCGTAATCGTCAAAACGCCTTGCTCGCCGGGCGTCAGCGTAGTTTTGTTCATTTGAATATTCATTCTAAAATCACCGGCCGCACCGTTGTAATTCATCGGCCTCGATACATTGTCAGGGCTTAAAACATTTACAACGATCGGTACTGAGGAGATTGTGAAGTGAATATAATTCCCATCCAGCGTATAATCTTCCTGAACGCCATCGAGCAAATCAATTTTTCCACCGGCGTTGTTAAGTACCCTGATTTTATTGCCCATCGTCAGGGCATCTATCTCAAGCTTACCGGATTCATTGGGCGTTAGTTGTACCTTTTTGATGGTATGAACGTCAAACTTTTTTCCATCAATCGTTTCGCGCGTTACAACATTATCGCGCGGTGTAATAATATCCCTGAAACTAAACCCGTAAAACGAAGGATTTTTTAAGATCGTTGATTCGGATTCGAAAGCTGAATATAATTTGTAGGTAGCAATGATTGGCTCGCCAACATAGCATTCAGATTTGTTGACGTTTACAGTGAGGTACAAATTATTTTTAATCCGGTCGTCAAGGGGAACGTATTGGCTGAAGCCGGGAATTAAACTGAGTAGGATTAAACTAACTAAAAACGATCGTTTCATAATTTCGAAAGATGCTGCAAAAATCGTGACAAATTATAAATCGCCCGCTTGCGGCTTTAATATTACATCTTCAACACAGGCAGCGGGTGAAAGTTGCGTAGCGGCATAAATTATTTTAGCAATGTCAGAGGCTTCCATAATGCGGTTTTCGCTGTTGTCAAAATTGCCCCAGGAGTCAGTCATAACTGCGCCGGGCAGCACGGCGGTCACTTTTATATTATGCGGCATTAACTCATGCCTTAAATTTTGGCTAAATCCATACAACGCAAATTTGCTGATGCTGTATGAGCCGCCGCCGGGATAAGCTTTCAGCGAAGCGATGGAACAGATATTAAATATATGCCCGCTTTTCTGTTGCAGCATCGCCGGTACAATTTTTCTTGTAAGATTGTAGGCGCTGTATAAATTTGTGGCGATTTGCTTTTCAAGATTTTCATCCGCTTCGTCAATCACATTCCCGGGCTGATAAGTGCCCGCATTGTTTACGAGTACATCGGGAATTGCTTTTTGCAGGCACCAGTCACCAAAAGCCAAAGCATTCTCTTTTACAGATAAATCAAAAGCCTTTGCAAAAATTTCCACTCCGTTATATTTTGTTTGCAATGTTTCCACCGCCCTGTAAAGTTTCATTTCGTTTTGAGAAGTAAGGAAAAGATGGTGCCCGTTCTGAGCAAAAATTTCAGCAATGGCAAACCCAATTCCGCGTGAAGCCCCGGTAACTACTACATTCATAAAATGATATTTATACGAAGTAACAAAAACTTATTTAATTGCCTTTTGCTTATTGCCGTTTTGCCGTTAGCTTCGTGCAAATGAACTACAAACATCTCTTTTTTGATCTCGACCACACACTTTGGGACTTTGACGCGAATGCGAAACTCACTTTGCTTGATTTATATCAAACACTTGGCCTGAAAGAAAAAGGAGTTGATGATTTTGAAGTTTTTTATACTAATTATTTGGAACATAATCAAACCCTTTGGGCCAAATACAGGCAGGGCCTTATTCACCAGGCCGAACTGCGTGTGAAAAGAATGCGGCTCACTTTGCTTGATTTCAAAATTGGCGACGACGTTCTTGCGGAAACAATGAGCAAAAGATTTCTTGAATTGTTACCAACAAGAAATGCCTTGTTTCCCTACGCGGTCGAAATTCTCGATTATCTTGCTAATAAAAATTACAGGATGCACCTTATCACCAACGGTTTTGAGGAGGTGCAACATCATAAAAGCAACAATTCCAAAATCAGCCATTATTTTGAAGAAGTTTTTACATCTGAAAGGTGCATGAGTTTAAAACCGAATAAAGAAATTTTTGATTTTGCCCTGGCTTTTACAAAAGCTGATCCCACTGAAAGCATCATGCTTGGCGATGACCTGGAGGCCGACGTAATCGGAGCCAGCAAGGCCGGGCTTGACCAGGTTTACGTGAATCATTCCAAAAAAAGCCATGACTTTGCACCAACCTTTGAAGTTTTTTCTTTAAAGGAGTTGGAGGAAATTTTTTAAGCGTCAATTTATTTCAATACTTGCTGATCGAGTTAAACCTTTAGCCTGATTTTTCGTCCAATCTTTGTTTAAAAATATTTAACAGTTTCTACGAAGGGTTTAGTAAAAAACTACATCTAAACTAAAAGAACATAATTCCGGAAGCCATTAGGAAACTTTTTAAACAAACAGAAAATGAAAAAATTTATTGTAATAGCAGCGGTGGCAGGTGTCATCAGCCTTTCGGCCGGGGCGCAAACAATGCCCGAAAGAAAAAATGACGGGGTTAATAAGGAAAGAACTGAAAAACGCGGCGACGTTTACAAAGACCTAAACCTTACAAAAGACCAGCAGCAAAAACTAAAAGCATTGCGCGAAGGCAGCCGCTCGCAAATGGAAGCCATCCGCAACGATAACAGCCTTACACAAGAACAAAAGAAAGCCAGGTTTGATGCGTACAGGGAAGATCAGAAAACAAAAATGAACGCAATCCTTACGCCAGAACAACGTGCAAAAATGGACGCTAAAATGCTCGAAATGAAAAATAACCGCGGCCAGAGGGATTGGAAAAAGAGTGGCGAAAATAGGGGAGTGAGGAAAGGTGGCGAACAGGGTAAAA
>MKRO01000062.1:0-4667 GCA_001896965.1 Sphingobacteriales bacterium 41-5 | reverse complement strand
GGGCCGGTAACCGCCGTGGGGCAGATTGGATGAACGATTTGAATCTTACCACTGACCAAAAAAATCAGATGAAAACCCTGAACGAAGAAAACCGCGGTAAAATGCAAACCATCCGAGATAATTCTTCGCTGACGCAGGATCAGAAGAAAGGCCGCATGCAGGAACTGATGAAGGAAACGCAGACTAAAAGAAAATCAATTCTTACAGCCGAGCAATGGGCCAAATTGCAAATGAAGGAACAACAAATGCGCACCCAAAGGCCGCAAAGAGCAGGAAATTCTCAAAATAAAATATAAAATCCCCCATCTTTTTAAATACAAAAACAATGAAAAAAACAATCATTCTTGCAGCGGCGCTCAGCGTTTTCAGCATCACCGCTACATTCGCACAAACAGAAGCGCCTGCAAAACCCGAAAAAAAGGAAAGGACTGAAAGAAAAGGCGAACGCCCGAACCCCATGGCAGACCTGAACCTGACCGAAGAGCAGGGACAAAAAATGAAAGCTTTAAATGAAGAAGGCCGTGCAAAAATGGAAGCCGTAAGAAATGACGCCTCATTAAACGACGACCAGAAAAAAGCTAAAATGATGGAATTGAGAAAAGCTCAGAACGAAAAAAGAATGGCAATTCTCACGCCTGAGCAAAAAAAGAAATGGGACGACAAGATGAAGGAAGGCAGGGCAAAACCTGAGAAGAGAGATTAATGGTTTCCCAGAAAAACTTACGGAGGCTGTCTCAGGGCGGCCTCTTTTTTTTGTTAACTTTATGATATGCTTAAACGCGATTTTTTAACGGCCCAAATCAACAAGTTTACAGAAACGGTTGCAAGAGCGCTTCTCGCATTGGAAAAGTATAGCCTTGTTGAAGTTGAGGAAACTATCAGGCAAAATGCTACAAGTGGATTGTTGGACGAATTTGAGGAAACTGGTCAGTTGCCTGAGGATAAACTTGAATACGAAAACCTTCTATTTCAGTTGGAATTGTTGTTTGTGCATTTAAAACTGCAAAAAGCAAAAAGGCAGCCGATTAATGAAATAGCGGAAAAATATTTGAGAATTGCCAAATTTTTGCAGAGCCGTCAAAAAGATTTTAACCTGAACCTTCAATCGCGGATCAACGAAGTTGCGGCTGGATATTAACGAATAATAAAGGTCAATTTCGATAACATCTCAATCAGCCTCTCTGCCACATAGGATACTGCGTTGGATGCTCCTGAAATAATTTTATCGCCCGGGCCAACGATTGTGGAATCTTTGTTACAGGCGACACCCATACCGCTATTTGATGCGTCAATTGAATCAGCGCTCAGTGCGAACAAAACTGCAATTAATAAGATTCCTGAAACTGCAGTTACATAATGCTTTCTCATCGATAATTTTTTATACGGTTAGTGAACAGTTTAGACGTTTTCTTACGCACCTTCCAATTCTTTAATAAAAATAGTTGATTAGCACGGTTTTTCTTTAACCGTGCTTCAAATATGATAAAGTTTCACAAATTTTTAAAGAATGGTCACAGGTAGCTTAGGTTTGTTTTAGGCGTGAGTTTTAACAGCGTGTCATAAATCAGCCTGATTGTATTTTCAATATCATCTTTATGCACCATTTCCACCGTAGTGTGCATGTAACGAAGCGGTAGCGAAATCAATACCGATGGGCAACCGTCGTTGCTGTAAGCAAACGAATCTGTATCGGTACCCGTACTGCGGCTGAGTGCCCGCCATTGTACCGGTATTTTTTTATCAACTGCGATTTTTTCAACAAAAGCCAAAAGTTTATTGTGTACTGCCGGGGCGTAAGCCAGCGACGGGCCTTTGCTTGCCCAAACATCCCCCTCAACTTGTTTGCTGATCATCGGAGTGTTCGTATCGTGTGTTACATCCGTTACAATGGCGATATCCGGCTTAATACGCCGGGCAATCATTTCTGCGCCACGCAAACCAATTTCTTCCTGAACCGCGTTCACCACGTAAAGGCTGTACGGCAATATTTTTTTGTTTTCAAATAATAATCTTGCCACTTCCGCAATCATAAAGCCACCCACGCGGTTGTCCATTGCGCGGCCAACATAATAATCATGCGCCAATTCTTCAAAACCATCCTGGTAAGTAATCACTGCGCCAATATGAATACCCAATGCCTCAATTTCTTTTCGGTTTCTTGCGCCGCAATCCAGCCATATATTATCGGGTTTAGGTTGATTGTCGTTCCTGTCGGGCGATGTGCGGGTATGAATGGCCGGCCACCCGAAAACCGCTTTCACAGGCCCTTTTTTACCATGAATGAACACGCGCTGGCTGGGTGCAATCTGGTGATCGGTTCCGCCATTTCTTTTCACGTAAATCAAACCCTCGTTCGTGATATAATTCACAAACCAGCTAATCTCATCGGCATGCGCCTCAATCACAACTTTAAAAGGCTGGCCGGGATTAATGATTCCCACGGCAGTTCCGTAAGGATCAACAAATTGTTCGTCAATAAACGGGTTAATATATTCCAGCCAAAGTTTTTGTCCCCAGGTTTCAAAGCCCACCGGGGACGCGTTATTAATATAATTTTTTAAAAACTCATAAGATTCCTGTGTGATGATCGCGGGTTTTTTTGCCGGTTTCTTCTTTGTTTTTGCTGCCTTCGCCATAATGTTCAATTTTTTCAAACGTACGTAAAATTTTTTATCCCCACGGGTTGAAAATGCCTGGATTTTTATTTTTTGTTGACCGGCGTCTGTGCAAATAGCATCTGACTTGCCACGCTCGTTTTAACTGATGTGCATGTGGCATCCATTTGTTTTCAGCACCATTTATTTTAACATTTTTTAACTATAAAAGGCAGCGTTTTACACAATATTATCGTCAAAAAGGAAAGCTCAAACAAAAAATGAAGATCAAATACATTTGGGTAACCATTGCATTAAGCCTTGCGGCCACCATCATGGCTGTAGAATCTAATGCACAGTATCGCCGTTATCACGGCCGCTATTACTCCGGCGGATATTATGGCGGCGGCTCCCGTGTGTCGGTGGGGATTGGCGGTGTTTTTGGTATTGGCCGTTGGGGTGGTTATTATGGCGGGCCCAGCGTAGGCGTTTCAGTAATGCTGCCGCCAATTGTTTTGGGAAGCAGGGTTCATTCACTGCCCCCCGGTTCCAGAAGAGTATATTACGGCGGCATTCCTTATTATTACCGGGGCAACACATATTACCGTGAAAGGGAAAGGGGAGATGGTTATGAGGTAGTGGAGCCACCGCTGGGTGCTTCACTCGAGCGTTTGCCAATGGGCGCCAAAAGGCAGGTGATTGACGGACAGATTTATTATGAGTACCGGGATAATTACTACATGGCGGATGAGGACAGGTACATTATTGTGGGGAAAGGCGGACGGTTAAGTACCGATGAAGCGCGCCGCCAGCGTTCTGAAAGCCGCGACGACCGCGACTACAATGATGATTACAATCGTTCCGGCGATCGTGATTACCCGAACGATGATACTTACCGCAGGCCGTCGCGCAACAGCGATGGAGATGTAGTGGTAAGGAACGCAAACGATGATTATGATCGCGAAATGAGCCGCAACAATAACAGCCCCGGCCATTCAAATGGTGACGAAGTATATAGTGCAGGCCCGCAGGTTGGCGACCGTTTCGAAAATCTTCCACGCAATACAAAAACGATAAATGTGGGCGGGCAGATCCAATACGAATCGCCCTTCGGTACCCGTTACAAAGAAGTTATCGAAGATGGTAAGACCGTGTACGAAGTAGTGAAAGCAAAATAGGTTTTAAGAATTATACAAACATGAGAGCCGTTGGTGTAATGCCTGCGGCTCTTTTTAAGGGTATCGATCTGAATTTTCGCTACGATTTTTCTGAATATTCATGTAAACTTTCTATGGAATTATTGAAGTTATCTTGTTTCACGTTTTTTAGAAAACGGTCGTACAACAGCGAACGTCGTTGCCTTCTGTTTTCTATTTCATCTTCAAGAAAGTTGAAAATCAATGACGAAGGTATTTGAGTGAACTGTCTTAGAAATTAAATTTTAGCGTTAAGGTTGGTGTTGAATATAAAGCCAGCCTTGTATTTGTGGGAACAGGAGTTTGTCGAATGTCGAAATTTGTAGAAACATTCGTTGCTCTTTTTTTACTGCGTCGAGATGCAATAAATAACAGAATACTCCCAAGCATGGAGGCGCAACCAGCCGAAATTGCAACGAGATAGGGGTTCAGATTTATTCCAATCGCTACTTACATCCAATATAGCCGCTCCAACTGCGACCGCTGTGCCTCCTCTCAACAGACCCCATGCGGCTGTTTTTTGCTTTTTACTTTTTTGTAAGTAGTTCAGTTTGGTTAAAGGTTGGCTTAAATATGTTTGTTGACAAAATGAACTTGTGGAATAAAAAATCAATATTGTGCAGATAAGGATGTTTCTCATAAGACTGCTTTTAGGTTTAAAAACCAATGCCACACTGGCTTTGCCAATAGCTCTTGTTGTGCAAGGTATAAAAATTGTAATCTCACTTCCCTTATAGTGTTGCATGATGTTGTAAATATTGGGGAAACTGTAAATGGCTTTTATTGCCGCCATAATTAAAAAGATGCTGATTGCCATTGTAGCATACAACTTTAAAAAAGGAAAAATCATAGCACAATAAAGCAGCATAAATGCAGC
>MKRO01000061.1:31805-32231 GCA_001896965.1 Sphingobacteriales bacterium 41-5 | reverse complement strand
TTTATCTTTTTCAAAGAATTTTTGGTATTCGTTTAAGGTAGTTGCGCCCACCGCTCTCAGTTCGCCACGGGCTAATGCAGGTTTTAAAATATTTGCGGCATCCATCGCACCTTCTCCGCCACCGGCGCCCACAAGCGTGTGGATTTCGTCAATAAACAAAATGATCTCTCCGTCACTTTCGCTAACCTCTTTTACCACGCTTTTCAATCTTTCCTCAAATTCACCCTTGTATTTGGCGCCCGCAATTAAAAGGCCCATATCCAGCGCATAAATAATTTTTGATTTCAGGTTCTCGGGAACATCGCCATTTACAATACGATGTGCGATGCCTTCGGCGATGGCTGTTTTCCCAACGCCGGGTTCGCCCACTAAAATCGGATTGTTTTTAGTGCGGCGGCTGAGGATATGCAGCGTGCGGCGAATTTC
>MKRO01000061.1:27839-31749 GCA_001896965.1 Sphingobacteriales bacterium 41-5 | reverse complement strand
TACTCCTGCGACTGGGTTTGGGAAGAAACCGTGGAGCCTTTACGTAATTCTTTTATTGCGGCGATTAAACCTTTGGCGGTTAGTCCCGCATCTTTCAAGAGTTTTCCGGCGGCATCGTTTCCTTCTACAATGGCGAGGAGCAGATGTTCAGGTGTTACAAATTCATCGCTGAATTGTTTTAATGACGCACCCGCACGCAAAACAACATTGTTGGCATCCCGACTGATTTGCTGCGCCGGTTCTGTACCGCTCACTTTTGGCAGGCGGCTAATTAATTCATCTAACTTGCTTTCGACAAGATTGATGGTTACGTTATTTTTCTTGAGCAAAAAATCCACAGGCGAATCTTCCTGATCCACCAATGCCTTTAAAATATGCTCGGTTTCAATATTTGGATTACCGGCATTAAAAGCGATTTGCTGCGCCTGCTGAAAAGCTTCTGCTGCTTTAATTGTAAAATTTCCTAAGTTCATTATAAATAGGTTATTGTGTTATTTGTTATTAAATAATTGGGCTGATAAGTGATTTTCAGTATGTATATCAAAGCAAATTCCAAGCCGGGAATTCAGGTAAGATTGTCATATTCAACCCATTAAACATGACGGAAATGCAGACCCGACAAGCATTTCATGAAATTCTTTCAGTTAAATAAAATTAACTATATTTAAAATAAAAAATGGCAAACCAAACTTATAAAAACCATGTTCGGTATTATCCGCCGCACCATTTTATTTTCTACCCAATACTAACCATTTTAACAGTTATTGCTTTTTACAGGCATTTTACTGACAAACCAAATCAACTGATATGGTTTTTTATCGCCATCGGTTTGGTATTGATCGGATGGCTATCGGTAATGATGCGGCAACATTATGCACTCACCCTTCAAAACAGGTTGGTGCGGCTGGAAATGCGCCATAAATATTTTGTTTTGACAGGAAAAGATTTTGAACCGCTTGAGAAGAATTTGTCGTTCGGGCAAATAGGCGCGTTAAGGTTTGCGTCCGATGAAGAACTGATTGCATTAATTGAAAAAACACTGGCCGAAAACCTCCCACCTGATGCCATCAAAAAACGAATCGCCAACTGGAAGCCCGACGAGATGCGGGTTTGATTGCACTGTCAAAAAAAACTAAAAATAGTTGGGTTTCTATTTTTGCTTCGCTACCAGCGGCCTTAGCTTTTTTTCATAAGCATCAGCGTATTTTAACATACCATGATCAGTAGGGTGCACATAATCAACGGTGCTGTTAATATCAAGCCCGATTTCTTCCTTGGTTAAATAGTATAATTTTTGCACGCCGCTTTTCACGAGCGAATCATACACCTGCTTATTGATCCTGTTATCAGCCTGATAAGCCTCACGGCGCACCTCATCAATATCCTCGTTCAGGTAACCACAATGCTCCACCATTACAATTGGAACATTGGGGCGCTTGCTCCGCAGCGTTTTCACTGCGTTGACTAATTTCGGCGCAAGCCCTTCAGCCGAAAGATTGGGAAGGCAATCAAGTACATAAACCTGCGGATCAATTTCTGTCAGCAGATCCAGCACCGGCTGTTCCAGCTTTCCATTGCCTGAAAACGCGAGATTGACGATGGGAATATCCAACCTGCGCTGAACGATATTTGTAAAAGCCATGCCCGGCCTTGACGCACAACCGCCCTGGGCGATCGAGGTTCCGTACACAACTATTGGCTTAACCTTTCGGGAAGGTACAGGCGTAAGCATGCTTTCCTTTGGCGTTAATATTTCAAGCCATTTCACATCGTTGTATAAAGGCAGGAATAGTGTGTATTCGCGCAGCACAGGCTCTCCGTTGCGTTGTAGGTTTGTATAAGTATATTTAACGGTATCTGCAAATTTGAAGTTACCAGTAGTCCAAAGCCAGTCTTTCTTACCCGGTTCTTTCGCAAAAAGGTCAACACCTGTTACACCCGTTGCAGGGAAATGAGACATTTGAACAGGACCCGAAACCTGGTAGCGGACAATGATCTCTTTGGCATTGCTCGTAAAGCGTATTGAAATACCCGCTGCATTTCTCGAAAGGTTCCATACTACTTCTCTCACCATTTTTTCGGCTTTTGCCGGAAAGCGGTCATAAAAATTCTTGCCCTGTCCCGGCCAGGCCTGGCCTTCAAGAGCATAAACTCCTGAAGCGGGATTCCAGATATTGTAACGGTTTGTTTGCTGAGCTGATGCATGAATTGAAAGAGCAATCAGCAATAAAAAGAAAAAGCGTTTCAATCTGATAAAAATTTAATTTTAAACAATACATTCAATAGCCTGCGGCGCTGTCATCCCCCCTCCTGTCAGCCACTGCTTCAAATTTCCCGTTGGGCAAAACCTTTATAATTTCCGATCGGCTGTAAGCCCCGCGCTCGTTGGTTTTATAACCCATTTTTTCAAGCGCCTGTTTTGTAGTTTCATTAAATCCTTTTTCCAGGTCTATTCTGTCGGGCAGCCATTGATGATGAAATTTGGGCCGGTTCACTGCATCTTCAGTACTCAACCCAAAATCAATAATATTTAAGATATTTTGATATACTGAGGTTGGAATCGTTGTTCCACCGGGTGTACCAACCACCAAATACGGTTTTCCGTTTTTCAAAACAATTGTTGGCGCCATACTGCTCAGCATTCTTTTGCCCGGTGCGATGGCATTGGCTTTTCCGCCAACTGCTCCAAACATATTTGGCGAACCCGGCTTGGCGCTGAAATCATCCATTTCGTTGTTCAGTAAAAATCCTGCACCGCCAACCACGGTGCGGCTTCCATAACCACCATTCAGGGTAGTGGTAACTGCCACGGCATTACCATCCTTATCAATCACGCTGAGGTGCGTGGTTTCCTCACTTTCATATCCGGGAACAATGCCTTCCCTTGTAACTGTACTGTTTCCGGCAAGGCCGGATTTATAGTCTGCCATGCGGCTTTTTAAGTAAGTATCGCTACGAAGTTGCGCAACAGGAACTTTATAAAAATCTGCATCGCCCATGTATTTGGCACGGTCTGCGTAAGCGCGGCGCTCAATTTCAGTCATCAACTGAACAGAGGCCGGTGTTTGAAAACCCATCGAACCAATATCAAACGGCTCGGTCATTTTTAGCATTTGATTCAGCAAAAGCCCGCCGCTGCTGGGCATGGGCATACCTAAAACTTCATAACCGCGATAATGAAAAGTGAATGGTTCCCGAAATTTTGCTTTGTAATTTTTGAGGTCCGACAAAGAAATGATACCGTTGCCGCGTTTCATTTCTGCAACAACAAGCTCCGCAGTTTCCCCTTCGTAAAAGCCTTTAGAACCCGCCTGCTGTATGCGTTTCAATGTATTAGCCAGTTCTGTTTGCACTAAAGTATCGCCTGTTTTCCATGCGTTTTGTTTTACAAAAGCCGTTGGACGGGTATTATATTTTTCAAAATCCGCGCGCTCAGCATTCAACGACCGGGCTTCTCTTTCGGTTAAAACAAAACCTTTCTCAGCAAACTCAATGGCGGGCTGAATTAAAACGCTCATGGGAAGTTTTGCATATTTCAACGATTCAAACAAACCCGCAACAGTGCCCGGCACACCGGCTGCCAAATGCCCGTTGAGGCTTTTAGCGGCAACAGCATTTCCTTGTTCATCAAGGTACATATCCCTGTGCGCTGCAGCGGGGCCCATTTCGCGGTAGTCGAGAGCGAGCCGTTTGCCATCTTTTAATTGAGCTACCATAAATCCGCCGCCTCCAATATTTCCCGCACCGGGATAAACCACTGCCAACGCCCACTGCGTTGCAATCGCAGCATCTACGGCATTGCCGCCTTTCTTTAGCATCTGCACACCTGCAAGGCTTGCTAAAGGATGCGCTGAGACCACGGCACCGTTTGCAACCTCCATTCTTTTTTCAATTGAATACTCGTAGGGGT
>MKRO01000061.1:15767-27762 GCA_001896965.1 Sphingobacteriales bacterium 41-5 | reverse complement strand
AATCTTTCAGAATCATATTTAATACTATAAAAAAGCTCCTTTACTTTATTAAAAACTCAAAAGGCAGCCTCGCTTGCGCTGAATTGGTCATTTGTTTTATCTGCTGCAACTGTTTGTAAACTTTATAATATTCCACGCCCAGTTCAGATTTTACTTTGTCGGCAATTGCTTCTTCATTTTTATTGATGCCTAAAAAGCGTTCAATAAGCGTTTGTTGCTTGGGGTATTCTACTACTTTGTAGTCTTTAAGTTTTGCCTTTGCGGCTGCAGATTTGATGGCATCTTCCAAACCACCAAAAGCATCCACGATGCCAATCTCCTTTCCTTTCAATCCGGTCCAAACGCGGCCCTGCGCGATGGTTTCAACGTATGCAGTATCTTTTTTTCGGCCGTCTGCCACGCGTTGTTTAAAGTCGGCATAAATGTTTTCAATCTGTGTCCTTATCATTTTTTGTTCCTGTTCATTCATGGGATGATCAACACTACCTGCATTGGCAAGCGGGCCTGTTTTTACACCGTCAAAAGTTACGCCCAGCTTGTTTTTAAAAAAGGCGCTCATATCCGGTATTATCCCAAACACACCGATAGAGCCGGTGATGGAATTCTTAGAAGCAAAAATGCTGTCTGCGGCACAGGAAATATAATAACCCCCGGAAGCCGCCACATCACCAAAACTCACCATCACGGGTTTCTCCTTTTTTGCAAGGTTCATTTCACGCCAGATGTTTTCACTGGCCAACGCACTTCCACCGCCAGAATTAACCCGGAGTACGATGGCTTTAATGCTTTTATCCAGCCTCGCTTTTCTTAACAGTTCCACGTATTCTTCGCTCCCGATCATTCCTTCGCCACCCTTTCCATCAACTATATCGCCGGACGCGTAAATCAACGCGATGTTGTCGCCCTTGCTCCCTCCCAGATTTTGGTGCGCCAAAGAATATTTTTCTATTGACACAAAATTTATTTTTTCGTCGGGACCAAGCTTGATCAACTTTTTAATTTCAGCCTTTACTTCATCGTCATACCTGGCAGCGTCAATCAGTTTGTGTGCAACTGCGTCCTGAGGCGTTTGTATGGCACCGGTATTGGCCAATTGATGCAATGTTGCCGTATCAACTTTTCTTTGCGCCGATGTTTTCAGTAAAAAATCTGAATACAACTCATTCATCCATTCGGAAGTTTGCACCCGGTTAGGTTCGGTCATTTCTGTTGTTCGGAAAGGTTCAGTGGCGCTTTTGAACTTGCCCGCGTAGAATATCTGAGGTTTAATCTCAAGTTTATCCAACGCGCCTTTAAAAAACATCAGGTTTACACTGTAACCCGTCCAGTCAAAAAATCCTTTGGGGCTTACAAAAATTTTGTCCGAAACGTTGGCGATGCGATAAGCGCTCTGGCTCATCATTTCGCCATAAGCCATCACAAACTTTTTAGAAGTTTTAAAATCTTCCAAAGCCGTCCTGATCTCATCACTCGTGGCATAGCCATTCACATTATTATTGGCGAGCAGGTAAATGCCGCTGATGTTCGCATCTTCCTTTGCTTTTTTAATCAGCCTTACCACGTCGTAGAGCCCGGGCTGCGCATCAAAACCTTCGGCTTTCATCAACGACTCAAAGTTTTTAGCAGGCTGTTCCTCGTAATTATTGGTAAGGTCGATTTGTAAGACCGTATTTTTTGTAATCCGCGGTGTGGCTTTCGACATGGCTGCCCCTGCCATTCCCATAAAAAAGAAAAAAGCAATCAGGCAAAACACAAAAATGGCTAAAAAAGCGGCCAAAAAATATTTAAGAAAAGTTTTCATTTTAGTTTTTACAAAATTTAGATAATTTGATTCCTTACTTTGCGGAATATTCAAAATTAGCAATATTTGGCCTGATACTTTGAAACAATGAACAACGCATTTCTTATTTTGGGTGGAAATCTCGGTGAAAGAAGGAAAAATCTTGCTGAAGCCACAGCATTGCTCGCAAAAGCCGGTGCAACAATTAAGCGCACTTCTTCTATTTACGAAACCGAACCCTGGGGGTCGAAAGATCAACCCAATTATTATAACCAGGTGGTGGAAATATTAACGAACGAGGATGCGCCGGAACTGATGCAATCGGTTTTAAACATTGAACAGAAAATGGGCAGGGTGCGGGCAGAGAAATATGGCGCGCGAACGATTGACATTGACATTCTTTTTTTCAATAATGAAATCATTAATTCCTATCACCTTACTGTGCCTCACCCGCGCCTGCACGAAAGGCGCTTTGTGCTGGAGCCGATGAATGAAATTGCGCCGGAACTGGTTCACCCCGTTTTTAACCAATCCATCAGCGAGATTCTTGCACACACTAACGATCGTAGTATTGTTAAACGGATTTGATTATCTTTCGCCCGTTAAAAAATTCTTTACTATAAAAGTTGATTATGAAAAACGCTACAATTTTAATTTCTCTATCCCTTTTATCAATTTGTGCAATGGCTCAGCAAAAACCGAATTCAAAGGAAGTTCCTATTATTGACAGAAGTATTTTCTTTGACAACCCCGAAATTTCAGGCGGCCAGCTAAGCCCCGACGGAAAATATATTTCGTTCATGAAAGCCTACAACGGCATCATGAACATTTGGGTGAAAAGATTTGACGAGGCTTTTGAAAACGCCAAAAGGCTTACCGATCTTGAAAGGCCCTCCGGTGGCTATATGTGGACGGACGATGGCAAATACATTCTTTATGTAAAAGACAAGGGTGGTAATGAGAACTACAACGTTTACGCAGTGGCACCAGCCGGAACTGCAGACGCGAAAACAGGCATCCCGGAGAATAGAAACCTCACCCCTTTTGACGATGCCCGTGTGATGATTTACATGGTTAGCAAAAAAGACCCTAACGTTTTGATGATCGGGTTGAACGACCGTGACCCTAAATGGCACGACCTTTACAAACTCGAGATTAACTCAGGAAAACTTACAAAACTGAATGAAAACAAAGACCGGATTGGCTCCTGGGTTTTCGATTGGGATGAGCAGCCACGCCTCGCAACCCGCAACCCCGAAGATGGTTCCACCGAATTTCTATCCGTAGCAAAAGACGGCAGCCTGAAAAAAATATACGAAGTTTCTCCGCTGGAGGCAGCGGGGCCAATCGCTTTCACCAAAGACAACTCCAAAGTTTATGTGGAAACAAACAAAGGCAGTGGCGTAAACCTTTCTAAACTTGTTTTAATGAATCCAACCACAGGCGCCACGACCGATGTGGAACAAGATCCGCTAAAAAGAGTTGACCTTCAATCAGCAAGTTTCAGCGACCTCACAAAAAGCCTTGTCTATACTTCTTATTACGATGATAAGGTCAGGTACTATTTTAAAGACAAAAAATATGAAGCTGATTTCAATTATCTGAAATCAAAATTCCCCGGTGCAGAAATCGGTATTGCAGGAATGACGAAAGACGAGCGTAAATTATTGTTCTCGGTATCGGGCGATACAAGAGTTGCCACGGTTTATTTTTTCGATCGTGATACAAAAAAAATCATTGAGCAATACACGCCACGCCCTAAACTAAAAAAATACGAGCAATATCTAAGCGCTAATACGCCCATTCGTTATAAGAGCAGCGATGGGCTTGAAATACCCGCATATCTCACTTTACCAAAAAACCAGGCCGCCAAAAATTTACCCTTGTTAGTCGTTCCGCACGGCGGCCCGTGGGCAAGAAGCTATTGGGGTTTCAACTCAATAGCCCAACTTTTTGCCAACCGCGGTTTTGCAGTACTTGATCCTAACTTCAGGGGTAGTACCGGATACGGCAAAAAATTTCTTGATGCCGGAAACCTGCAGTGGGGTAAATTGATGCAGGACGATATTACCTGGGGTGTAAAAGATTTGGTAGCCAAAGGAATTGTTGATCCCAAAAGAGTTGCCATCATGGGCGGAAGTTATGGTGGTTATGCTACGCTTGCCGGATTAGCTTTCACGCCGGATGTTTATGCGGCGGGTGTTGACATTGTTTGCCCGAGCAAACTGTTTTCTTTATTATCTACCATCCCTCCTTATTGGGAAGCAGGGCGAAGGATTTTTTCTTTAAGAATGGGGGATGAATCTACTGAAAGTGGAAAAGCCATCCTGAAAACGGCCAGCCCGTTATTCTCTGCAGATAAAATTAAAGCCCCGTTGATGATCATTCAGGGAGCCAATGACCCGAGAGTTAAAAAAGCTGAAAGCGACCAGATCGTGATAGCACTGCGCAACCTCAACCGCGATGTTGAGTATATTCTTGCAGATGATGAAGGCCATGGCTTTGCAAAACCTGTAAATAATATGGCAATGTTTGCGGCGGCTGAAAAATTTCTGGCAAAACATGTGGGAACGCGTTACCAGGCCGACATGCCTGAAAACGTTACAAAGAGATTAAAAGAGTTAACAGTTGACGTGGCAAAAGTTTCGCTGGCAAAAAAAGCTGATGTAAAAATTCCTGCAGCGTTGCCAGCACTTACCGGCGATTTTGCTGAAGGAACATACAACTACGCTACTAATATTGCCGTTGGCGGGCAAAACATTAAAATGGATCTTGTAAGAACCATCAAAGCCGACGGAAACAATTGGGTGGTTACCGATAAAGCTTCGGGGCCGATGGGGGAAATGGTTGATGAAAACATTTATACCAAAGGCACCCTGGATCAACTAAGCCGAAACATTATACAGGGGTCCGCAAAAATTATCGTTACAAAAAAGGAGGATGGTTTGAATATTAATGCAATGGGCAAAGAAATGCCGGTAGCGGTTTCGGGTGCGTATTTGAGCGACGGCGCAGGAGCGGATATGATCATCGCGCGGATGCCGCTGGCACAGGGCTTTACAACCAGTTATTATTTGTTGGATGCGACTACCATGAAGACCAAGCAAAATGTTTTAACGGTAACGGGAAAGGAAAATTACAAGGGTGCTGAGGTTTGGAAAGTAAGTTCAGTGAATCCTGAAAATGCAAATGATAAAACTATTTTGTGGATTGACCCTATTAAAAAAATAGCTGTTAAGATGGAGCAAACTTTGCCTGCGTTGTACAATGCGGTGATGACTGCAGAATTGAAATAAGAAGTTTACCCGGGTGATACATCAAACTGTCTCTTATGCACATGGGAGACAGTTTATTTTTTGTACTTTGCGACTCGATTTATGCAGTACGAATTTATTACGATAGAAGGGAATATTGGTGCGGGCAAAACCACGCTGGCAACGCTTTTGAGCAAACATTACAATGCAAAATTGGTTTTGGAAGAATTTGCAGACAACCCTTTTCTGCCTAAGTTTTATGAAAAGCCTGAGCAATATGCGTTTCCGCTGGAACTGTTTTTTATGGCCGAGCGTTACAAACAATTGCAGGACATGCTGCTGCAGAAAAGTATGTTTCACCAGTTAACAATCAGCGATTATCTTTTTACAAAATCGATGCTTTTTGCCAAAGTTACTTTAAGCGAAGATGAATTTAAGTTATACCAGCGCCTGTTCGAAATTGTGCAACAAAATTTAATTCAGCCCGAAATATTAATTTACCTGTATGCGCCCGTGAACAAGCTTCAACAAAATATAAAAAACCGAAGCCGCTCTTATGAGCAGGGTATTCCTGATGATTATCTTCAAAACATACAGGATACTTATTTGCAATATTTAAAACAGTTTCCTGTACCAACACTTTTTGTTGATGCCGGCAATGCCGATTTTTTGACGAATGAAAATCATTTAAACATTATCACTTCCGCTCTTGACCAAAAATATGAGCCGGGATTGCATCATATTAGTTTGCCGTGATCTTCGCAGAAGTCTTTATCCCTAACTTAAAATCACTTTATCTTTGCCTCCTTTTAAATGGCAGCGCATCTCTCCGAACATAACATCCAAAACACAAGCGACCCTGTCGCAGCCGTAAAAGTGCCGGAATTCCGCAACCTGATTTTAGGCAGGTTTTCATTTGTAATGGGATTGCGAATGATTACAACCGTTGTGGGTTGGTGGATTTACCAGATTACTAAAGACCCTTTCGCTATTGGCCTGATTGGTTTGTCAGAAGTCATTCCCGCGCTATCGCTGGCCTTGTATTCGGGGCATACGGTTGACGTGAATGATAAAAAAAAGATTGCCCTGTTAATGGTGGCGGGATATTTTTTTGCAGCCGCGTTCCTTTATTATCTTTCAACACCTGTTGCCACTACCACGTTGCATATTAAACATATCACCTGGTTTATATACGGTGTGTTTTTTACAACAGGAATATTGCGGTCATTTGTCGGCCCTGCCATGAGTTCCATGATAGCGTTTGTGGTACCAAGAGACCTGCTACAAAACGCTACAACCTGGAACCAGGGTACCTGGCTATCGGCTTCGGTGTCTGGTCACGCTGTCGGCGGATTTCTGATTGCGCTCATCGGCATCAGCAATACATTTTTGGTGGTGTGCGGCCTTATTGCTATCGGGTTTTTCTTTTTTGCCCGCCTGAAACCCAAGCCGCCACAGCATTTGAATGCGGAGCAAAATACGTGGCAGAGTGTGTTGGACGGACTCAAATTTGTTTATCGAACCAAAGCGCTGCTCGGAGCGATGGCGGTAGATATGTTTGCCGTGCTGTTTGGCGGCGCAGTGGCGATGGTGCCTGTTTACGCCAGCGATATTTTAAAAATAGGGCCGATGGGTTTTGGATGGTTGAACGCAGCGGTTGATATTGGCGCCATCGTTATTGTGGTACTGCTCACTTTGTTCCCAATGAAACATGCGCAGGGACGCAAAATGCTGATTGCGGTTGCGGGTTTTGGAGTTTGCATTATTTTGTTCGGGTTAAGTAAATGGTTTTGGTTGTCATTTGCGGCATTGCTTGTGGCAGGGATGCTCGATGGCGTGAGCGTTGTGGTTCGCGGCACTGTAATGCAACTGCTCACTCCCGATCACATGCGTGGCCGGGTAAGCAGCGTGAGCGGCATGTTTGTTTTAAGCAGTAACGAATTAGGACAGTTTGAAAGCGGGCTTGCCGCAAAGATATTAGGCGTGGTTCCATCAGTTGTTTTTGGTGGTTGCATGACGCTTGCCGTTGTGATTACAACATGGTTTAAAGCGCCCACGCTGAGGAAGTTTGATTACTGATTGACTCATTTAGCAAAACAAAAAGCAGCCGGTTATGACTGCTTTCCTTTCCTTTCCTTTTTAATCACTGGTACACTCGCACATAATCAATTTCGTATTGTGCAGATGTAAACGAACTATCCAGGGCTCCCCCAAAATTGCCTCCAAGCGCCATATTTAGAATCATAAAGAAGTTGCTATTAAACGGAAGAGAACCGTTGTTTGCTATCGAATGAATTTGTTGCCCGTCCACAAAAACTTTTAAAATCGATGGCGACCACTCAACAGAAAAAACATGAAAATCCGCGGAAGCATTTACAACTCTCAACTTGTTACCATCAGCATTGCCGCCGAAGCGCGCCGGGTAATGAAATGTTGCATAAATGTTTTCAGGGTCGCGCGTCAGGTATTCCATAATATCAATCTCGCCACAGGCCGGCCACCCAGCAGTTGTGATATTGCTTCCGAGCATCCAAAAGGCCGGCCAAATTCCTGCAACGCCAGATGGCAACTTGATACGCGCTTCTGCTTTGCCATATTTGAAATCAAACTTCCCCTGTGTTTTTAACCGGGCAGAAGTGTACTGGCTGCCGTTAAAATCCTGCTTTTTTGCGATGATTTTTAAGGTACCATTTGATACGAAAGCATTCTCCAGGCTATTGGTGTAATACTGCAATTCATTATTGCCCCAGCCGCCGGCGCCAATATCATAAACCCATTTGGCGGGATTGGGAGCGCCGGTACCATCAAATTCATCTGACCAAATCAGCGACATGGCTGCATTTGAAGACTTTAATGCGCTGATATTTTTGTTGTGGGAACAGGCATAAATAGTAAAAAGAAATACAAGCGAACAATATTTCATGGAACATATTTTCTGAATTCATTACCAAACAGCGAAGTGCCATTCGCGTCTTAAAAAAACCGAACAAATTAGTTACTACTCCTAATTATCGCCAAACTATCCGCCGCGCCGCCAACAATACCAAAACCATTTTGAATATTGTTGTAGACTACCACCGCCTCTGCAAAAGGATTTTCCTCATTCTGGTTCTGCTTGCGTTTGCTGTCAAAATAAAGATAGGCGCTGCGCGAAAGTTGCGTCAACTCGGGCGCCAAAGCATTAAATTCCATAGCGCTATGTTGACTATACAAATCAACAGTAGCTGTAAGCGTAATTTCCTGTCCGTCGAATGTTTCGTCAGTGAAATAATCCACCCGGTTCATATCATCACCAAACGCTGCAAAAAAACCACCCTGGTCAACGAAATTGTCAATTTTAAAATCGAGGGCATTATAGTAAACGGTATTTTTTGTAAGGGGTGTGGCAAATCTGGATGGGTAAATTCGCAGGCGATAGTAATTCTTCACCCCCGCAGGATCTTTAATTTTGAATTTCAGTTTACCATAATACAGGTTGTTTTTAATGTCTCTTTGTTTTATAAGTTCCACCGGTACAAAAAACGGCTTTTCGGGAATCACGTCCGACCCCTCCACATTTTTTAAACCTGTTGCGGTTATTTTTAAATCATACCGCAAACCGGTTTTTACCGGCGTTGAGGATATATAAAATCTTTTGTTCTTGTACAACCTGTCGCCCAGCGTTTCTTTCAAAATGCCATTTTCATACAAATCAACCTTTGCCCCCGAAATTTCTTCAAAAGACGAAACATCTTTATCAGTAGGCGCCCCTTTTGTAACCCGTGCATACACAAGGCTGTCTTTGGTAAGGATGGCGTTCACAACAATTTTATCGCCACTGTAGGGCAAATCAATATTTATATTTTGCTCACAGGCTACAAGCGACATCATTAATACCACGGACAAAAAAATATTATTCTGCAAAATTTTCATTACTGTCTGTTTTAAAATTTGATACGGTAAGAAATGCTGGGTATGATGGGCAATAAAGTGATTCCTTTTAACACTCTTTTGCCGTTCGGATCGTTATCATAATCCTGCCCCACATAATAATAAAAAGGATTCTTGCGATTATAAGCATTGTAAAAGCTGAGGTTCCAGGCGCTTTCCCTCCTTCTCTTTTGTCGTTTATAAGTAATGCCCGCATCAAGCCGGTGATAGTTCAGCAAACGAAAAGTGTTGCGGCCTTCGTAATGATTGATCTGCCCGAAAGACGTGCCGCCGTTTCGCGGCGATTTCCCTTCAGTAGATTCATACTGCGCCACGGGCAAGGTAAAAGGTGATCCTGTTTGAAATTGCCAGCTTCCTGATAATTCCCAATGCCTGCCCATCTTATGGATTATAGCAAATTCAAAATCATGACGCCTGTCGTACTTGTAAAAAAATTCTCGCCCGAAATTGATGGTAGGAAATTTTCTTTTGCTTTGGCTGAGTGTGTACCCTACCCAGCCTGTCGTTTTCCCCACCTTTTTTTGCAATAATAGTTCCGCGCCCCAGGCGTCAGCATTACCCGCTTCAACTTTTGTGTCCCAGCTATCAACGCTGGAATTTATATAGCTTGCACCCTCAAGATACTCTATAACTCCGTTCATTTTTTTGTAATAACCTTCAAGGGATACTTCCACCTTATCCTTCATAATATTTCTCGCAAAACCTACGGCATATTGGACCGAGTTCATGGGTTTTATGCGGTCGGTTGATGGCACCCAAAGATCAGTAGGCAAAGTGCTTGAATTGTTCGTTAAAAAGTGTACGTATTGCGTCATTTGAGCATAAGATGCTTTGAAGGCTATATCTCCCGGTAAGAGATAACGCAGGCCCAGCCTGGGTTGAATGCTGCCATACCAATTATTTTTTGACCGAAAAGCGCTGCCCTGTACGCCCAGATTTACTTTCAGTTTATTTGAAACAAGCCAGTCATCCTCTGCATAAATGCCCAATTCGGGGGAATTTTGAACCTGGTTGTTAAACGATTTGTCAATTTCGGGCGTTGATACATCGCCAACACGAAGCCCCAGCGCGCCCGGCCTGAACTGGTGCATCGTTCCGGCAATACCGGTCTTGATGCTATGTTGTGGCAATGGCCGGTAATCAAAATCTACGCGTAAGCCAACATCTTCAATAGAGGAGGAATATTTTGCTTTGAATAAATTATTGCGGACACTGTCTGTTTCTTCCACAACAAAATCACTTAAAAATTTATAGCGCGTGTAATTTAAAAGAGTGTTAGCAAATAATTTGTTGTTGAAAACGTGGTTCCATCTTGCTGTTCCAATCATGTTTCCCCAGATGATCCTTGAATCAGTAGATTCCCTGACTCTTTCGTGTTCGTATTTGCTTTTTACTTTGAACACATCCTGCCCGCTGAAAAAGCTTGCGAAAATTCTATCATTATCAGAAACCACATGATGCAATTTGGCATTGAGATCATAAAAATAGGCAGTAAAGTCATCAAGCTCACCATTAGAATTGTTTTTGGCAATAGGTTTGCCTACAACATCGAGATAGGTCCTTCGGCCAGAAACGAGAAACGATGTTCGATCTTTTTTTATCGGCCCCTCCAAAGTCAGGTTCGAAGCAAGTAAGCCCAAAGAGCCTTCTCCGTGAAATTCCTTCATGTTCCCATCCTTCATCACAAGGTCAACCACCGACGAAAGCCTACCTCCAAACCGCGCCGGGAAGCCACCTTTGTATAGTTCCACATTTTTTATAGCATCCCCGTTAAACGTTGAAAATATCCCGAGCAAGTGTGACGGATTGTAAATGGGTGTGCCATCCAGCAATATCAGGTTTTGCTCAGGCCCGCCACCACGCACTAAAATTCCGCTGGTACCTTCTGCGCCTTGCGATACACCCGGCAACAATTGCAACGTTTTTAAAACATCAGTTTCCCCCAAAAAACGCGGCATGCTTTTAATCATTTCAACAGGCACGGTTACGCGGCTCATTTGCGTTTGCGATTGAATAGCCGGTGAACGCGCGGCTGTTACAATCACTTCATCCATGCTGGTTGCAGCTCTCAATTTTACGTTCAGTTGAACATCTGAAAAAAGATCAATGTCCTTTTCCACAGGGCTATAGCCCACGCTTGAAATAATCACCCTGATTTTTGAAGTGGGTAATGTGATTGTGTAAAAACCGTAATTATTTGTTGTGGTACCGCTTTCAGCAACAATAATAGTAGCCGCCGGCAATTTCTCGCCGGTTGCCTCATCTTCAACATAACCAAAAAGGGTAGCGCGCGCTACCTGGGCAGCAACATTATTAAAAGCACCATAAAAAACCATGAACAAAGTCACTATCAAAAAGGCTCTCATAAGTTCAATCTGATTTGCTGCAAAATAAAAGCCTTCCTTTATTTCGCCAAAATAAAACGCCACATTCCTTTTATTTTAACAACCCTGACGTTTCATATCCCAAAACCTGTTTTTTATCATTTTGGCATTTTTGCAGTTGAGCGAAGAAGGATATTAAATAATAAGTCTGTATTTTTAAAGCTAATAATTTTAAAAAACCTGACATATGCAAACATTTGATCAAAAACACATTAAAAACATTGCGTTTGTGGGAGCCCACGGCGCAGGTAAAACAACGCTCACTGAATCGATGCTTTTCGAAGCGGGTTTGATCAATCGAAGAGGTACCGTCGCTGAGGGGAATACAGTGTCAGATTTTCAAAGAATTGAAAAGGAACGAGGAATGAGCGTGTTTACAACGCTGGTGCATACGGAATGGCGCAATTATAAGATCAACATTCTTGATACACCGGGCCTTGATGATTTTATTGGCGAAATTGTACAGGGCGTGAAAGCCGCTGATACGATCGTAATGGTTATAAATGCGCAACAAGGCGTAGAGCCTGGTACGGAAGTGATTTGGAACTACATTAACCGTTTTAGAAAGCCATTGGTTTTCGCCATCAACCAGATTGACCATGACTATGCCGACTTTGACAAAGCGATAAATTCGCTGAAAGAACAGT
>MKRO01000061.1:15287-15752 GCA_001896965.1 Sphingobacteriales bacterium 41-5 | reverse complement strand
GGCAACAATGTGGTGCAGGTTCAGTACCCGGTAAAGCACAATGGCCACATTGCAATTATTGATGTGTTGAAAATGCAGATGTATGTTTTTAAAGATGAAGGTGGCAAGCCCGAAAAACTTCCTATCCCCGAACATGAAATAGATAAAGCCAATGAACTGCACAATGAGTTGGTTGAAAAAGCTGCGGAAAACGAGGAATCATTAATGGAAACCTTCTTTGATAAAGGAACGCTTGATGAAGACGAACTGCGGGAAGGAATTAAAAGCGGCATGGCACACAGTTCCTTCTTTCCCGTATTCTGTTTATCAGCTTCAAAAAATATGGGCAGTGGCCGTTTGATGGGGTTCATTGACAATGTAGCTCCCTCAGCAGTTGATAAACCGCCGTTCACAACTGCTAACGGTAAAGAACTTTCTTACGATCAATCAAAACCAACAACTGCATTTGTTTTTAAAACACAATAT
>MKRO01000061.1:13131-15218 GCA_001896965.1 Sphingobacteriales bacterium 41-5 | reverse complement strand
AACGGCCAGACACTTATTGATGCGGTTACCGGAAAAGAAGAGCACATCAATAATATTTTTATAGTTGATGGTAATAAACGTAACCCGGTTGACAAATTAGTGGCGGGTGATATTGGCGCCACTATTAAATTAAAAGATGTTGAAACCAATACCACGTTACACGAAAGAGGTTTTGATGTTGAAATTGTGCCGATGGAGTTCCCTCAGGCAAAAGTGAGAAAGGCGCTGTTTGCCGATAATAAAGCGGCAGAAGATAAATTAACTGAAGTGGTTAAGAAGATCGTTTCGCAGGACCCAACTTACAACCTTAGTTTTTCAAAAGAACTAAAACAATGGGTATTGAGTTGCCAGGGCGATCTGCACCTTGCAGTATTTGAATATATTTTAAAGAATGAATATGGTATTGCGGTTCGGTTTGAAGATGTTAAAGTGGCTTATCGTGAAACCGTACAAAAACCTGCTATTTCATTTTATCGTCACAAAAAGCAATCCGGCGGTGCAGGGCAATTTGCCGAAGTGCGTATAAAAATTGAGCCCTGGTATGAAGGCGTTGCCGAACCGGAAGGTTTTAGCCTGCGAGGCAAGGAAGAAATTGACCTGGAATGGGGCGGTAAACTTATTTTCTACAATTGCATTGTGGGTGGTGTAATTGACCAACGCTTTATTCCTTCTGTTTTAAAAGGGATCATGGAAAGCATGAGCAACGGGCCTTTGAGCGGGTCGTATGTGCGCGATGTGCGCGTGATGTTGTTTGATGGCAAAATGCACCCGGTTGATTCCAACGACATTTCCTTCAAAATTGCAGGCGCCCGTTCCTTCAGTAACGCGGTGCTGGATGCTCAACCTAAATTAATGGAACCGGTGGATCAGCTTGAGATAACTGTGCCGGATGCGCTAATGGGCGATGTGATGGGTGAATTGCAAACCCGCCGCGCCATGATTATGGGAATGGACTCTGCAGGCGGTTATCAAAAACTTACTGCAAAAGTGCCACAGAAAGAAATGGTCGGTTTTTCAAACAGCCTGCGCTCTTTAACCCAGGGCCGCGCCAGCTTTACATCCCAATTTAATGGCTTCATTCCGGTTGCTTCTAATTTACAGGAAGAAATTGTGGCAGCGCACAGAAAAGAAGTTGTGGAAGAAGCTTAGACAAGATTAGGATAAGGCATTTAAAAACCTTACAAATAATTTTAAAAATTTGTGAGGTTTTATTATGTAATTTAGTTTCCGCGGGCATCACTTAAAAAAACATGAAACGCAGCATGACAATTTTTTCTCATCCCGGTAGTAATCGGGAGAATATGTACATGCGAAGTTCCCTGTCTGACTGGCAGGCAGGCATCCGATCATTAAAAACCCATCGGAACGGCATTCAGCCGGGCGGGCATAAAAATATATACGAATGAAAAAACTACTCTTCACGTTGCACTAACATGTGCCGCCGGCTATTTATTTTCTCAACCATTACAACAAAAATTACAGGGCATCGTTATTGATTCGGCTGCTATAAATAATCCTGCTAAAAATATAATAATCAATTGCGGGTGCGGAAATAAACATCAAAAGGTTGTTTTCTTTTTAGACGGGGTGATTTCAGACGGCGTTAACCTTTCCGAGTTCAAGCCGAATGACATAGAAACTATCGAAATAGTTAAATCAGCATTATCTGAAAAACTATTTGGCGAAAGAGCAAAAGACGGCGCCGTTATCATTACCCTGAAAGAAAAAGAAATTCATCTCAGTGAACAAAAAACCTCAAACCATAAAAACAACTTGAAACCTGCTATACGCGACTATGCTACCAAATCACTAAAACAACCATTGTTCATCATTAATGGTGTATCGCAGGACAGCATTCGCTTTACAAATAATAGCGTGATTGGCTATACCGTCGAAAACCATCAAATCTTATTTGCTGAAAACATTATTAAATCAGAATTGCTCACAGGTTCAAAAGCCGCCGCTATTTACGGTGTACGTGGTGCAAACGGCGTAGTTAATATTACGACAAAAGAAGACTAAAGAAAAGTCAATTGTCGTTGTTCGCTTCAACAACTGAAACTTCGGTTATTCCTCTTACCAATTTC
>MKRO01000061.1:12161-13114 GCA_001896965.1 Sphingobacteriales bacterium 41-5 | reverse complement strand
CTACGGCATATATTTTTCTCGTTGCAGACCTGCACGTTAAATTTTATCTTTGCCTAAATTGCCGGTTATGCATAAAAAATTAATGACAGCTTTATTTATTAGTATTTCTTTATTTGCAACTGCCCAACCAAACTTTACAAAATTCGTTGACCCTTATATTGGCTCAGCCGCGCATGGCCACGTTTTTGTAGGCGCAAATGTGCCCTTTGGCGCAGTGCAACTTGGCCCCACCAATATTGAAAGCGGATGGGATTGGTGCAGCGGCTATCATTACAGCAGTAATAATATCGTAGGGTTCGCGCATACACATTTGAGCGGTACCGGCATTGGTGATCTGGGCGATATTCTTGTGATGCCCGCCACCGGAAAAATTATTACTCAAAAAGGATCGCAAAAGGATTTCACAAACGGGTACACTTCCACTTTTTCGCGCAGCAACGAGGTGGTAAAACCGGGTTATTACAGCGTTTTACTCGATAAATACAACATCAAAGCAGAACTTACTGCAAGCGAGCGCGTGGGGTTTCATCAGTATGTTTTTCCGGCCAACGCCGAAACGCCGCATGTAATTGTTGACCTTGCCGAAGGCATTGGCTGGGACGCTCCCACCGAAACTTATATTCAGCAATTGAACCCAACCACCGTTGTGGGCTATCGTTTTTCAAAAGGCTGGGCCAACGATCAGCGGGTGTTTTTTGCTATTGAACTTTCGCAACCTGTTTCAAGCCTTTCCCTTTTTGACACCACCGCCCTGCTCACGGGCGCCAAAGAGGTCAAAGCAAGGCATATCAGGGCTTCCATGAATTTCGCCAATATTACAGGCAATGTACTGCGGATGAAGGTTGGCATTTCGCCCGTGAGTTTCGACAACGCGCTCGATAATATTAAAAAGGAAATATCCGCCTGGGATTTTACGGGAACCATTGCAAAAGCTGACGCGAAATGGAACGCAG
>MKRO01000061.1:11394-12146 GCA_001896965.1 Sphingobacteriales bacterium 41-5 | reverse complement strand
AAGTGGATGCCGATCCGCACACCATGAAAGTTTTTTATACCGCGCTCTATCACGCCATGATTGCACCATCACTATTCAATGATGCAAACGGCGAATACCGCGGAACCGATAAAAAAGTTTACGCAAATCCCGGGTTTAAAAATTATACCACTTTTTCTTTGTGGGATACCTATCGCGCGTGGCATCCGCTATCCACAATTATTTTTCCTGATCGCGTGGAAGATTACATCAGAACCTTCCTCGCTATTTACAAACAACAGGGCAAACTTCCGGTGTGGCATTTGCATGGCAATGAAACCAATACCATGGTGGGCTACAGCTCGGTTCCTGTTTTGGTAGATGCGTACTTAAAAGGTTTCCGGTCGAATTACGATGTAAACCTCGCCTACGAAGCGGTGAAACAATCGGCTATGCAAAAACACGATGGCATTGAATACATACAGGAACTGAAATATATTCCTGCCGATAAAGTGAATGAATCAGTAGCTAAAGCACTGGAATACGCCATCAGCGACTGGGCGATTGCACAAATGGCACAAAAATTAGGGAAGCCGGATGACTACCAATATTTCATGAAGCGTTCAAAACTTTACCAACTTTATTTTGATAAATCTAGCGGGTTTGCAAGAGGTAAAATGGCCGATGGCAGTTGGCGTACGCCATTTGACCCGCTGGCTTCAAAACACCGGGATGATGATTATACTGAAGGCAATGCCTGGCAGTACACCTGGCTGGTTCCGCAGGACGTTGAA
>MKRO01000061.1:7113-11346 GCA_001896965.1 Sphingobacteriales bacterium 41-5 | reverse complement strand
GATTCTCTTTTCGTTGTGAAAGCAGCGCTGGATGCGGAGAGTTCGCCCGACATCAGCGGCCTCATCGGCAACTACGCACACGGCAATGAGCCGGGGCACCACATTCTTTATTTGTATGCGTTTGCAGGCCAGCAATGGAAAACAGCAAAATGGGTACGTAAGGTTTTTGAAGATTTTTATACTGATAAACCCGACGGGCTCAGCGGCAATGAGGATGTAGGGCAAATGTCGGCATGGTATTTAATTTCAGCACTGGGTTTTTATCCGGTAAACCCTGCAAACGGGGCTTATGTTTTCGGTTCACCGGCTGTGAATAATGCTACCATCAATTTACCGGGCAATAAAAAATTCACCGTAAAAGCCATCAACAACAACAAAAACAATATTTACATTCAGAAAGTAACTTGGAACGGGAAGCCTTACAAAAGATCCTTTATTACCCATAGTGAGGTTATGAAAGGTGGTACACTGGTTTTTTACATGGGTAGTACGCCGTCTAAGTTTGGAACCAATAAAGCAGACAGGCCGGTATCGAATAAGTTGTGGAAGTAAACAGGTAATCTTTTGAAAACTTTAAAAATGGGTGGTGTAACAAATCAGCAATTGCTAAACAATCCGTTAACTTTTTTGTAATTATCTTTGCAGCGTGAAAAAATTTACCATCATAGCGGTTTTATTGTTTTACAGCCTCGCCACTTTTGGCGTGAGCCTGAACTATTTTTATTGCTGTGGTAAATTAAAAGAGGTAACCATCAACCTCAATCCGCCGGTTGCCCATAAATGCTTAATGAAGGATGGAAAGGATTGCTGTAAAAATGAAAAAGTAGAACTAAAAGTTTCTGCCGACCAGCAGTTTAGCCAACAGATTGTTTTTGAACCCCTTCTGTTTTTGAAGCCGGCCTTAACCAATTATTTTGAAATTAGCGACCGGGTCGAATCTTCGGTATGCTTCGGCTGGTACCAAAACAAGCCGCCTCCCGGTACCAACACGTCTTTAAATATTTTGCAACGAAACTTCAGGATTTAGAAACTTTGTCACCACTTTCTCAACGAAGGAAGGCATCGTTAAACGTTTTCGTACATTTTGATTAGCTCTTTTGAGGCAATCATGAAATCAAAAAATCATAAAGTTTCTAAAATATGAATCCAAAATATTTATTTATACTTTTATACCTGTGCAGCAGCACCTCGTTACTCGCGCAAAAGAAAAACCAGGCAACCGAAACATTCGGCGTTTCCGGCGCCTGTGAAATGTGTAAGGAAAGAATAGAAAATACTGCGCTCGACAATAAAGCTATCACGGCAAAATGGAATGTGGTTACTCACCAGCTAACCATCACTTACGATAGCACAAAAACCTCCAAACAACAAATTCAAAAAAAAATAGCCGAAGCCGGTCATGACAACGGTGAATTTAAAGCCCCGGATGATGTTTATAAAAATCTTCCGGCCTGTTGCCATTACGACAGAACGGTTGATCCCGGTGCGGCGCCCGCAAAAGAAAAGCAAATCATCACGGGTGTGGTTCTTGAAGAAACCGTTAAGGGAAAACTCAACCCCATCGCTAATGCTACGGTAAAAAGCCTGCATTCCAATCAATATTTTATAACAGACAGTACAGGTGTTTTTAAATTAGAAACCGACCTGCCAACGCACCTGCTGATTAGTTATGTGGGTTTTAACAGCGACACAATTAGCGTTCGTAATCCCGAAATGTTCACCATTATTTTGAAAAATGCAGCTAACGGTAATTTGCAGGAAGTGATCGTAACGTCGCGGCCGCAGTCAACCTATGTGTCAACCATGAGTATTTTAAATACGATCAACATGACGTCAAAGGAATTGACGAAAGCTGCCTGCTGTAACCTTTCTGAAAGCTTTGAAACCAGCCCTTCGGTTGATGTAAGCTACAGCGATGCCGTAACCGGCATTAAGCAAATTCAATTGTTAGGCCTTTCGGGAAATTACACGCAATTGCTTACTGAAAATGTTCCCGAAATTAAAGGCCTGCCGGGAAATTATGGGTTAACTTTTATTCCGGGCCCGTGGATTGAAGGCATACAACTAACCAAAGGAACCGGATCAGTAGTGAACGGTTATGAAAGCATCGCAGGGCAAATAAATGTAGAAGAAAAAAAACCTGACAACAGCGAAAAACTCTTTGTAAACGCCTACGCCAATACGATGGGCAGGCTTGAAGCGAATATCAATTTAGCGCAAAAGGTTAATGATAAGTGGAGCACGGGTTTGCTTACCCATGCCAATACAACCTTTGTAAAAAATGATATCAATAATGATGGATTTATAGATTTTCCCATCGGCAGGCAATTCAATGTAATTAACCGCTGGAAATACATGGACAACAATGGGTGGATCGGCCAGTTTGCAATTAAAGCGTTGAATGATAAGAGGCAGGCGGGGCAGTTAAATTTTGATCCATCCACCGATAAACTCACAACCAATCATTACGGCGTGGGCATTGATGTGGAGCAATATACCTTCACCGGGAAATTGGGCTATGTTTTCCCCCAGCACAAATACAAAAGCCTTGGGTTCATTTTTTCGGGAAGCCTTTACAACAATGATTCTTATTATGGCCTGAGAAAATATGACGGCAGTCAAAAATCAGTTTATGCAAATTTGATTTACCAGTCAATAATCGGAACTTCTGATCATAAATTCAGGACGGGCTTCGGTTTAACCAATGACAACTTTAATGAAACCTTTCAAAGTATTCATTACAAAAGAAACGAAATTGTGCCGGGCGCCTTTTTTGAGTATACTTACACCGCACCCGATAAATTTTCAGCTATCGCCGGCGTAAGGATGGATTACCACAACCTCTACGGATTGATCACTACGCCGAGATTTAATTTAAAATACGATTTCACGGCTAAAACAAACCTTCGCATGTCTGCAGGTTCAGGTTTCAGGGTGGCAAATATTTTAGCGGAAAATGCCGGGGCGTTTGTTAGTGCAAGGCAATTTGAAATTCTCAATCCAACCAATAATTACGGTTTTGGTTTGGAGCCGGAAAAAGCATGGAATTACGGCATTAATTTCATTCACAATTTCAAGCTCAACAACCGTAATGGTTCGATCGCCCTTGACGGTTATCACACCAATTTCAAAAATCAAACCGTAGTTGATTTTGATGCAAGCCCGCAAAAAATTCAGTTTTACAATTTGGTGGGGAAATCTTATTCCAACAGCATTCAGGCAGAGTTGAATTACGAACTCATCAGAAAATTTGAAGTTCGCATGGCCTACCGTTGGCTGGATGTGAAGACCACTTATCACAATCAATTGCTCGAAAAGCCTTTCGTTGCGAAGCACAGGGCGTTCATCAACCTGGCATATGAAACCAATAACAAATGGAAATTTGATTATACTACACAATGGCTGAGCACCAAAAGAATTCCAAATACGGCAAGTAACCCTGCAGCATTTCAGTTAGATACACAGTCACCTTCGTACGTTCAAATGGCAGCTCAAATATCAAAGGAAATAAACCCCAGGCTGGAATTGTACGTTGGCAGCGAAAACCTGACGGGTTTCAGGCAAAAAAATCCAATCCTTGATGCCGCCAATCCATTCAGCCAGTATTTTGACGGTTCACTGGTTTGGGGGCCGGTAACGGAAAGAATGGCCTACCTGGGTTTCAGGTTCAAATTGAAATAACTATTATCTGAGCCGGCTTTTATAACAAAAAAATAAAGGGTAGCGCCGGGCACATTTTCAATCAAAAAATAAATCAGTTAAAGTGTTGTGTTTTGAACGCAACACTTTTTTATTTAACAGGTTAATGATTTAATTGGCACGGGATTAGATACCAACAAATATGCACAAGATATTTTTAATACCGTTGGCTACGCTCCTCTTTTTGAGTTGTAATGTTAATACACGAAGTGAAAATGAGCCGGCGACAGATACCGTTTATATCGAAAAGGAAAATAAGGGAATCACACACCCTCCGGCGGATCACGGCGATGAAAGCGGTAAAGGTGAAGGGCAGCCTGATAAACCAAAAGACATTCAGGAACTTCCTGACATTTCGGGCACACATCATTTAACCTTGCAATGGATTAGTTGGGATAGGCCCGGCAAAGCGGTGATTAAAAAAACCGGTACAAATTCCTACTCGATAAGTGGTCCTCAGCGAGGCAATGGCCAGACATTAAAAATTGATGGTGCTTTGATAATGATAACGCCGCTGGAACTTGAATTTGACGG
>MKRO01000061.1:6593-7039 GCA_001896965.1 Sphingobacteriales bacterium 41-5 | reverse complement strand
GAGACTAACGAAAGTTGTGTGAAAAAAGGTAAGCAGACATTCCTCTCCACTCAGGGCCGTAAATACTGGCGCTTGCAAAATATGGCAAGTTGCGAAAATGATGGCCTAACGGATTATGTAGATATTTATTTTTAAATATTTTTTCACCCCTAAAATTAAAACCATGGAAGAAAACAAAAGTGTTTGGGACAAAGCAAAAGATGCAGCACAGGACGCATGGGATGCAACAAAAGAAGGCGCTGAAAAGGCCTGGGATAAAACAAAAGAATTAGCGGAAGACGCTAAGGATAAAGCGGAAGACGCCTGGGATAAGATCACCGACAAAGCCAATGGTGTGAAAGATGATGCCCAAGACGCGGCAGACAACGCTGCGGATAAAGCAGAAAAACTTGCTGCGGACGCAGAAGATGAAGCTAATACCCTGGCTGAAAAAGCCCATGATGCAA
>MKRO01000061.1:1496-6413 GCA_001896965.1 Sphingobacteriales bacterium 41-5 | reverse complement strand
CCGCCGCTAAGGCTGATAAAAATTATCGCAAGCACAATCAAAGTAATTAAAATATAGAGTTTATCTTTTTCAAGAATAAACCCAATCAGCGAAAACAGAACGCGCAGGACTGGCGTGGCAAACAATAACAAAATGCCAAAGGTGATTAATGATTCGCCGTCGAAATGTAATAAGCCCGAAAAAGTTTTGCCCAGGATTTCTGCAACTGAATAGTCTTTTTCTATATACTCTTTGTAAGAAATAATTTCATGCGGATGCGATAAAATATATAAAAGGCCACCTAAAAAAGTGAGCGATAAGGAAACGATCACGCCCCACCGCATCACGTTGCCAATTACAAGTGCAAGATTTTTATCCTTAGCTTTTAGGTCTTCTGTAACCATTTTAAAATATTTACCATCTTTAAAAAATATTCACTTTCAACCAGAAGTCGGCCTCTGTCTTAAAACCTTCCCCGGAACCCGTTAAACATCATGTTCAGTGCGAGGAATAAAATTACCACTGCAAAAAATATTCTTAGTTTTCCCGGGTTAGACCTGATCAAAATTCTGGAACCGGTAAGGGCGCCCAGTAAAACCCCGATAGTAACAGGCATTGCAATTTGCGGAATGATATAACCACGCTGCAAATAAATGATCGCCGAGGTCACGGCAGTAACTCCCATCATGAAATTACTTGTGGTTGTGGAAACCTTGAACGGAACTTTCATGATGATATCCATCGCCAAAACTTTCAAGGCACCGGAACCGATGCCCAGCAATGCAGACAACATTCCCGCAATTCCCATCATGCTAAAACCACCTAATACATTCTTCACGCCGTATTCAATATTGCCCGCTTTCGAAGGGTAGCTGTTGTTCAATTTCAATGCCAGCGCGGTTTTGCTGGATTCTTTCAAATGATGCTCCTGCTTTTTTCTGAAAGAATTGATCGCAGAATAGATCAATACAATCCCAAAAATCACAGCGATCACATTCGGATTAAAATAGGCCACCAGCATCGCACCGATAATCGCTCCGATCGTTGTTGCAATCTCCAGCAACATGCCCAATCGTAAATTTGTAATCCCTTCTTTTACATAAGCCGCTGCCGATCCTGTTGAAGTTGCGATCACAGCGACCAGCGCCGTTCCAATAGCGTAATGAATATCAACGCCCAGCAAAAGCGTTAGCAAAGGAATGATGATCACGCCGCCGCCGAGCCCCGTTAGTGAGCCCACAAAACCTGCAAAATAAGCGCCGATAAAAAGAATGATTACAAAAACAAGAATTGTCATGATAAGCGGTAAAGATACACTTCAATTGGCAGGATAACGCAAAGGTGCCGATCAGCTCGGACCTAATTTCTGATTGCCCGGGTTGACTGTTTTAAAATGCTCCCTGTCAAAAGTTGGTTGCTATAAATGTAAATTATGTATCGGATTGCCGTTAAGCGGAATCTAAATTAGAATTATTGCCCATCGTTGTAATTAATGAAGATTCAATTTGTTACGCTGTTAATGCATCGAATATTCTTCCAAAAATTCCAACGGATTGGGCGTTAATTCCGGCAGAAATAACAGAAATAAGAAAATTGCTGAAAATACAATTGGCTTTTTAAGGATTGACTTGCAGAAGAGCGTAAAAAAAATGCACTATCAGGCAAACTTTCAATTAAAAGGCCTGGTAACAATTCATTTATTATCAGAAATATAGCACAGAAAAAATCAAAAAATATTTTTTGTACTACCTGTTGCGTTTTGCCCAAAAATTACGTTCTATTAATTGAAAAGGATCATGGTAAGCAGTTAAATGATGTATTTTGCATTTTAACCGATGCCATCAACCAATAAATATGATGAAAGATTTTCGTTTTTTGATCTTTAGTATTTCTTTGTTTATCCTCGTTGCCCTGCTTTCATGCAGTAAAGGGGATATGTCTGCCAACGGGCAAAAAATACCAAATGGGAACGTTGCTTTTGTAAGCGTTGTGCACGCAGCCCCTCAAACAGGTTCGTTGCAGTTTGCTTTTAATGATAACAGAGTAAATATTGACGTCTTTAATTTTACCGACAGGGTAAATTATCTCAATGCATTTTCGGGTCAAAGGAGGTTTGCCGCATTTTTGAAGGGGTCAAGTGATACGCTGGTGGCAAAAAACATAACGCTACAACAAAATAAGAATTATACGGTGTTCATCACAGATATACCGGGTAAAACCGATGCGGTACTGGTTCGTGATAGCAGCCGGGCTCCGGGAGCCGATTCGGTAAGGATCCGCTTTGCAAATATGAGTCCTGACTTAGGCAGCCTTGATTTATACGTTGGAGGCAGCAGTACGCCTTTAGCAACAAATATTGCCTTTAAAACGGCCGGAGATTTTATAAGCGTCAGGGCGGCAAACAATGTCACGCTCGAGGTGAGCCGCTCGGGTAGTAAAGACGCTTTTTTGCAATTGAAGGGAATAAACCTGGTAAGCGGAAATTACTATACTGTTTGGTCAACAGGATTGGGGTCGTTGCCTAACAGTGAAGCAAAGTCAAGACTGACAATTTTTTGGCATTAGCGTGTAATCCGAATACCCAAAAGATCGGCCTTCTGAATCCTTAGCAGGCTTTTCTTTGAAAATCCGTTCCGGGGGGCGGGGCGGGTTAACCAATCGGATTTACGATTTTAGAACAGGGAGTGAAAAGGCGCGAACACGGGGAGTGAACGGGCCATAGTTTATAGTGCAAGGTGGAGAGGTTTATAAGTGAATAGCCCCGCTGGCTAAGAATATAAAAAGGAGCCCGCGAGTGCCCGCATAAAATAAAATTTGACTTAAGCTTTAGGATTGGTTTCAAGTAACGCCGAACTGGAAAATATAATTAAGGGTTGCGTTAGCGAAAAACAGCGACAGAAAGAGGCGCTTTATAAAAGCTATTATGGCTATATAAAGGGCGTGGTGCTTCGTTATGTGCAGGATTACCATACGGCGGAAGAATTAGTGAATGACAGCTTTGTAAAAATTTTTTCACATCTTGACACCTTTCACGGCACATCGGAATCTGCTGACCTCTGTGTTTCTTTCAAAAGCTGGATTGCAAAAATCGCGTCGCGCACGGCAATCGATTCTTTAAGAAGGAAGAAAATAAATTTTGGAGTGGAAGAAATTAATGAAAACCACACCCCACACCTTCTGCGGAGCAACCCGGCAGAAAACAGCGAAGGCAGAGATATTTTGGCCTTGCTGAACAAGCTACCCCAAACGCAAAAAACAGTATTTAATTTATACGAGATTGAAGGATTTAGTCACGAGGAAATTGCCGGGATGCTGGCGATTCCCGTGAATGTGTGCAGGGTATATTTATCAAGGGCTAAAACAAAACTGAAAGCCCTTTATGTAAAAAATATTTAAAAAATCATGCAAGAGCCAAGAGACGAATTTTTGGAGCAAATAAAAAGCACGCTGCTCGCACATGAGGAACCTTACGATGAAGGAGCCTGGGAGCGTTTTACTGCCAAAAATACCAGCAAGAGCGTGACGAAGAAGCCAACGCCGGTAATTCCATTCTGGAAATGGGCCGCTGCGGCTGCCGCAGTATTAATAGGCGCTGTTTTGTTATTACAGTATTTCAATGCTCCAAATACAGTAAAAACAATCGGCGATAACGAATCAGTTGTGAAAACAGATATTAATACGCAACCGGCAAAAGACAGTCAAACAATTTTAGCTGATACATTGAACACAGTAACACTGCCGGTGCCTGAAAACAATATTGCCCACAAAAACGATTTCAATAACCCTCAAAAGCAATTTTCACCTTCACCAATAATCAACGAAATCTTTACACAGCCCGAGGTGATGGCTAAAGCTGACGATAGAGATGAGAAACCTATACCTATTTCCGTTCCAACTCCTACCCCATCCATAGCTGCATCACAACCGGCGCCTCAAAAGCAACAAACCCAACCTGTAGAAGATAAACCGGCAAACAAACCTTTTTGGCAAGGCGGTATTGAAACGAATGTTGCCAAAAATCCGGCTCCCCAAAATAATAATGCGGTAGCCGTAAACAGCCAGCCCAATCAAACAAGGGAAAAGGCAGATAAGCCGGGCAAATGGTTGTCCAGCCTTTATGTTTCACCCAACTTCAGCGATGCCGGCGTGAATATGGGATACGGTTATTCTTTAGGTTACGCAATAAGCAACAAAATTCGGGTCAGCTCGGGTATTGCTTATACGAAAGTTTCCAGCTCCAAAAATTTTGACGCTCCGCCGCAGCCAAATACGCTGGCGATGGAGGCTACAATCGGCGTTAGCTCATACGCAAAAAGCGCTGTGGCAAGTAACACTATTGCCGCTCCAAGCGCTCCGTACGTTCAGTCGGTTGAATCATGGATTTCGGGCATTGATGTTCCGGTTGAGGTAACGTATAATGTAAACAACAAGATTTATGCAACAGGCGGTGTTTCGGGGTTGTTTGTAATGAATGGTGAAAATACCAAAAAGATTGTGAGCGACCTGAATTCGCGCGCGGCTGTTTTAGACGCAAAGGGCGATGTAAAAGGCTATTCAAGTTTGGTAGAAGAATCAAAACCGGCGTATCAAACATCGAGCAACGACAACGGTGCTTTTCTGGGCTTTTATAATGTTGCCATGGGATTCAAACAAAAAGTATCGAATAAAAACTCCGTTTCGGTGGAACCATTCATAAAAGTACCCATGAAGCAAGTAAGTGAACAAAAGCTGAACTACACCGGCGTGGGAGTTCGTTTGAAATTTGATTTCTAAGAGCAAACCTTTATTCTAAGATAAAAATCAGAAAACCTGTTTTGCTTTCAAAGCAGGTTTTTCTTTTTGTATAAATGGGTATTAAAAATTTAAGAAATAATTTTTGCCGCAAGACCGTCAACCCCTAATTTTGCGCCCGGAGAGATGGCAGAGCGGTCGAATGCG
>MKRO01000061.1:549-1461 GCA_001896965.1 Sphingobacteriales bacterium 41-5 | reverse complement strand
GTCGAATGCGGCGGTCTTGAAAACCGTTGACTGTAACAGGTCCGGGGGTTCGAATCCCTCTCTCTCCGCTTTTTAGGTTGATAATCAATAATTTATACAATTAGGTAGCAAAAAAGGTAGCAAATTGGCTGCTTTTTTTCGTTTTTGGCACAAAAAAACCGCCCTAATGAGCGGTTATATTTTTGTAACATTTGCAAACATTTTCAAAAACCGGGGCAAGGCTCGCATTTATCAAATATCCTGTCAAACTCCGCGTCCGCTTTATCTCTAAAATCGTCAGCGTTTGAGTGCAGCCATATCAGCACGTCCCTGATTTTCTTTGAAGTATTGCTAACATGGTCGCCTGTCAACCTTGCTACCTCTCCGGTGAATCCTTCAAACCGGAAAAAGGGTGTTTTTGCGCCGTAAAGGTTCGGGTAAATGTATTTTAAGGCTATGGCAATAAACAAATGCCGCTCTTTTATAGCCCGTTCACCAAATAGTTGCCTTAGTTTTTTCAGGTCGGCAATATCGTTTACAGGTTTTGCGGCCCGTATAACCTCATACGCCTGTGCATGTACCACTGGGTAAGAATGTTTTATGATTTTTTCAAAAACTGCAACCTCTGATTTTGTCATTATGAAACTTTTTGCAAACCTTCAAACCTCTTTGCCTTTGGTTTATCGGCGTACAGTCGGGTATAATGCGTAACGCCATCAACTTGATGGCTTATACCTTCGGGAAAAAACACAAGTTGCCCGAAGTCTGCTGAAATAGGAAAAGCCACGCTATGAATAAAACAAAACCTTTCCAGTTCATCTACCAGCGTTACAACGTCATTAGCCCGATACGCTGCCAGCATCCGTAAAATGCCGTAGTAATAATTCTGCTTGTTCATCGCTTTCAATTTCTTTGCATAATATCCAGCCTGCA
>MKRO01000061.1:0-351 GCA_001896965.1 Sphingobacteriales bacterium 41-5 | reverse complement strand
GTTTTATTTTATCCTCTCTTTTCATCGCGGTAATTGTCAGGGATTATAAAAATATGCTTGTGTAGTTGCCCGGCTCTTTTTACATCTTCGCTATCATTAACGTCCTGCATGTCTTTTAGAACGACAACAACGCCGCTATTCTGAATATTTAACAGGAGTTCTTTATTGCCAGCGCAATAGGCTTTCAATGCGTTAATCTTTTCCCGCCTTTGCGTTAAACTGCTTGCCATAATATCGTTTGTTTTGCGTGTTGTAATGCCTGAAAATCGTTTGCCGTTAATAATGTCCAGTCGCTTGTGTCGATACTATACGGCCCGCACAAGTACCCGTCCGGGGTTTGCTGATAATCCA
>MKRO01000060.1:12133-12443 GCA_001896965.1 Sphingobacteriales bacterium 41-5 | reverse complement strand
GCGCCGTAAATTAAATAAGCAGGCAAGCATTCGGGAGATATCCGAAAACAATCCAACTCCTCCTGGACAGCGACGTTCTTATCGGTTTTCTAAAGATGATGAGCCACCACAAAAAAAAAATATTGTTGAAATGTAATAGGCTTAAATTACCGCCAATCATTTATCAGGGATTGGGTTTTTTTTGACATACTCGGCTTCCTGATTTTTCGAAAGGTCTTTTGTATTATGATAATAGTTTTTGTACCATTCTAATATCTCAGGCCGGTTTTCTTTTTTATCTTCCAGATACATGCCGGACATAACTATACCG
>MKRO01000060.1:0-12009 GCA_001896965.1 Sphingobacteriales bacterium 41-5 | reverse complement strand
GCAGCATCAATCTTTCTGTTTTGAGAATTGAACATTTCATTCTGCTGATCCGTTAGAATATAGAGGATTACAACGGACGTGTCATCCAGGTCCACCTCGTATTTTAAATAGATAGCTGCCTTTAGATTTTTAACATCTATTTCCTTTTTCTGTATAGGTTTATTTTTCATGGTAGTGTTTATACTTTAGCGATCTCTTTTAAGATTTTGATACGTTCCACAAACGCGTAGCTTTTCAGGCTTTCGCCATCTTCTATCTTTTTGAGTATGTTTTTGTGGGGAGAAGTGGTGTTGTCAAAATCGCCGAACAACCTTGTTTCGTTTATGATGTCATTATTTAGTTCTGCAAAACTGGTCAACTCTCCTATCTTGTCTTTATTGATGAAAGTGGCTTCGTTGATATAAAGATTGATTTCAAGTGCACCCTTTACAATTTCTGCGACACGTTCGAGATAGTTGGTACAGGCTTCATAAGAGCTTCCACCCGCGATCACGATGTTCAGGATAAACTCCGCGTTTAGTTCCTGTGCGATTTGTTTGAACTCACTGATGGTATAATCAGCGCTGAACAACGATGGGAACTCTGCACTCTCCGGCGCTCCCAAATCGAGGTAGAACTCTTCGTAGTCTTTTTGCGAAAGCAGGTACAGGTTCTCAAACAACAGTTGTCTATCGATCTTAGTGCGATTGTCAAGCAAATGCATGGAAGCAAAGCGGGGTGGTGTCCTGCCCTTCAAAAACTTTAATTGCTGCGTACTTGTTTTTACTGAGCTGTCCAGGTCAACAAAATACGTTTTTGGGTTATCCTCATTTTTAAGGGCGATGAGGGCTGTGAGAAATGATTTGCCAACGCCGCCTTTTGCTTGTAAGTTGAAGTAAAACTTTTTCATGGTTGTTATTATTTTAATTGTGATCTAATTTGATTTGAACTTTTAGGATACGATGGGTTAAAGCCTTATGCCCCGGCAACTGCCTAAGTCTTGTTCACGCCTGTTGTTTTCCGTTTTTAAATAATCGTTGAGGTCTTTGTGATTATGGTAGTAAGTGGAAAAGTCTTCATAAGGGATACCCAACTTCTCTATGCCCGTAGTACATACTCTTCCTGTTTGATCGTTATCAAAAAACAAATGGAGTTTTGGGTATTCTCTGATGGTGTCTTCAGCTTTTTGCAGGTGAATGGCTGAATTCAGGATCAGAAGATCGGTTTTAGGAGTGATCTTCTTCAGAAAGGTTCGTTCACGGCTGTTCGCCATAAATATCCGGTATTCGATGCCTTTCAAAATTTCCTGGTATGACAGGAAGTCTATGAAGCCCTCAAAGATGGTCAACAGGTTATGGCCTGTCTTTATGGTTGTTGTGTCTTTTGGACGGATACAACCTTTAAAGTATTTATTTCTGATTTCGTATCCGCCTGTATCATTTTTAAAACCAATGGCAAAATAATTTTTGCCATCCACCCTGTAATAAATCTCCCGGGAGTACTGCTGTGCAGTTCTGCCGTCCACTTTCCGCCCGGCTAAGTAATCCAGCAAAGCAGGATTGGTTAGCGGGGCTATTTTGAGTATTTCTGCTTCCTGGTCTTTTTCAGATACATCAAAAGCAGGTTGCGGGCTAAAAGAAAAAGACCTGGATTTATCGTCTATTATGGAAAGAATCTCAGAAATGTCGGTTTTATTAAAAAGCTTACCGGCCAGGTCGATAATATTACCTCCTTGTCCTGATCCGAAGTCGAACCAGGTGTTCTTTTTATTATTGACTGAGAAGGAAGCGGTTTGCTCTTCCCGGAACGGGCTTTTATACCAATACTCATTGCCCTTAATTTTTAAAGGTTTAAAGTGCAGCGCCTCCAAAAATGCAATGAGCGGGATGCGTTTTACCTGTGCGCTGTTCATTGTATTTTTTCTTTTTTGGTTAGCAAAAAATCTTTTAATAACAAATAGTGCATAGAAGCTGTATGGTTAAAAACCAGCATCATTTTCTTTTTTTGGTGATGAGATAATTATGGGCTTCGTTTTCAATCTCCGAAATCGTCTTCCTTTTACCTGTCCTGATCCACTCTTCAAGTTCTTTACGGGAGAAATAGAGCAGTTTACCTTTTTTGAAGAATGGGATCATCCGCTTAGAGGTAAGCTGGTAAATCGTCTTAAAAGAAAGCTTAGTGACATCCTTTGCCAGGGCGATGCCGCCGATATCGTTTTCTTCCTTTACAATGGCAGGGACTGCCGCAGGCAGGCTTTCTTTGAGCAGTGACCGAAGCTGCTCTACTGTCAGGTCGATGAGGCGTAATTCATTTTGTACCATAGTCAGACATTTTTAAAGATTTACAAGAATAAAAAGTTATAAATAGAAAATAGTTCTTATTTTTGATGCAATATTAGATCATAAAATAGAATTTATTTCCATTTAATGAATAAATTTTATAAAAATACTACTCATTTTCATTCATCCGCTAAACAAAACACGATGGAATTTAGTAAAAAGATAAAGGAAATCAGGAAGTTATATAACCTCAGCCAATTGGAATTTTCTCAGAAATTAAATATTGATGCCAGCCAGTACAGCAAGATAGAAAGAGGATTATTACTCCCAACGTTAACTCAAATTATGGATATAATATCCATATTCAGAGTTAATGCTTCCTGGTTACTGGAGGATAACGGCAGGATGCTGAAAGAAAAATCTGTGATGGAACAGATCCGGAATTTCTTCCACTTTTATAAAAAGGGCGATGTGGAATATGAAATTAAGAAGGACGAACTGTTTAAAGTATTGGATACTATTTGCACCGCGACCGGCAAAACCATCGAAGAAATATCAATAGAGCAATACAGAAAAGGTTACACCATTGATAAAAATATAAAAGACGGCCTTCTGTTGTCAAACATGGCCACCTATCTTAAAAAGCAATATGCTTTTTGTTTTGAAAAGAATATTACTGAATATGAATCGCTGTTGGAAGAAAAAGACCAAATCATCAATCGCCAAAAAGACGAAATTATTGAGTTGCAGAGAAGGTTGCTCCAAAAATAAAAAGGTATTTCCTATCCGGCTGTTTCAAAACTTGTCAGGATATCGGTTGTTTTATGAATCATTTCGTCTTCAAAACTGGAGAGGTAATTTTTGGTAGTTTTAATATCGCTATGGCCAAGTGCTTCACTAATAAATTCTACGCTTACCCCCGCATTTTTTAAAACCGTCGAAAAAGTGTGCCTGGCCCAATAAGTTGTAATATCCGGAATATCAAGTTCGCGACAAATTTTTTTGAGATTTTTATTGATGTTTAAGATAAAGGTTTGTGACCTTCTGTGTTTTGTTGCAGCGTCCATTTTTTCATTTAAGACAGAGAACAGATAGGCTTCGGGGTTTATATTTGGTTGGCTATATCTTTTTATTATTGTTAATGCCTCAGGTTTTAACGACGCTTTTATTTTCGTGGGTTCTTCTTTGGTGCCACTGGTTTTTACTCTTTCATAAATAAGAAGATTGCCTCTAATATTGTTGTTTCTCAATAAAAGTATATCCTTCATATTCATTCCATTCAAGAGGTAGGAAAGTACCCAAAAATCCCTGGCCTGATTAAGACCTTTAAAAACCGAATTATAACTGTAGAATTTTTCCAAATTCTCTCTTGTTAACGCTCTTTTTAAATTTTTAGGTGCAGGGGGAGAATACTTTTTTTTGTCGCTCCTTTGTTGTCGGAATGGATAAATACTTTTGTCTATCAGGTTTTCAGCAACCGCTTCATTTAGTATAGTTCTCAATGTTCTTAGGTACATTGATACAGTAGTTTTACTCTTTCCATGATCGGTCATAAATTTTTCATAGCCTTTTAAAAACTCCGGAGTAATGTCAACATAGGTTAATGCTTGTTTATATGTGCCAAGGGAATTTATTGCGCATTGGTAATTATTGGCAGTACCAATTTGGTCATTAGCTTTCAATGCTGTTATTTTTTCATTGTAGGCATTTAAAATACTATTAGTAATACCCTTATTTTGAACAAATAGTTTTTCGAACTTTTCAAAAGTGAATACGGGAATTTTTTCAATCGCGTCATTAGCTTCCTTGATCAGTGCAATTATTTTGTTGTAGCTTTCCTTTTCTTCATTTGTTTTTCTTTTTGCGTTCATTACTCGGTCATATTCTTGCACAGTCAGGTTAATCTTGGTAGGGTAATATTTTTTCTTTCTTTGGAAAGTTAAACGAATTGAGATCTTGCATCTATCATCCTTTTGCGGATGATAGCTATCAATAAACGGTGTGACCGATATATTTTTCATAATGATTGTTATAAATTGCTTTTAAAACTTCCGACACATTTCCGACACAAATATAAAATAAAAAAAGGAAATATGAAAAATCAAATAGAAAAAATATTTTATAAAAATTTGATAATTAATATATTATATTTTTATGGTTGTATCTTGTTTCTGGATGATTTCTATGTTTTTCTGCCTTCTAAGCAGTAGGTCATTGGTTCGAATCCAATCCGGATCACGTTTACTTTCAAGCAGTTACAATAAAATGTTTCTGCTTTTTTTATTGAGTGCCACCGTTGGCGTTGGCTAATGCAATAATATTTCTTCAATTTCTTCACTCGCTATTTTCAAAAGTTCCGCTGTCTTGTCTTTAAGTTGTTGGGCTTGTTGTCTGATGCCTGTAATGTGTTCCGCTATTTCTTTTTGCTTGTAAAGCGGTGGAACGGGAATAGGTAAGCTCAAATATTCATTTAATATCAAGTTTCTAATTCCATTCGTTTGACTTTGCATAACGTCTGTGATTTTGATGTTATGAATTGTCTTTAAGTAATTGAAAACAAACTCTGGATTTACAACTTCTTCGTTTACTCTCAATTTGTGAACGAAATTGCTAAACCCAAGAGAATAGCTATCTGTAAGTTCCTTTGTCAGTATTGCAATTCTGCCGACTGGTTGGTTTTCACTACCACCTGATTTTTCAATCAATAGGTCATTTGCTCGTATGTCCAACGCCTTGTATTTCGGCTTGTTGATTAAGCGATATTTTGCTCTGCTTCCGTCAACATTTAAATTGAATTTATTGTCAAACTCCGTTGCTCTGATTACCAAACAACGAACAAATTCATTTTCATTAAAACCATCCTTATCGTCATTTCCCCAATCTCCTGAACAACTCTGAATGATTACTGATTTTAATGTTTGGTATTTAAAGCTCGTTTTATAAAGCGATTTAATTAGTTCTTTGCTTTGAGTAGAATAAAGTTTCGGGTCAAAACGACCCCCTGTGATTTGTTGTAGTGTAGCAACAAACATCCTATTCTTCAAAGTATTTTCAGGCGGTTCAGGCAATTTTATTCCTAACTCCTTCAACAAATAATCGTCAATGCTTGAAAGTAGTTTATCGGCTTCTGCTTCGTTCTTTTGCTTTTGAGCAATTACTTTATCCGTAATTTGTAAAATGCGTTTGTCTTCAATTATTGGAATGGAAAGCAAGGCAGGATAATCTAATGCTGGTCGTGTTCCGCCTGTGCTTCTTCGGCTTGCCAATTTTTCGCCAATGTCAGAATTGAGAAACGCTGCAAGCGTTTCGCTAATTTCTTTGCTTCCTGTTTTAATTACACAAACGTGCTGATTGATATTGCCTTCAAATCCTTCGGGTGCAACTGATGCAACTGCCATTCGTCCAACGCCTGTAATTTTAACCAACAAATCACCTGCTGAAACTTGGCTTCTTTTCAGCATTCCATTGTGTGTATCTTCATTGATGTATTTGCAATCGTCAAACTCCAAAACTCCTGTTGGCGAAAGGTTTTGCACTCTTAAAAACGGTACTCCGTTTTCTTTTTCAGCATAATATTTTTCACTTTCTGTTGTCTTTGGTGTTGCTCCGCTTGCCAAACCATTTACATAATCTCTTAGCTTCTTTGGTTTCTTGGCTAAAACTTTCTTTTCAAGTTCCAAAAGTTCAGGAACATAAAAGAAAGGGTCAAAGCGTTTTTCCAATTCGCTTTTTGCAAAATGAAAACCCGGCTTTTGTTGAGTGTTGGTGAAAGTCTGAACTGTGATTTATTTGATTTTTCTGATTGCATTGATTAGTGAGGTTTGAATTTTTTGTTAGTTAATCGTTTGAAATTCAAACTGTTTTCCCCAAAATTGATAAGTAAGCCAATTTCAAGATTATAGGCTTCCAAATAATTTATTGCTTGTGCAAAATGCACATCTTCTAATTTTGAAATAGCTTTTAACTCAACAGAAATGACTCCTTCAACCAAAAAGTCAACTCGCCTTGTGCCTATTTGCTGTTCTTTATAAAATATGGGCATTTCAAACTCTCTATTGAAAGTTAATCCTGCATCAATCATTTCAATTTCCAAAGCTCTTTGATAAATTACTTCTTGAAAACCATTACCCAAGGCACTATGAACAGACATGGACATTTTATAATTTTAGAAGTTAGTTCCGAATATTTATACTCTTGTTTGATCATAGTAAATCACTTTAATCATAAAAATCATTGTTCAGTCTTGTTAATGTGGGCAATAAACTTTGACAGCTCTTTGCCTATTTCAACCAACTCATTATTGTTAGTGCTTCTGCCTGTGGCATCGTAGCCAATATCTTCGGCTATTGCCATAAAAATAGGGTAGTCGTCTAAAGCGTTTTGTTTTGCCAAAAAGTATTTTTCGGTCAATTCTTCTTTCAGCAAATTCACTTTGTCGGTAAATGCAGACTGAACAGCCGATTTATCGGCTTGTATCATTTCTGTAATTTCCTTTTTGTTGGCTTTCGGGTTTTTGGCTTTTGCATCTGCTTCCAATTTCTTTATGGCTTCCGCTTTTTCTTTTTCCCATTGCTCAACGGTAGCAATATAATTGTTACCGGTTTTTACTTGTTCTTTCAGTTTTGCCTTTTGATTGCTGATTTTTTCGGTCTGCTTGTTCTTGTGCTTACGCAAAAACAAAACAGAACTTTTCACCCCTGCACCTGTGGCGCTAAAAGCGGTTTGAGGCATTGAAACAACAGCAACAATGCGATACATTTCTTCAATGTTATCTCGCACGTATTGCAAACTGCTGTTGGTAAGAATACCGTCAGGAATTACCACTGCCAAATAACCGTGTTCGGTTAAAAACTTGTGGCACTGCTCCAAAAATAAAACTTCGGTGCTTTGGCTGTCACGCAAAGCAGCTTTGCCGCTTGTGGTTGTATTTAGCCAATCCACTTCTTTAACGGCTAAATTGTATTGGTGCATATAAGCCTTTTCGGTTTGCTTAATGCTGCTGCCGAAAGGTGGATTTGTGATGATGAAATCAAACGAATTGTATTTAAACTCTTTGTTTCCCGATTTGGCTTGCATTTCGGTGTCGCTTAAAAGCCCGTCTGATGCAATTACGTTGGTGTGCCCGTCATCGTGAATAATCATATTCATTTTGGCAGTTCGGGCTATCTGGTCGTTTATCTCAATGCCAAAGAGGTTTTTCTCTGCAAAGTCGTGCCAATATGTGTAATGATTTCTTTCTTCTTTAATTCGGTCGTAAAATTCGTTGGCTTGTTCTCTCACTTTGTCCAAGGCATAAAGCAAAAAACCGCCACTTCCGCAACTGGTGTCGAGCACTCTTGATTTATGCGTAATTGGCAAACTGTCAACAATGAATTTTACAATGGGCCTTGGTGTAAAATATTGCCCAAAGTCGCCCCTGAAATAACTGCCCATAAAAGTTTCAAAGGCTTTGCCTTTACTGTCAAGGTCAGTTTTATTGAGGTTGATACGCTGAAAGTATTTTACAATGGTCAGCGTTTCTTGTGCAGATAATGCAATTCCGTCTTTGAAAACTTCGGGAGCTTCTTTCTCGCCAACCTCATAAATTTTCCTGATCCGTTTTAGTAAATCTTCCGGGTCTTCGTCACGAAAAATTTGAAAATCGTAAGGGTTGCCAATTTTTCTTGGATGCTTTTCGTCCCAAATTTTGCAGAAAATGAGTTTGTCCAATTCATCAAATGCAACGCTTGGGTTTCTTTGTCCGCCGCCCCAAAGTGCCTGATGCGATTGAATGAAAATCTTTGTCAGTTCGCTTTCGCTTACAACCTGAAGTTCAAAAAACTTTTGTTTTGCATTTGGTTCAGGCTCGCTGGCAAGATTTAGTATTTCATTGGTGTCAGTTTGCGAAATGCCGCCCTTTACATATTTGTAAGGTGCAAGTTTGTCAACCCCGAATTGCGGAATATCCGGTATTTCAATCCTGCTTTTCGGTTTCTTGTCAGGAACTTCATAATACTGGTTCTTAATTCGGGAAGTTGTCCAAACATATTTGCCGCCTTCAGCAACGGCATAGCTGTAGGCCTGGTCAACAGCGATATTAAATTCCTGGTCGGTAATATCTTCTTTTTTGCACTCTACAACTATATATGTGCATTCGCATTCATCATCTTCGTAAACAATGACGTCGGCTTCGGTACCCCGCGAACCAATTTGCACGGTTTGAAATAATTTGATGCGGTTTACCGGATAATTGTAAATAAGTATGAGAGATAAAAATGTTTCAACCTGAACTTTCTCTTCGGGATTGCTATAACTCCGCTTTTTGTTTTGGTGAACGTAAGTTACAAAGTTCTTTTCCGGGTCAAAAGAAATTAAGCCTTTTTCAATTCCGGTTTCTAATAAATTCATTCTTTTTTCTCGTATTTATTTAGGTCGCTAAGGTAAGTTTTTAAACCCCGTTATTGTAAAAAATGCGCTTTAAGTTGTCACCTCTCTCTAAGTCGGGCAATAGGTAGGCATGGGAGTCGGGCGTCTATAATAAAATGTACTGCGGGCGCCGGTTACATCTTTTTTTATTCTGTGAAGCGTTGCATTTTATCTGTCCTTTAACTATCTGTTTCAATGTTGCACTGTCGTCAAATAGGGTTGCCCATGGCGGTATGTGGCTTTTGTTACAGTTGTTCGAGCCGTTTAATTTCTGTTTGTATCTCGTCAATTACTTCTTTGTTTTGGATTTCTTTTTTGTCGCCAATTTTTGCTGAAAATAAATAAAAAACTTTACCACCAAAAACCTCTGTGAATTTTTGATGTGTCTTTTCTTGTAATGCGTATTCTTTAAAAATTTCCGGTAGTTGAATTCCTGTGTTAATAGGCTTTATTTGAAGCCCGATGTATTTATCTTTTACTTGGATAAAGAAATCAACATTGAACAACCTGTCCCACTCATCAGGTGCTGCTTGTATTTGAACGTCTAAGATTTTTTGTAGTTGCCCGTAAACGGTCTGTATCTCGGTCATATAACCGTCAAAGGTCCGGTCAATTACCAACTGCAACATATAATCAATACAGTCTTGCTCGGTTACATTCTCAACTTCGGATGCTATAACTTCCGTAATCTTTACATAAAGTTTTTTTCCCAAATCTTCAATATGTTCTTTTGTTTTAACGTGTGCGAAATAATAATCCCTCCATTCGTCAAGTGATTTAGGAGAACATTTCCTGATTGATTCAGATGTGGGTCCAACGTTTCTCTTGAAATTGAGCTGAAAACGATTCATCACACTATTTAAAATCCACTCTTTAGCCATTCTGTTGCAGTAAGTTTAAAAATTTGTCTTTGTATTTAAAGTCAATATTGCTGTCTACCTGCACCAAACCATTCTTAATTAAATGAGCATTGATAAATGTTTTGTTTTCTAAATAGAGATAACAAAGCAAGTTGTTTTCGCTGTCGTGCTTAATATTATCGTATTTAAGAAAAACTCTCTTTCCTTTTGTTTTATCAATGAGAAAAGCAGTCGCTTTTCCATTAATGATTGGGTCTTCTTTAATGCCAATTAGCTTTATTATCAAATCATTTGTCAACCGAATTTTTTCAGGGCTGATAACTTCTTTTACTGTGTAAAATTCTTCTCGCTGAGTTGAGCTGTCTTTGTCAATACGGCTGCCAAACTGTAGTTTTTTTACGTCAATTTTTTTGTCAAGCGTATGAGGGTCTTTAAAAATGTAGGGCTGGTTCAGAATTTCATTTTCAAAATTTGTTTGAAATGTTTGTTGCTTCAAAAACTCATAAGTCGTACCTGATAAGTCTTTTTGTTGAATTTCTAATTTTTCTTTAATGAACGGAATAAATTCAGGATTGATTTCATAACCAACTGAATTTCTGTCAAGATTTTTTGAAGCTAACGCAGTTGTTCCACTTCCTGCAAATGGGTCAAGAACTGTTTCGCCAACAAATGAAAACATTTTGATTAGACGTTTCGGTAGTTCTTCAGGAAACATTGCAATATGGTTGTTTTGCCTTGCTCCTGCAAAATTCCAATGTCCTGCGAAGTTTGTATTCCATTCTTCGGCAGTCATTTTTGAAAGTTCTTTTTGTTCTTTCGTCGGTTTAGGTGCATCGCCTAATTTTTTGAAAACAAGAATAAATTCATAGTCCAATTTCAAAATACCGTTTCTCGGATATGGATATGAACCCATTTGAACGCCGCCGCCTGTAGTGTTTGAAGTTGTAACTTTCTGCCAAATAATTGCGCCCATATAGTCAAAGCCAATGTTTTCACAGAATTTAATAATTTCTTCACGAATAGGAATGACTTTGTAACGCCCGTAATAAACCGCCCTTGCAAATTGGTCGCCAATATTCACACACAACCTGCAACCGTTGTGAAGAGTGCGGTAGCACTCTTTCCAAACTAAATTCAGGTTGTTTATATAGCTTTCATAATTTTCGTGAAAGCCGATTTGATTGTCTGTTCCGTAGTCTTTGAGTTGCCAATAGGGTGGCGACGTAATTGCTAAATGCACTGAATTGTTGGGCAATTCATTCATTTGTCGACTGTCGCCGTTTATTATTTTATGATGTGTCGCCACTGCTAAATTCTTTGGGGCAAATTTAGTCAAAATGTCGGGTCGAGTTACAGAAAGTTGTCAAGGTTTTTGTATTGCCGATGTTTGTGGTATCGCTCGTGCCATTACCACCGACATCTCTTTTTATTTTGTGAAGGGTTGCATTTTGTCTGTTATTTGTTGATCTGTTCAATGTTGAACCGCCTGTTTGTTAGGGTTAACTTTTACTGCTCAGTAGAAGCGGTGGCGTTTTGAGTTGGGGTGGCCCGGTTCGTTGTTTTCAAATAGTACCGGCCCGCTTAAACCATTTTTTATTTTTTTTAGCGGTTTCATTTTTTTCAATACTTTCAATCAAATATCACCAAAATGAGAATATTGAAACTCGCGGTGTTCATCGCTCTGCTGCATTTTGCTAATAACATTGCTGCGCAGGTTACATTCCCTGAAAACGGTGTTGCCGATCCGCGCACACGCGTCTATGCTTTTACGAATGCCACAATTGTTAAGGATGCAAATACAATTGTAAGTAATGCAGTGCTCGTAATTAAAGAGGGAAAAATTGTTTCGGTGGGGAATGTCGCTATTCCCAAGGACGCTGTTATCATTGACTGTAAAGGCCGGTACATCTATCCATCGCTTATTGATATTTATAGCGATTACGGAATCCCGATGCCACAAAGGTCTTTCGGTGGAAGTTTTTTTGGCCCCCAGCAATTAACCACTACTACCAAAGGGCCTTTCAATTGGAACCAGGCTGTCAAAAGCGAGGTGAATGCCTACCAGCTTTTCGGCACCGATGCTGCAAAGGCAAAACAATTGCGCGATCAGGGATTTGGTGCAGTTGCCACACATCAGAAAGATGGTATCGCACGCGGAACCGGTGCTGTGGTTTCATTGGCAGATGATAAAGAAAATCTCGCAGTGATTAAAGACAGGGCCGCCGCCTTTTACTCTTTCAGTAAGGGCACATCTTTGCAAAGCTACCCTACCAGTATGATGGGCGCTGTGGCTTTACTCCGGCAAACTTTTTTAGATGCAGACTGGTACACAAAAACCAAACCTGAAAAGGAGGGCATCAATAAATCTTTGGAAGCCTGGAACGAAAATAAATCGCTGCCGCAAATTTTTGATGCGGGCGACAAGTGGAGTGATATTCGTGCCGACAGAATCGGCGATGAGTTTGGCGTGCAATATATTATTAAAG
>MKRO01000059.1 GCA_001896965.1 Sphingobacteriales bacterium 41-5 | reverse complement strand
ACAGTTTCCCTCACCCTTATAAATATTTAATCAATAAATGCGGCTGTTATGCCTAATTCTATAATTTTATTCTTTGTTTTATCAATCAGCACATTCAGCTTTTCCCAAAGGCATAAAAAAGATCAGTTTGTATCAAAATCGGGTTTCACGATTAATGAAGGAGACGAAATTGAACTAGGAATTGGAACACTGTCAAACGGAAATTTTAAATTTATATTTTATAGCGGTAGCGTAATGGAGGCAATCATCGATGCAGATCAAAATACAAATCACTCGGCAAAAAAACAATTAGATAAAAATATTCATCGGAAAAGGTAAAAATAAATAAGATAAAAAATGGTAACCTCTTTTTTAAGAAAAGAAGTATAGGCAGTTATAATATTATAGGAGAAGCCGCTGTTCAAGTTGGCGAAATAGTAATACCACAAAAATATAGAATGTATTATCAAAATAAAGATAAAAGCGAGCAGCGATTTAGTATAGCGGATGAACTAACGAAGCTGAAAAAACTGTATGACGATGGCGTGCTAACCAAAGAAGAATTTGAAGCGCAGAAAAAAAAACTATTAGGTAACTAATTTCTATTGTTTAAAATGAATGTGTGTATTAACCAGCTTAAAAACCGCCCTAAGTATGGAATATTCTTTCTGATGATATTTTTAAGAGATTAATTAATACATATAGCATTTATAGAAAGGCTCTTCGAATATTAAAAACGCAATTTCTTACTTTTAATACTTCGATCAGAAAGCTGACCAATTGCTTTTTGAATTTCAACGTTTATTATTTCCAAATGATCTCTTAGCTGTTTGCGGATAGACGGAGAATCCATACCATACTTAATCTCACCCCTTGAATTCGAATAAGTTTTTTTTGAGGAATTATAAGCGTAGGTAAGGAAGTTCCGTTTTCCGACATGCGAATATCTGCTCAATATTTGTTTTTTGAAAATAACTGATGATTTTGATTTTTTCCCGTAAGCCATTATTACAGTTTTTATGATTCTGGCTTTCATTTTTCTGAAGTACCTGGAAAGACTCGTGGGGCGTATATAAATATTCTGTCCGTTAAATTCAAAACCAAGATATTGCAGGTTGCTGAAATTTATATCTTCATTTGGAAGTGGATCGAAGTCTTTTGTGACTTTATTGTACTCTCTTTTATAAGAACGAACTTTACCGGCAATTGATTTTTTAAAATCTATTACATCCGTTTTTTTATCTTGGATAGTAAGCTTGCAATCGTCGTCAATTTTTTTAATTAAGAAATTCTTGATTCTATTTACATCTTCTGGCTTGCATATAACGAGGATGTCATCACAATAGCGCCGATATTCAAAATCTTCCACTTTACTTTTTTCATAAACCGCCAAGTCAAACTCTACTAAGTAAATATTTGATAAAACTGCGCTCATTGCCGAGCCTTGAGGAATTCCACACAGCTTTCTACGCCGTTCTTTTTTGTGTTCGTGAATAGTATTTTGAGTAATCAGTTTCTTATCTCTTATAAAATTCATTTTCGATTTAAAGTCCTTACCGCCCGCCGGGTTTTCAAAGAGGTCGAGAATGGATTGAAATCGTTTCTTTTCCCTTTTATTTTTTTTTAGATCAATATCGAAATGGTTTAAGAAACTCACGTAGTTTATGTATGAATATTTGGTGAGAGATTTAAATATCTTATACTGATCAATTGGCAGTTCTTTTTCATCAATGATTTTGCACCACATTCTTTTTAAGAGATCATGATCAATGTGGTCGAAATAACCCTTTATATCTAAAGCGATAGCAGCGCAATTCCCTCTTTTAAGGATTTTTGATTTTACAAGATCAAAAGTATCCTTAGCAAACTGGATATTACATTTTCCGTTCAAGTTAGTACGGTATGCCAAAACAACATCGTTGAGTGTATTCTTTTCTAAGTATTCCTGGTACTGTATATTTAGGACAAAAGAATAGAAACTGTAGATATAGGTATCAAAATGAGAAGCAAAACATATTGGTCGTATTTTCGTATCCAAGTAATATTCACCTCCATCAACTAATGAATCATCTTCGTGCCATTTGTATCTTGGTGTTGATTTTAAAACTTTTAGGAATGGTAAGAATGAATGCGTAGATACCTTTTTCAACGACGCATCGGATACAAGGTCTTTTATCTCGTACTTTCGTTTGGGGAAATCAAAATAAACATCAAGATGCGGATACTTTTTAAGTTCGTACTGTTCTTCTGTTTTTTTACAAAAGGCAATCCAGTTAGCCTCGGTATAAAGACTTTTCATTTGTTTTTCATTGGGAGCATGGGCTATGAACAGATGACTACATCATCCCGCAAAAAGCGCCCCCCAATTCATTAGGGACTTTCACCCCAAAGAGCCCTATCTCCAACCCATTTTGGATCATTAGAAATGCCAACAAAACGAGCCCCAACTTTGGCGTTTCCGCCGTAAAGAACTATTCTGATTTTACAACCAGTGTCATTAATAACCTTACCTCTGTAAGGGTTAAGGGGAAATTGAACAAATGTTATATCATCATGAGCATCACAACTTTAGCATCTTCCTTATCAACATTATTAGTAACTTTACTAATAACACAAAATTCCTTCATCACTACAGTAGAACTAATGTCAGCCTTGCTGCTCCTTATAAGGAGTTGCAAGGTGGCCGTGAAACTGTTAAACATAACACCATCAAGCCTATGCTTGAAGCACTACAAAATTACTACAAATTTTTTATAAGCAATCCGAATACGGGTGATTGTGAATAAGTTGTAGGTTAAAATTCGTTCGGTATTAAAAACTGATTTTTACCAGTATATATCCCAACATCTGCATGTGGCTTTATACTTCGGAAAGCGTTTACAACATCGTTTATTGAATCATCCGGAGATTGAATATGTACTTTTGTTCTTCCTGATTTATTTCGGTATCCGGATTCATTTATCACATCAACATTTTGAAAAATAGCTCTATCAACTTTCCGATTAAAATATGGGAAGGAATACCCAATTACAACAACCAAATCACTTTGCGATAATATGGAAGATGCGGCTTTTATTGCCTTTTTAGAAATCTCGTTCTCGATCCATGCAAAACGCAAACTTGTTTCGTATTCCGACGATCCCGGTGATAAGGTGTTGGATAATATTTCTAACGATTTATTATCTACGCTATGCTTACTGAAATCAAAAAGATCGCCATGAGTTCTATCTCTTTTATAAAATCCTGCTGTTCCGTTTAACTTTATAACGCCTGATTTCAAAGGATTGTATTCTTCGCTTTCAGAAGCACCTAGGAAGTTGAGTTGTTTAAGAGCATCATCATATCCAACTTTGGAATAGTTCATAAAGGCCTTTTCTATTTGCGCATCATAATTCCATGATATAATATTCACTTCATCAGGCATAACGATATTTCTTGCCGAATCGTGCGTTAAAATAGAAGCAAAGAAACTGTCATATCTTGCATCCAAATCATTGAGCAAAGAATCCAAATTCTGTTTATCGTGCTTGTGTAATTGTCTTACGCCTTCGTACAAACCTTGTAGTTCAGGTTTTGGATTTGTTGCATCAAAATTTAAATATGCTGGTGAAATTTTAAGCTGTTCAAAAATAAAGTACGCAGAGATCAGCCGTGTCAGATTACAATATTCGTTGTTTGTATGAATAAGCGGTTGATGCAAATAAAGTTTTTTTGCATAGGTGTCAACAGTTTGATGTTTTTTAATTTCGGAAAGAATACCATGAAGATTTAAAATAGCATTTTTATCAAACTGATCTAATTTAATGATCAGATTTATTATGTCTATGAAGATTTCAAGCCTTTGATTAAAGCCGCTTACAACTGGCAGTGCGTTTGCACTTGCTCCTGCGCCTAATAAATAAGTTAACCTTTTCATTATTTTACATTCAAAACCTTAGTGCTCTCTTCCCCAAACTGGCTGATAATTCTTACAGCAATTTTTTGCCCCTTGTTTTTAATTTCAATTGGGTGGGAGATGTGGCCGTAAAGGCGGTCAAACGCCTCATCATCAATTTCTATTTTGAGTGTTTTCTCAACTTTCTTTTTGGTGGTATCTTTGGCTAAGGTATCTAATCCTTTGCGCCATTTTGCAAACGCATCTTTTTCACCGCCGCAGAAGAAAACCTGTTTCACAACAAAATTGCTTCCATCATAATCATCATCAACCATCCAGTAAGCAATATCATTTACATTTCTTGCCTTTACTTCATCCTTAATAGGATCGTAAATATCCAATCCCTGAATTTCAACAGTAATTGTATTTCCTTCTTTGTGTAATGCGATGTCCGGTTCTCCTATTGTTACAAAGCTCGCGGCAGATTTTGCAGGTTTTTTCTTCAACCCTTCCTGTAAAAGATCATCATGAATACGGCATTTTGTAACCTCAAAATTGCCCATGCTTGTAGTATGGCTACCTCCTTCGATATCACTTTCAAAACTGAACCCTAAAATTACCAACCAATTGGCATCTCCTTTATGCCGACATTCTTTTACAGCATCACTCACTAACTTTTTGCTGACTGTTCCAAATTTTGGCCCGATATGAAAATATGCTTTTTCCTCACCTTTTGTAGTTTCATAAAATCCCTCTGCATGTAATGCTTCTCCTGCCAGTAGTTCCACCGATCTGAAAATTACCATCTCATCTTTTCTGCCATTTTTAATACCTGCACTTAATAGGTGTTGTTTTATCACTTCTTCAAACGCACCTTCTTCTTCGTTTACGCGCACTTCTTCATCAAGTTCTTCGGGATTTATCGGTTCGAAATTTTGTAGTGTTTCTACTGTAAACGGCCCGCTTACACGTAAAACCTTCTTTTCAACTTCCGGTTGATCATAAAGCGTTTCAGTTGCGGGAGGCTCATCGTTGGCAAGTGATTTCAATGTAATATGAGGAACAGTTTTGTAAATAAATCCTTGACGGATGTTACCCTTTTCATCATACATTTTGTAGTAGGGGAACACAGCAGTTATCAAACGTTGTTTAGCAATATTAACGGCAATCCGGCTTGTATCAATTGTTATCCATCTGCGACCCCATTGCTCGGCTACAAACGCAGTTGTGCCACTACCACAAGTGGGGTCGAAAACTAAATCGCCGGGATCGGTGGTCATTAACATACAACGTTTAATTGGTTCCGTTGCTGTCTGAACTACATATATTTTCGCATCTAAACGACTTTGAATCCCACCGATTTGCCAGTTATTGTTTAACGGAAAAGCAGGAAAATCGTTGAGGTATCTTACGTAATTCAAAGAGTTGGAGGAAGCAACTATCCTATTTTTGCTAGATAGATTCTCGAGACCTAACAGACTTGATTTCCATTTTTCTGTGTACTTTTTGCCATTGAATGTAAATTCAAACGGAGTGCCACTTTGGGAAGTCATGTTATCTAATCGAAAAATCCTAGCACCTTTAGGAAGTACAGAAATATTCTCCTTCTCCTCTCTAGTTAATGGTCTTCTTACTTTCGTCGGGAGTTCTACAGAATTATATTTAGACGCACCATCGCCGCCAAATTCCTTTTCAAAATACAATTGCCTATATTTTATTTTAGAAACATCCTTCGCATACCAGACAATAAAATCAAAAATCCCATCCAATAACGAACTACCTAGCCCTCCTGTTTTTGAATAACATATCAAACTGACAAAATTTTCACTCCCAAAAACTTCATCCATTAAGCTTCTTACCAAATGCACATTTTCATCGCTTATCTGAACAAAACAAGACCCACTTTCTGTTAAAAGTTCTTTTGCAATTAACAGGCGATCCCTTAGATAAGAAAGGTATGAATGAATGCCAAGCTCCCACGTATCACGAAATGCTTTTATTTGTTCCGGTTCACCTGTTAAGGCTTCGTCATTACCATCCTTAACATCTCGATTATTCAATTTTATTTGCCAATTCCCCCCGTACTTTATACCGTAAGGTGGATCAAAATAAATACACTGTACTTGTCCTGCCATTCCTTCTCGCTCTAACAAACTTGCCATTACCAAATGGCTGTCGCCTTGTATCAATCGGTTTGTCCATCCGTCCTGATGATGATAATATTCACTTACTTTCTCTATTTCATCTTTTTCAAGTGCATTACCAAATAGTTCATTTACGCTAAACATGTCCAGTTGCGGGCTGGCCGTTTCCGTAACCTTGTATAAGTTTTTAATAAGCGTTTCAGGTGCTATATGTTCATGCCGGTAAAGGCTGCGTATATCCACTTGCAGCAAATCATCCCTGTCATCGTTACCATATTTATTTAGCCAAAAAAGTTCTGGATCCTGTCCACGATGCACAACAGGATTCTTTGGTAGTTCTAAAATTTTTTTACCGGACTGTACTTTATCGTTAGCGTCTTCATAGCCCGCCTCTTCTTTGCTTGGAATATGCGCACGGGTGGATTTGTGTTTTATGGAATCTATTTTCTTAGCCATTGCTATGTATTAAACTTGTGTAATTTTAATGATTTAAGATATCTATCTATTTTTACCGCATCTTCTTTCGTTTCGGTTTCTAATGTGCGATATTCTAAATCCGGCCAGTTCGCAAGAATATATTCACGTTTACTTTCATTATTCCTTGTGCCTGTTCCATAGGGTTTAGGGAAGAATGATTTCATACGTTTCAGGCAGGTTTTGCTTTCTCCAAATAAGATAAATTCACCTGTTTTTCTATTCTTTATTTGATATACTCCGCAACCTGTCGGGCCTTCTATTTGCCTGCAAACTTCCGGAGCAGGAATCTTTTTCCATCCAGACCAATTTAACTCCATAAGCTTTGGATTTTTTCTATTAGTTGATTTCTAATGTTTCTGATATCATTCGCTATTTCAATAAAATCCCATTCAGGATATTCGTATTTATCTTTCAAAGCATTAACAGCAGGTATCCATCGGTTTTCAACGAACCACTTTTTTTCTGCTTTATCTGTGTTCATTCCAGTGATTTCAATCAAAAGGTGTTTTACTATGCCTTCTTTTGATTTAATGCGGGCAATAAAATCGGTATAATACTGTTTATCTTTTCCGTCTTTTGTATAAGGGATAGTAAAGCCAAGAAATTGGTTTTTCACATAACAGTCCACCTCTTCCATTTCTTCCAAAGTTTTGGCGCAAATCCCTTCCCAGCCGCTATCCATTACCACAAAATTCACATGGCTTTTTGTTGTCTCATACACATCCTTTACGGTATTCCCATTAACGTATTTTGTACTGCTAAACTTGTTATAATAATTAAAAACAGGGCGCACGTATTCACTTGTATTAACGTGCGTATTTATGCCCCTCGCGATATGGTCAACAATTGTTTTTGGGTTATCGAAATATAGTAGTCGTTTATACCTTTGGTCATCAATATTTAATAACAATACTTTGGTGTTGTACCAAACTTCAACAATATTTTTAAGCTTATTAAATTTTTGAAAATTTTTGTTTCCATCCTCATCACTAAAATGATAATTTATCAGTTGGGTGGTAAGCCACCATATAATCTCCGTATCTCTCTTTTCTAAAATTGATTGAATTTTTAAATCTATTTCATCTTTAGAAAAAGCCGTAGCCATTTTGGTTTGTATGGGCGTAAGGTCACCCCGTATTTCAAAGTTTTCAAGCTTATCAAAATTGTATTCAATCCTGTCTTCTACGTTTTCTATTCTATATCCTATTATGTTAGGGAATTCAATTTCATAATCCTTTTGCCTCTGCGGAATTGCAGTAACGTGAGTATAATCAACGGGGCCGGGAGGGGTTACAGATTTGCCACCTTTAAATAATTTGAAAGGAACCCCAATAATATGTGCATATTCAGGAGGAAATTTTTCAATAACAGTTTTCCTTTTATCATCAGTAGGATTTCCATTTTTATCATAACCCTGCAAAAAATAATTCATTCTTCTGAGGGCTCTGCCCGCAACCTGCTCACACAGCAACTGCGAACCAAAAGCACGCAATCCCATGATATGTGTTACGGTGTTGGCATCCCATCCCTCCGTTAACATCGACACAGATACCACACAGCGTATATGCGCACCCAATTTTCCCTGTTTACCTACTGTGTTTACTACTTCCCTTAATATTTCTGCATCAGTTATTTTTTCAATACTACCCTGACCGTGTATGCGTGCATAATCTTTTTTAAATTCTTCAATTTCTGAAGAAAATATTTTTTTGAAGTCATCATTTATTTGTTCCCCGTTTTCTAGAGCATCGCTGTCTATAAGCAGGGTAGGTGGGCGTTTTAAAGGTGCTTTAGTAACAGGATTATAGTTTGAGAATAATTCTTTAACACCGTCCACCACGATCAGTTCTCCATCTTGGTTTGCATATTCGTATCCCGCAATGTATTTGTAGACTTCCTTTGATACAGCGGTATTATTACAAACTACAATAAATACCGGTGGTGCAGAAAACAGGGTTTTTCTTTCTCCATTTTGTTTCCTGATACCGTTATCATAATCAACGTAGTGATTATAAAATTGATCCATTGCGGCTTTTACCAAATAGTGCAAGTTTGGTGGTGGCTCACTAAACTTTTCTCCTTTTTCACTTGCTTCTTTTTTTTGTTTACGTACGCCTTTTCTGGGGAAAGCATTCGGATCTTGTTCAACTATCTTACGATATAAGTCTCGTAATACAGGCATTGTTAAATCCTGTGTGTTATCGCTTTCAGGGAGGAATGGAATTTTCACTAACCCGCTTTCGATGGCTTCAATTAAACCAAAATCAGAAACTACCCAGGGAAACAAAGAGTAGGCAGGATAACCCGAGCCCTGTAAATAATATGGTGTAGCAGAAAGATCGTAAACAGATTGAAGTTTGAACTTTTGGGAAATTTCTTTGATTCCCGTGAACCATACTGCTGCTCTTTCATTTTCATCAGCCTCCTCATTATCGGTGGTTTTGCCTTTTGACTTAGGCAGATAACAGTGGTGCGCCTCATCATTAATGACTAAAAGACGGCTGCCTGTTTTAAATTTTCCAAGCATACGTTTAGCCACCTGTGAAAAATCCTCCTTGTTTCCGGTATCTATTTTTTCTCCCTGTAGATTTACTTTTCCATCGAACGGACTCTTTTTATTGCCTTGAAGTGTTTTGGGTTCAAAGCTGTGATAATTTGTTATAACCAACCTCGCATTAAGATTTTGCAAGCGTGGTTCCATATTTTGAGGAACTAAACCTCTAATGCGATAGTGATCTTCGATAAGTGCAGGGTTTGTATTTTTAGTGTCGACAAAGAGAACCCCAAGTCTATCCTTAATTGTTACGCCTGGAGCAATAATTAAGAAGTAGTCTGCAAAACGGGTATCGTTTCTATATTCCTGCCTGTTAAAATAATGGTAGCAAATTAAACAGGCCATAACAACAGTTTTTCCGGTTCCCGTAGCCATTTTAAAGGCAATTCTCGGTAACTGATCGCTTACATTAATACTTACTTTTTGCTGACCATCTCTCAACAAGTTTAAAATATGCTGCCCTGCATTTGATCTATCAGCAATTTCATTTAACCAGATGGCAGTTTCAACAGCCTCTTGTTGTGCAAAGAATAGCTTTTTTGTAACGATTCTATCAGGATTAATAAACCAAAACGTAAGCAATTCTTTTGTTATTCTTGTTGTATTTGGATATTTTTCACTCCGCCATTGAGCAACTTCCTTTCTGCACAGATTAATGATATGTGTGCCATAATGTTCTGCATCATCATTCCACTCCCACATCTCTTTTTGCCCTGATTGTTTTGACGGAATTACTGCAATATCTGGATTAAATATCCGACGCCCCTCACACACTTTTTCGTAATCAAGATTTCCTGAGCTATCAGTATCGTAATATTCTTTTGGTTCTTGATAAGGGCTATTTAAAATAGGATTGTCATTACTCATATAAAATCAAGCTGATGGTATTTATTGTTTTTTGGAAAACAATTACATATTTAGGTTTGGTATTCGTTTAATATTTTAAATATTCGGATCATTGGCGTTTCATGATCTCTAATGCCTAAAAATATGAAAAAAATGTGTAAAGAAAAAAGCATCTCTACCTATATATGATAACCTAATGCAATCATTATTTCAAAATAATGAATTTTTTGAAGATGGTCAGTTTGCATGAAGTGTAAGGAGTGTACGCAAAAACAAAATTTTTATAACAGTATATATCCAAATGGTTAGAGGCGGCTTACCGTGGCTCAAAATACTTTATATGTGCCATTGCAGAACCCCGGTTATAACCATTCCCCGCTCGCACAATCGTTCCCGGCTCCAACCCCACACCCAAAAATTGGCGAATTACCATTGTATATTCATGTAGGAGTTATGCTGAATTTTCTTGGCTATGGATTTGCCTTTACCATAGTTTTCTTTTGAGATGGCTTCTCTTCCAAAAAACCACTGAAAAGAATATTGAAAACCTTACAAGGCAAATGGACAAGGTTTTCATTTTTACATCTCGCAATATTACTACTATGTCACCCTTCAAAATCGGGCAAAAAGTATTTATTGCTGTTGGAATAACTGACCCCATTAACAAGCAGGGCGCGGTTGTCGATATTATTAAAATTAGCCATATAGAAAGTATTGCATGGGTTCGGTTTGAAGATGGAAAAGTAGGGCAGTATTATTTCGATTGCATTACTAATGTTATCCCCTCAAACAATTTGTCATAAAACTATCGTGCAACTTCTAATATACTAAGCCTCGTAAAAAAACATATCAATTACCACAGATAGGAGAGTTTTAGCATTGTTTTAGCGTAAAATTATAATGCGCTATAAAATATTGAGTTATAGCGCATTATAATAACTATTAGTGACCCCGTCAGGATTCAAACCTGAAACCTTTTGATCCGTAGTCAAATGCTCTATTCAATTGAGCTACGGGGCCTTTTTGTGGACGGCAAAAGTAATAGCTTTTTATGGAATCGCCAAACTAATAATCCTTGTGGCGGGCCGTTGCCAAAGCCCTTTTTTTTGCTAATCGAAAAATATTTTTGATTGGTTGACTGAAACCATTTCTTTTTTTGTAGAATTTGGCTCCAGTTTCCCTGGCAAGAAACTGTTAACCAGGCCGGATTGGCCAATAACGCTCTGAAATTTCAAATTCTTAAAGTAAAACAACTAAAACTCAACAATAATCCCGATTGTTTCCACAAAAGTTTTGAATTTGTTCTCTATGATCTTTGTTTGATACCGGGGCGGATCACTGCCTTCTATTTTTTGCGGAGTACCATCTGCATTGCGCGCTACTGTTAAAATCGGAACGCCCGTTGTTCGGGCCTGTGTAGCATTCTGCATATCAAAATAGAGGTTGAGGTTCCAACGTTTAAAAAACCATTTCTTGTCAATCCTGAAATCTACCTGGTAATTAGATGGAATACGCAAGCTATTAACACGAGTGTAATCGGGAAACCCGCGCCCGCTTACATCCCAGTAAGGTTGAAGCGACGAAAGTTCAGTATCGTAAGGCGTATACGGGCTGCCACCGGAGTAGCGTAACTTCATGCCTGCCTCCCAATTTCTCTTAAAACGCCTGCCTAATACAATGTTTAACAAGTGCACCTGATCCCACGATGAGGGGGCGTATAACCCATCGGCGTTTGTGAAAAAACTACGCACATAGGTATAAGCCAGCCAGCCATAGAAATTTCTCCATAATTTTTGTTGCACAAAAAGCTCGGCGCCGTAAGACCGGCCCCTGCCATCAAAGTTCACGGGCTCGTTACCCACAATTCCATAATCGGCGCCAATATTTGCCAGGCTTAACCCGGTGCGTTGGCTGACGGGGTAACGGCTGTATTTTTTATAGAAGCCTTCCAGCGAAATTTTAAGGTTGGATGCAATCCTTTTCTCAACACCCAAAACGCCATGAGTGGATTGTGTGTACCGCAATGCTGCCGACTGGTTTTGAAGGGTTCCGCTGTTATTGCTGTACCCCAGCACTGTGGTTGCCGGCAGTTGCTGATAAATCCCGGTGTTGCCATTTAAGCTCCAACCATCGCCAAGGGAATACGAGAGCGATAGCCGGGGGCTGGGTTGGTTAAACAAATTTTGTGTGTGGCTGGTAAAACCAGCTCCTTCAAACCTTATGCCCAGCGCCGCACTCATGCGGGTGGCAAAAAAGGAAGTGGAAGTTTGAGCGTAAACAGCGTACCTGAAAAAGTTAATAGCATCATTGAACCGGCTTTCCACTATGCCTGTCTGCGTGGGAATTTTATTAAAAGCATCCATTTCATATTTCGCAAAAATGCCGCTCGCCCCAATATTGGTTTTAAAATTATTCCGGTAGATATTTCGCTCGACCTTTAGGTGGTTTTCAATATCCCTGCTGGTATTATCGTTTACTTTTTTTGTTTGATCGTTGTCCTCGTTATTGGTGTATTTAAAAAAACGATTGTTGATCATACTGCGGCTAAGCACAAACTGCGTATTACCATTGTCATGATTGAGCCTTAGCACGGAGCCGACAGTATAGTTCCATTGCTCAATATTGGG
>MKRO01000058.1:9232-12221 GCA_001896965.1 Sphingobacteriales bacterium 41-5 | reverse complement strand
CTTCTGCAATGCTGCAATGCGCTGGTCGATTTTGTTTACAGCACGAATTTCCCCGCTGAGGCCTACTTCCCCCGCAAAACAAATATTCTGCGGGAGCGGCACATCCTCGTAAGATGACAATAAGGCACAAAGCACTGCAAGGTCAATACTGGGATCTTCTACTTTAATACCACCGGCAATGTTTAAAAACACATCTTTTACCCCAAAATGAAAGCCGCCACGCTTTTCCAAAACGGCCAAAAGCAGTTGCAAACGGCGCAGGTCGAAACCACTTACCGTGCGCTGTGGCGTTCCGTAAACTGACTGAGTAACAAGCGATTGTATTTCTATCAGCAGCGGGCGAACCCCCTCCAAAGACGCGGCTATGGCGATACCGCTAAGCTGTTCCTCCTTTTGGGTAATGAGTATTTCGCTGGGGTTAGCCACTCCTCGCATACCGCGGTCAGTCATTTCATAAATACCCAGTTCGCTGGTACTGCCGAAACGGTTTTTGAGGGTGCGTAAGATGCGGTAGGCGTAGTGCCGGTCACCCTCAAATTGCAACACCACATCCACCATGTGCTCCAATATTTTAGGGCCCGCAATGCCCCCTTCTTTGGTAATGTGCCCAATTAAAAAAACAGGTATGTTTGTTTCCTTTGCATAACGCTGAAACTCCGCAGCACATTCTCTAATTTGTGAAATGCTTCCTGCACTCGCATCAATAAAATTTGATTGCAGCGTTTGCACACTATCTACAATTACAATGTGCGGTTTAAGTTTTTTTATCTCCTGAAAAATTGTTTGCGTTGAAGTTTCAGTCAGCAGAAAAAAATTATCGCTATGAAAAATTTCATCATCATTACCTAAACGATCGGCACGCATTTTAATTTGTTGTTCGCTTTCTTCTCCGCTCACATATAATACGCGCAAATTTTTCAATCGTAAACCATTTTGCAAAAACAAAGTACTCTTTCCAATACCCGGTTCGCCGGCTACTAAAACAAGGCTTCCTAAAACGATGCCACCGCCTAAAACCCTGTTCAGCTCTGTATCCTGCGTGATGATGCGTTTTTCGTGCATACTTTTTACATCAGCAATCGCAATGGTTTTATGCACGCGTTTTTTATCATCGGTATAATTATTCCAGTTCTCTTTATCACTTCCTTTATCAATCACTTCTTCCACAAATGTATTCCATTGATTGCATGACGGGCATTGCCCCAGCCACTTCACACTTTCATGACCACAGTTCTGGCAGAAGAAAGATTTTTTTACTTTACTCATTCAATAAAGGTAAATGAATGTTGAATTGTTAGTTTGATTAAGTATTTTTTATAAGGCCATCGTTAGTGTTGCCATCATATTCGTAGCCTATCTGTACGGCAGGCAGGTGTTACTCATTTAAATTGGAAGAATATGGCTCTGTAAAATTCCATTTTAATTACACATTCAAAATTTCTAAATTCATTCATGGCCAAAAAGTAAAAAGGCCAATCTTTCGACTGACCTTTTACTTACTAACCCATTAAATTCTGCTACTAAGATACAATTATGGCGTAAATCTTCAAAATGAAATTAATGAAACTTCATATTAAGAAATTATAAAATTTCGCCTATTATATCGTTAATTGTATAATAATCAATCAACTATGCTTATGTAAAGAATGATAACGAATTTGAAAAATTTTTTCAACATGACAAAATGTCGTTTTTTATACGTATCTTGGGAATGGTTTTAGATTTGATTGATTATTACGACTAAACAAAAAATATTTCATCACAAAAAATAAAATTATTTAAGCAAATGACACCGGGAATTATGTTCGTTTCGTTGCTGTTCATGGGTATCAGCATGATTGTCTCAATGATCTTGAAAAGTAAATTCAATAAGTACAAGCAGGTTCCGCTTCAAAACGGGATGAGCGGAAAAGAAATTGCCGAAAAAATGCTTCGTGAAAATGGTATTTACGATGTTCGGGTTGGTTCCGTGCAGGGTTTTTTATCAGATCATTACGATCCAACAAAGAAACTCATCAACCTCAGCCCCGAAGTTTATGAAGGCCGCTCCATTGCCGCAGCTGCTGTTGCAGCCCATGAAACCGGCCACGCCGTTCAGCATGCCACCGCTTATGCGCCACTCCAAATGCGCAGCAAGCTGGTTCCTGCCGTTCAGTTTAGTTCAATGATTGTGAATTGGGTTTTAATGATCGGCATTGTTTTAGCTGCTTCGGGAAACTATACGCTGCTATTAATAGGTATCGTTTTAATGGCCGTAACGGTATTATTCAGCCTTGTTACGTTGCCGGTGGAGTTTGATGCGAGTAAAAGGGCTTTGGCGTGGCTGCAACATACTAATGTAACCTCTCCGCAGGAATACCCAGGTGCTAAAGACGCGCTAAAATGGGCTGCTACAACCTATGTGGTTGCTGCTTTGGCCGCGGTGGTGATGCTGTTGCAATACATCGCCATTTTTATGGGGAGAAGAGATTAAGACCATCTGTATAATTCATTTTTAAAACCTCCGGGAAAATATATCCGGAGGTTTTTTCGTTTGCCCCTTTTTTATTTCGAATTTCGATTATCTTTCCTGGGTAAATTCATTGCTTTGAAAAAATCAATTCTATTTTTTGCTGCTTTACTTGCCGTTAGTTTTCAGCTTTTTGCCCAAGTGCAGTCTCCGGAACAGTTTTTAGGTTACAAAATCGGCACAAAATACACCCGCCATCACAACGTGTTAGAATACATTAAATATGTAGCTAAAGAAGTTCCGCAAATGGTGAAACTGCAACAGTATGGCAAAACCAACGAGGGCAGGCCTTTATACCTGGTTTTTGTTTCAACCGCCAACAATATCAGCAACCTTGAAAATATTCGCGTTAATAATTTACGCCTCGCCAAACAAGGCGGCAATAACGTAGCAGGAAATACTTCAACCCCCGCAATAGTTTGGTTAAGCTACAATGTGCATGGTAACGAAACTTCGTCCACCGAAGCCTCTTTGCTAACA
>MKRO01000058.1:8468-9155 GCA_001896965.1 Sphingobacteriales bacterium 41-5 | reverse complement strand
CCTCAACCCCGATGGCCGCGAACGTTACGTGAACTGGTACACTTCTGTTTTAGGAAAAGATTTCAATGTGGACCCTGTGGCACGCGAGCACCGCGAGCCCTGGCCCGGTGGCCGAAGCAATCATTATTATTTTGATCTCAACCGCGACTGGGCTTGGCAAACACAGTTGGAAAGCCGTGAGCGTGTGAAACAATACAACCGGTGGCTCCCGCAAATTCACGTGGATTTTCATGAACAGGGCTATAATGAACCGTATTATTTTGCCCCTGCTGCCGAGCCTTATCACGAAGTGATCACAAAATGGCAACGAGATTTCCAAAAAACGATTGGCCGCAACCATGCCGGGCAATTTGATAAAAATGGTTGGTTGTATTTTACTAATGAAAGGTTTGACCTGTTGTATCCATCATATGGCGATACCTATCCTATTTACAATGGCAGTATTGGAATGACTTATGAGCAGGGCGGCATTCGTGCCGGGCTTGGAGTTATTACTGCCGAGGGCGATACACTTACGCTGGTTGACCGGGTACAACATCATTTCACCACATCAATGAGTACAGTTGAAACGGCGGCCCAAAACGCTACTCAACTGGTGAGCGAGTTCAAAAAATATTTTGATACCGATCATTCGGGTGAGTACAAATCATATATCATCAAATACAAACTGGAGGACCGGGAACGCAT
>MKRO01000058.1:1098-8359 GCA_001896965.1 Sphingobacteriales bacterium 41-5 | reverse complement strand
TCCGGCGAAGATATTGTGGTGAGCGGCACACAGCCCAAAAGTTCTTTGGTTCGTGTGTTGTTCGACCCTAACCCAAAACTTACGGATTCGGTTACTTACGACATCACTTCTTGGGCTTTGCCTTATGCTTACGGGGTACAAGCTTTCGCCAGCAAACAAAATATTAGTGTGAACAATAAAGGGTTTTTGCTTCCAGCCACTAAAAATCAGCTGGCCGATGCTTATGGCTATGTGATCAAATGGCAGGGAATGCAATCTGCAGCAACGGTTGCGCAGTTATTGAAACAGGGATTTCGCCTGCGCCATGCCGAAGCCCCTTTTCATATCGGCTCACAACTATTTCCTTCAGGATCTTCCATCATTTTAAAAAACGCCAACAACCGGCCGGATTTTTTAAATGCTCTGACGAAGGTTGCAGATGAAAAAGGCATTGAAATCACACCGGTTGCCACAGGAATGGTGGACAAGGGTTTTGATTTTGGAAGTGACCGCGTGCATCTAACCAAAGCACCAAAGGCGGTGTTACTTACAGGCCGGCAAACTTCTTCGCTCTCCGTCGGCGAAATCTGGCATTTTATGGATCAGGAACTTAATTATCCCGTAACACTTGTGGATGTTGAGAATATCGAAGAAGTAAATTGGGGCAAAACAGATGTACTGATTATGCCGGATGGTTATTATTCTTTCAGCGAACCGCTCGTTGAAAAAATAGCGGGCTGGGTTCGCTCAGGCGGAAAAATTATCGCTTTTGAAAATGCCGCGGCATTTCTTGCCAAACAAAAATGGAGCGTTGTAAAACTAAAAGCCGATGACAAAAAAGATTCTGCAGATAAAAAAGATCCGTACAGTGCGTTGAAAGCGTATGAAGACAGAGAGCGCAATGAAGTACAGCAATACACGCCCGGCTCCGTTTTAAAAGTAGATTTGGATAACACACACCCTTTGATGTTTGGTTATCCGAAATATTTTTATTCCCTGAAAATGGATACCAATATTTACGAATTCATTAAAGAAGGCGGCTGGAACGCGGGCGTTATTAAAAAAGAAAGCCAACGTTCGGGATTTGTAGGTTATAAATTGAAACCCCGCCTGCATGACGGCCTGGTTTTTGGGGTTCAGGATTTAGGCCGGGGTTCAGTTGTTTATTTAACTGATGATGTTCTTTTCCGCAACTTTTGGCAGAATGGAAAACTGATGTTTGCCAACGCTTTATTTTTAGTGGGCAATTAATTATTATAAGGCCTTGCTCAACTTGCTTCAGCATCCCGCAGGTTTAAAATTATCGCCGAAGTAAATCTTGGACGAACACTAAAGTGACCCATGAAGCAGTAAACCGCGCCTTTGGGGCGCGGTTGTTAAAACAGATATAGGGATTAAAACTTTACAGCGTTTCTGCTCTTACCTCATCAGTTCTTGATTGTACATATTCTTCAACTTCATCAGCCTGATCTTCAAACCTGCTGGCGAGGTTATCAATAAAATCAGCGAACTGGTTTTTCAGGTCGTTGCCCTTGTCGGCAATTCTTCTGCGGGTTGTATTTCCGCTTTCAGGAGCATATAAAATTCCAACTACCAGTCCTAAAGCGAAACCTGTAATTAACTTATTCATGGTTTATATTTTAAAAGGTTTAAAAACGTTTATTCCTATCAATAAATACACAAATAATTGTGCCAAAAAGCATTATAAAGTTGTAAAACACATTGCTTTTGAATGAATTTGCGCGCTAATCCCTGTAATCTCTACCTGTCAGTTGCAGGAACAAGCCCTCTAATCCATCCTGCTCATGCTTCACAAGAAGATTCGACAGGCTGTCTTTCGCAATGATTTGTCCCTGGTCAATCATGGCCACAGCCTCGCAAAGATCTTCGGCTTCTTTTAACTGGTGAGAAGTGTACACCAGAGTGGTGCCATCTTCCTCGTTTATTTTTTTAAGAAAAGAAATGATCGCGTTGCGGGAATGAACATCCACACCTACTGTAGGCTCGTCAAGGAACAATATCTTTGGATCGTTCATGACGCCGATGGCTAGGTTTACCCTACGCTTCATACCGCCCGAAAATTGTTTGACCGGTTTTTTGCGCACATCAGCAAGCCCCATTATTTCCAGCAATGTTGCTATTTTTTGTTTGATCTGTTCTTTGTTCAAACCATACCAGGCGCCAAAAAACTCCATATTCTCAACGGGGCTTAGTTCTTCGTAAAAAGAAAAGTCCTGCGGCATCAGCCCGATCATTTTATTGATCTCGTCCTTCTGGCTTTTAACTTCTTTGTCAAAAATTTTAATGGAGCCGTTATCGTAGTGGAGTAAACCCGTGATGAGGCCCATAATGGTTGTTTTACCAGCTCCGTTTGGCCCGAATATGCCAAAGCGGCTGCCTTCATCTATTTTAAGATGCAGGCCCTTAATTAACTGCGGCTGATTTTTATAAGCAAAGTCTAAATTTTGAATTTGAACCGCGTATGACATATAGCGAAAATAAAAGAAAATTTATTGGGGCCGATGAAAAACTAAGATGGCGTATTATAAAAAAGAGTCGAAAAGGGAGATTGCTGTAATTTAGTTTTTGCGAAAGGTTTAAATTTGGAAGGCAGGTGTTGCCTAACTCAGATAACTAAAAATCAAATCGACATGAAACTTTCTTCTAAAGCTGAAAAGACCCTGGATCAAATAAACGATAAAACCAAACTTGGAGACCTGAGAAAAATTGCAAACGAAATTAAAAAAGATCATGATTTAGCGATGGAACTTTGGGCAACCGGAAAATACTTAGCCCGGCAATTGGCAATTTTGATTATGGACAAAAAACTTCTCTCGCAAGAACTCATAAACGAGTTGGATCATGGCATGAACGAACATAACGAAAATGAACGGAACCATTTAATGGATTGGCTAATGGCAAATCAACTTTTTAAAGACAAAAAAACCGTAGCGTTGATGGAATCCTGGGAAAACAGCCCGTCATCACTTCAAAGAAGGATCTTCTGGTATTATCAGGGCCGCTTGCGTTGGATGGGGCAAGCTCCCCCATCAAACAATGAACAGCTATTATCTAAAATCGAAAACCAAATTGAAAAAGAAAATCCCGAAGTTCAATGGGCAATGAATTTTACAGCAGGCTGGATTGGTATTTATGACAAAAAGTATCGGAACCGCTGCATTACACTTGGAGAAAAAACCGGTCTCTACAAAGGAAAGCAGGTATCAAAAGGATGTACGCCCGAGTATTTGCCGCAATTCATTGAAATTGAAAGCAACAAACGAAAAATTTAGCACAAACGACTACTTGTAATTTTGCTAAACGCGGGAAGGTTGCAGGCAATCAGGAACAATATTTGTTTCTGTCTTTTCTATGAAAACAATAAATATTTTTGCTTTTGCAACAATACTTTTTGCAGTGTCCTGCAACACCGGTAAACCGCTGAGTGGTAAACTCCGCGAATGCCCTGAAAGATTTTTCGAAGACCGTATGCCGCAAATTATTGATCCGAAAAACCCCAATAAAACACCACGGGCTTATTTCATTTACAAAGGCCAGCGCCGCGAGCTTTCGGAGTTTGATACCGCCTGGGTTAGGAAAAACTGTAACGTGGAGAAACAGGTTGTTTATTAAATCGCGTCGTCACACCAAAAAAGTTTTCTATTCTTGGCTGTTCTTTATGCCTTCGTGGTCAAAAAAATTTCCCGCAAAAAACTAAAGCCTTTCTAAAAAAATTTAACTTACTTTCGGCCAACTATTGGGGTGCCTTGCACAATGTGCGCAAATAAAGGCTGAGATTATACCCGTGGCAGCGATGCCAGCACCTGATACGGATAATACCGGCGTAGGGAACGTAAAATCAAAAGCAGTCTCCATAGTTTCATATATAACAATTTAATATGGACACAGGCCAATGGTTTAACGTGCTGGTTGAGGAAATAAAGAACACTTCCGTTTTGGAATACCTGGGCGTGGGCTTTGGTGTGGCGCAGGTGTTACTGGCTAAGGCTAATAAAGTTTGGCTGTATCCAACAGGCATTATTTCGGTGCTCATCAGTATTTATATTTTTTTCGGTGCAAAACTTTATGCAGAAGCCGCACTGAACCTTTATTATTTTATCATGAGTGTTTATGGGTGGTGGCTCTGGGCTTACAAACGCGGTACAATACCCTTGCAAATTACAAAAACCGGTAAAAAAGACTGGCGGGTAACCATCGCTATCGTAATAATCGGTTTTTTTCTTTTATGGGCAATCCTTTCTCATTTTACGGATTCTGATGTGCCGGTGTTTGATGCCTGGGTGAGCGCCACAGCATGGGCCGGTATGTGGCTGCTGGCAAAACGTAAATTAGAGAACTGGGTTTTACTCAACATCAGCAACGCAGTTGCCATACCTTTGCTTCTCCATAAAAACCTACCTTTATACACCCTACTTACCATATTCCTGTTTATTTTTGCCATACAGGGATATCTGAATTGGGAAAAACTTATTAAAACGCACAATACAAATGCCGTTTAACATTCTTGACGCTCAAATTGTCAATCAGCTCAGAAAATTTTCCGCCGTAGCTGAAGAGGCGGGGGAATTGGTTCCCGATCAACTATCAATCATTTACGACAAAAAATGGTTTAAACTTTTCGTTTCCGAAAAGTTTGGCGGGCATGAAATGACGCTACCCGAAGGTTTGAGGCTTGAAGAAGATATAGCCCGAATTGATGGCAGCCTGGGCTGGACCGTTACGTTATGCGCCGGGGCAAATCTTTTTGTAGGCTTTATTGATCCGGTTCTTGCCAAAGAATACTTCTATGATGAAAAAGTTTGTTTGGGTGGCAGTGGCATTGTAAGCGGCACTGCTGATGTTTTGGAAGATGGTCTTTTAATTAACGGTCACTGGAAATATGTAACAGGCGAACCGCACCTTTCACATTTCACAGTCAACTGCCGGTTAATGAAAGCCGGTGTTTATCTTAATGATGAAAATGGAGTTCCGCTGGTTCGGTCTTTTATTTTCAAAAAAGAAGAAGTAGCGGTTTCGAAAGACTGGAACACGATGGGGCTGAAAGCCACCGCCAGCAATAGTTTTACGGTGAATAACCTGAAGGTTGATAAAAACAGGATGTTCATTATTGCCCCGGAACATAGCACTATAAATAGTGCGTTATATCACTATCCGTTTTTACAATTTGCTGAAACAACACTGGCCGTAAACACGTTAGGCATGGCTAAACATTTTTTAGAAGAAGCCCGGCACATTGCCGCCCAAAGATTACAAAGCGGCAGAACAAATCAGGAAGGTTACGATACAACTATCAATAGGATCAACTTCGCGCAAAACTTTATGGACAAAAACAAGGAAAATTTTTATGCAAAAGTTGACCGTTCCTGGCAGCAACTTACCGAACACAACTTAATTGAACCGGAACTTTTACAAAGCATCAGCTTTTTAAGCAAAGGCATGGCAAAGGCATCAAGAGAATTGTTAATGGAGGTTTATCCCCGTTGCGGGCTCGCGGCTACTGAAAATGGATCAGCGATTAACAGGATTTTCAGGGATATTTTTACGGGCAGCCAACATAGCCTGTTGGCGGTTTAAAGGTTTCTTTAATGCTATAATTCTTCAGCAAGTTTTTTAATATCACCGGCTATCCGGCTAATATATAAAAACTGGTCGAGGATTGGTTTGTATTCATTGATGGCTGTTCGTGTTTCTGTATTCTTTAGCCCCTGTTGCATTTCAGAGCGCCTCTTCTCCACGAGTTCTTTTATGCCATCCCTTAGTTCATTTGCCGATGTTTTTTCCTTTGATTCAAATTCCCGGCGGGCAATCATATTCTTGGCTTCATCCAGTTCTTGCGAGATGTCAATGGTGATAGGGGTCAAATCACCCGATGCATATTTTGCTCCGTACTTTTGAATAAAATCTGCAAGTGTTACAATGTGAGAATTTAAAACATTGATCAGTACAGTAAACTGATGTAATTGCGATGCTTTATGTTGCTTGCTCTTTGGCTCGTTCAGCATTCTGGTAAAACCGCCGGAAAGATTTGCCTGTGCCACAAATGCTTCTTTACGGCTCAACCGGTAAGAAATTTCATCCATCTTGCCGCTGATAAAAGAATTGGCAACGGTTGTAAAATATATTCTTGATTTTTCCAGCGCTTCTGTTATAAAACTTTTCATCTGGTCTCTTTCCCAGGATGGAGCGAGGAGATAAGTTGCAAAGAACGCTACCACGGAGCCGATGACGGTATCAATGATTCTATTCTCCAACACATTTACAAAATGACGCGGATCGAGCATAAAAAAGAAAATGATCAAATAAGCCGTCATGAAGATTACTCCGGCAAAATATTTTGTGCGAATAAAGCTGTAACAAAGCAGCATGAGAATAATCATAACTACCAGCAACCAATATTGATTGTTGATCAAAAACAAAAGGGCAACGCCCGCTGATGCGCCAATGATTGTTCCCAGCAAACGATTATAATTTCTTTGCTTTGTGAGGCTATAACTGGGTTTCAGAATCACCAGAATGGTAAGCAACACCCAATAACTATGGCCAAGGTTTAGCCAAAGCGCCACCAGGTATCCAACAGTTGTGGCGATGCTCACCCGCAGTGCGTGCCTGAACGTTCCGGATTTCAACGAAAGGTTTTCTTTAAGTAATCGCCAGTTGAATTTTGTGGGTTCCACAAAATCGTCATAATTGTCCGCGAGCTTGTAATCCTTAATTCTTTTTTTGTCGTACCGGGTAAAATGATGCAGTGTGTGAATCCGCATCGACATATCTTCAACTGATTGCATTACTTTTCTCATGTTGACGAGCGGTTCAATATTCTCAGGTGCGCGGTGTTCGTTTATAAATTTTTCAAATTCTTGTATTAATACCTGAAGTGAACTGTTTAAATTCCTCGAAACTGAGGAAGGCCTTCCACTCGCCACAGCCAGGCCAATCTCGTGTAATTCATCAGCCATTTCACTAATATAAGATTGAAACTTTTTAAGAATACCGGAGTCGTCAAACCTTTTGTGCATCGACTGGTAATTGTACACCGTTCCCGTGGCTTTTTCAAAAAGATCAATCGTATCAATAAAAATGATCAGCAGCGTTCTGCTGGTTGTGGTTGATTGCCTGATGATGCTCCGGCTTTTAAAAATCATCTCGCGGAGCATCTCCTGATTTGCATGAATGCCTTGCTGCTGCAGCATTACATTTTTATAGGTACGGTCATAATCCACATCCCGGTCATAAAAATAAGATCGCGTTCTGAGGTAGTCGC
>MKRO01000058.1:0-1078 GCA_001896965.1 Sphingobacteriales bacterium 41-5 | reverse complement strand
CCCAGTGGCTGTTGTATAACCCGGTAAGGCCTCATTCTAAAAAGAGCCAGGCTCAGCAGCATGTACCAACCACTTCCGGCCAAAATATACAGCGCGTTATAAAGCACCTGAATGCCGCTCCGTTGGGCGTCCAAAGTAAGCACCATAATGATAAGGCCTGCGAAACCCACGGTATTCACACGGCTTCCGTACACGCCAATGATCGTAAGCGAAAAACAAAGTATAGCAATACAAACCGCTACCAGTACGGGTTTGGTACTAATGAACCCCATCAGCAGCGCAATGCAAAAGTTAAGGATCATCGTCGCAATCATACCGTTAAACCTTCGATGCACAGGCCCGGGAACATCAGCATTACTGACGGTCATTGCGCCAAGCGAAGCAATAAGCCCAATATGATACAGGTTGAAATAGGAAAAAATTACCGCCGGAAGCGTAACACCAATTGTAACGCGAAGGGCGTAAGCGAAATTGTAGCTATTAACAAACCGGCGATATTCTTTTACATAGTCCACTTTTACAAAAATACTGATGATGTTGTTACGAGCTGTGGAATATATGGCATCTGTCTTGCGACGCTCCGTTCAACTTTTGTATAAATGTTTCAAACTATTTCGCTGCGTTATCAGCAACCGTACTAAAAAAAGTTTCCAATTGCCCGAATAAGTTTTTAAATGCGGGTATTATGTAACCGAGGCCATCAATTGCAAAATGTCCCAATAGTTTTAAGTACTCATAGGTTTGTGAATTTGCAATCGTACTTTCAGGGAGCAACTGCATTTGGCTGATGTAAAAAAGAAAAATAGCAAAAACCGAAAGATAAAGCAGCGTAAATAAAACCACGCCTCCAATTTTGTTTAACCAGCCCAGCATTATTCTTTTAAAAACAGATTCTAAAAACCTGGCCGACCATTTTACTAATAAAACAAAAAAGAGAAACACTACAATAAAAGCAAGAAAAGGCAGCCACTTATCTGAAACGTTGAGAATTTCATGAATGCTGCCGGCTACAACCGCAGATAATTTCATGGCAGCGGCCAGCCCAACTACAAACGCGAGATAAGAAAAAATACCGGCA
>MKRO01000057.1:3401-5104 GCA_001896965.1 Sphingobacteriales bacterium 41-5 | reverse complement strand
TGAAATCTTGTAATCTTGTAAGTAACGGCTTGTCATCAACATTACCCAAAAATTTCCCAACAATAGCAGCCGTTCTAAAAACTATTTCGCTTATTGCCGAAATGGGCGTGGCGGTTTTTACAATTGTTCCAATCGTTGAAGCAATGGATTTGAAATCATCATCGTCCTTAACTGATTCCAATACCGACCCTGTTTCCCTTAGTGCTTTTTTGCTTTTGATCAGCGATGTCATCAGGTGAATTTGTGAAGGGCTTTTTGATCCCCGGGATTCTTTTTTCCAATAAAACAGGGTGCGGTCGATACCAAGATTTTGCTTATCATCAACCTTTTCAAAGCCTTCTAATCCAAGATCAATTGTGCTATTTTGTATGTCGGAAACAACAATGTTTAACAGGTAAACTTTAGCAAGGCCAGGGAAAGGGCCAATCCTGGGTGTCTTATTGTCTTTGATGAAAACATTCGAAAGTCGCACTTCAATACCGCTTACCTGAGATGAAGTTAGAATATCTCCACGCGTGAGGGATTTTGTTCTCAAATGCTTTGTTTCTTTAAAGCTGAATTCGTCCTGATAGAGATTGGAGGTAAAATTGATCATTTTGGGTGGTGCTTTAAGTTTGTAAATGTTTTTCAGGTACGAAAATAATACAATCCGCCGAGTAAACAAATGTTCGGTGAATTCCATGCAACTGAAACTTGCAAAAGAATTTGGTATCTTTATTTATCACTAATTCGCGTTGAAAATGAAAAGCTGTAAGACCTTAATATTGCTCGCCAAGCTGATGCTGCTCAGTACTATTTCTTTTTCGCAAAGTAATTATGAAAGAGGTTTTAGAACCGGCTACGTAAATGGGTTTTGTTTTGATAAGACAGCTCCCTGCCAAACTTCAGTTCCGGCGGCCAAAAGCAAATCGGGAACGTACCGATACGGATATTCCATTGGATTTGACGAAGGAATAAAAAAAAGAGGCGATATTGAAGTGAAAAAATATCAAAAAGATTTTATAACTGTTCTGAACAATCTCAAATCCATGTCCTACACCATGCCACGGGATTCTAACCTTTACACAGGCGCTTTGGGCAAAGCAACCGAATATTATTTGGCAGGGGATTACGAAAAAACAATTACGATGTGCAATCAACTGTCAGTTAATTATGACGGCGGGTACTCTTTGAATCTTCTTAAAGGAATGGCTTTATTGGAACTGGAGGAATTTAGGGATGCCAGAGTTAATTTACGGGTTGCCGCTTCAAAAATGCCGGAAGGTGAGCAAAAAAACAAGATAGACAAAACTGTTACTGAAATTAAGGACGGTTCTTACAAAGCCAATAAATTAAAAGAGGAAGGCTTTGTTGCGGTTACCAAAGATCGACCAACTCCGGCGGCGGCTTCACCTCAAAGTGAAAATTCACCTATTGCAAAAAAGGCAGAACAAAAGCAGCCTGGTGAACTGCCAATAACAAAGAATGATAACCAATTTTTTAACAGCGGAAAGAAGAAACTGGATGATGGGGATTATGCTGAAGCAATAGCTGATTTTACCAAAGCCATTGACGAAAACGCAATGCCACAGGCATACTATCTTCGGGCAATTGCAAAAGAAAAATTAGGTGATAATTACGGCGCGGCGAACGATTTTGGTTATATCGTTCAGGCCGCTCCTGACAATTCCATCAATTATGCTGAGGTTCATTTTCGTTATGGA
>MKRO01000057.1:0-3342 GCA_001896965.1 Sphingobacteriales bacterium 41-5 | reverse complement strand
AACGGAATGTCAAAGAAAAACTTCCACAGGCTTTTTACAATAGAGGGTTGGCAAGAATCAACAACAACGATAAAGACGGTGGTTGCCAGGACCTGTCGAAAGCCGGCGAATTAGGCTACAAAGCAGCGTATGGCGCCATAAAACAATTTTGCAATTAGAGGCGGCCACGGACTAAATTTTATAAGCTTCGGGCTATTAAATTTTCCGCTGATCAAAACGCTTATTCAATTTTATAAATAGTGGTTGATTTAAATTTCTTCCCCGGGCTTAAAACCGTTGTAGGAAATTTAGGCTGATTGGGCGAATCAGGGAAATGTTGTGTTTCCAACGCCAATGCAGCGCGAAATTCATTTTTGGCGCCGCTTTTCCAGGTATTTTTCCCGTTCATAAAATTGCCGCTGTAAAATTGAATACCGGGCTCCGTTGTATAAACTTTTAGAACAATGCCGGACTTATCCCCTGCCGCAATTGCTGCCAGGCCGGGCTTTTGTGTAATGCCTTTATCCAAAACATAGTTGTGGTCGTATCCTTTTCCGTTAGTAAGTTGCTGATTCTTCAAGTTAATACTATCATCTATTGCCCTCAATTTTCTAAAATCAAAAGGAGTGTTCTTTACAGAACTCATTCCTGTAGGAATTGAGGTTTCATCTGTCGGTGTAAATTTTGATGCGAAAATCTGCAGTTTATGGCCCCCGATATAACCATCGCCCTCGCCGTTCAGGTTCCAGTAATTATGATTGGTTAAATTGATTACAGTTTTTTTGTCGGTAGCAGCCTCGTAATTTATCACTAATTCATTTTTGTCATTTAACTGGTACGTGGCTTTCACATTTACATTTCCCGGAAAGCCTTCTTCCCTATCTTTTGAAAAGATTGTAAACTCCAGCGTTGATTTATTAATTTGCCTTGCCTCCCAAACCTGCCCTGAAAATCCGCCGGGGCCGCCATGCAAAGTGTTTGGCCCGTTGTTGATCGGCAGCTTGTATTCTTTACCATCTAAAACAAATTTTCCTTTTGCGATCCGGTTGGCAAACCTTCCAACGGTAGCACCCGAAGACCTATCGGCGAAATAAGGTTTGATATTATTGTACCCTGGCACGATGTCCAGCCAGTTTCCGTTCTTATCTTTTACAATCAACCCCACCATTCTTGCGCCGTAGTTGGTCATTGCAGCTTTGTATCCGTTTTTATTCTGAATGAAAAACAGTGAAATTTTCTTACCGTTAACAACTGTATCAAACCCTTTTGCAGACGGCAACTGTGGATTTTTTTGAGCATGAATGTTCATGGAAAAAATCACAAACACTAAACATAGTAACAATCTCATACTTTATAATTTTAATCTTTTATTTCCCAATTTTTGGGGGCTTTAAATGTTTTGCGCCCCTGGCCAAACGGGGGTACTTTTGACGATGGTTTTATCGCATCATATTCTTCTGCTTCTGCGCTCAGTTTTTCATATTGAGACTGATTGGACCCTCTAATATTATTTTTTTCCGAAGGGTCTTTTAGAATATCAAAAACCATATCCTCTTTCAGTTCCATTTTCGGATTGCCGCTGTTAGCTTTTACCAATTTCCAACCACCGTTAATAATGCTTCCATAGCCTAAATAGGTTGACCTTTCAATATTCTTGTGATCGTTCTTTAGCGCGGGCAAAATACTAATACCATCATATTTTTTAGGTGGAGCAGATTTAACTTCAGCAATTTCCCGCAATGTAGGAGCTATATCAGTATAGCCGGTCAATTGCTCCAGAATTCTTCCGCCTTTAAATCCATCAGGCCATTTAATAATTGCCGGCGCCCGTACACCACCATCCCATTCCTGAAATTTATGGCCGCGAAGTTCGCCGCTTGTTCCTCCCTGAGCCGGCTCTGCCCCGTTATCGCTGTGAAAAAGCACCAGCGTATTTTTTTCCAATCCTTCATTCTTCAGGGTCTCCAAAATCTTTCCTATACCCCGATCCATTGCAGTAACCATCGCTGAGTATGTTTGGCGTTTTGTGTTTCCCCGTCCTTTGGTTGCGTCATCCCCGCCTTCACCTTCGACACCGCCAAATTTTGGTTTTAAAGGGTCATAACCATATAATTTCAAATCTTCTTCTTTGGCCTGTAGCGGTGCATGGGGTGCGTTAAAAGCTACATACAAAAAAAATGGCCCGTCTTTTTTATCCTTTTTGATGCAGTTACCCGCCTCGTTTGTAATCAGGTCCGTGCTATAACCTTTGTCATACGATGTGGCCCAGTCATTGTGCCAATCTAACTCTCCTTCCCTTTCATGAGTAAAATAATCAATGGCGCCATTGTAATGGCCGTAAAAATGCGTAAAGCCCCGGCTTAACGGAAGATACACCCGTTTGGCGTGCCCCAAATGCCACTTCCCCAAAGCTGCCCTGTTTTTATATCCCGCCTGTGCGAGCATTTGCGGTAAAAATTCTTCTGTAGTATCAACGCCAAAATTCAACCAGGGCGCGATTACGTTCTGCCGCAAGCCAAACCTGTCAGGATAGCGGCCGGTCATCAACCCCGCTCTGGTGGGCGAACAGATCGGTGAAACATAATAACGATTCAAAATAACCCCTTCCCTCGAAAGTTTGTCGAGGTTAGGAGTCTTTATTTCACTTCCGTGAAAGCCCACATCGCCCCAGCCAAGGTCATCTGCAAGTATGATAATAATATTTGGTTGAGATGACTTTTGTGCCGAAACAGTAAACCCTGTTAAAAACAGAACGAATGTTAAGAGTGTTTTATTCATAATTTTTTAAAGATTCAAATCAAAAGTTTCATCAGGTTTCGAAGCCTGATATTTTTCCACAAATTCTGATGGCGTTAATTTAAACTGCTGAATAAAACAGCGCGAGAAATAAGACGGAGAATTAAACCCAGTCTTATAACCCACCTCTGAAATATTGTACTCTCCCGATATCAGCAATTTTGCGGCATTCTTCAACTTTATAAGCCTGATAAACTCATTGGGAACATGCCCTGAAATCGCTTTAAGCTTTTTATGTAAAGTTGACCTGCTCATAGACAATTCTTTACTCAATTCCTCCACCGATAGTTGATAATCGTCAATCCGTTCCTCAATGATATTCGTAATCCTTTCAATGAAATTTTTATCATGGGTGTTGGTTGTAAGAACGTTCGCGTCGGTAAATGGTTGCCCGCTGAATTTATCCTTCAATTTTGCACGGGAGTCGAGCAGGTTTTTAATGATAGCTGTTAGCTGCTTCCATTTAAAGGGCTTCATAATGTAAGCATCTGCGCCGCTTTCAATACCGTGTATTTCTGTTTCGCTGTTACTCTTTGCAGTGAGGAGTACGACAGGGATATGGCTTGA
>MKRO01000056.1:3641-16238 GCA_001896965.1 Sphingobacteriales bacterium 41-5 | reverse complement strand
AGCCGTGTTCGCGTGTTCGCAACCTGCATAAGCGTTCATGCTGTACATCATTCCCACATCGGGGCTTTCAACTTTATTTACAATTGTCCTCGCCTGCTGTTCAATAAACTGTGTTGAGCGATTAGCTATTTGCCAGTCATCAATCCCTTCAATATGTTCTTTTGTTAATTCATCTTTTTGAAATTTATTGCGGGTATTGAATTGCGCCCCGCGGCCCTGTAAATATTGTTGTTGCTCATTTTTTTCTGTGATGACAACTTTAAAATTGTCTTGTGGTAATTTTTGTTTCATCCGTATATTTTTTATTCCCGCCCGGCTGAATGCCGTTCGGGCGGGTTTTTAATGGTCGGATGGAACTCCGCATATACATTCCCTCCCGATTGCTATCGGGATGAGAAAAAATTATCGTGCTTCGTGTCATATGTATGTCCCATCCCCTTCCTGTGAGGAAGGAAATTATTTTTTATTAGTTGAAGAACAATTTTTTTCTGCCTCCGCATCGTACAGCCGAACCGAAAAATTTAAAAAAGCGTTGCCTGTTTCGCGATCGCCGGGATATCCTGAAATTCGAAACGCTCGACCTGCTCATATTTACCACCTTCCAAATCCCTGCGCAACAGCACCATATTATTTGCGATGAATTTCCCGCTGAAATTTCTATTGCTGAATTCCAGCCAACCCTGTTCATATTGCCAGGGCTTTAATTTTCGGGCGATTGTGAGGTAGGGCTCCAGAATAAAATGTGGACGATTGCCTGCACTTAATTTCAGCAGGCCCTGGGCTTCGGTTTGAATAGTTTTTACCAGCGATTGAATAAAAGGCCTCGAGAGAATGTTGATAAAAATTGTATGGGATGGGAAACTCCCATAATCCTGAAGGTGAACCTGAAATGGCGCCCTCGAAAGAGAAATGGTACGAAGCTTTTGCCGGATACGATCTTCAAAAGTTGTGTACTGCACAAAATTTACCAAAGTTATTTGGGGTTTCCCCCTGATGGCTTTTTCGGATTTGTATTTATCATAGAAATACTTTTTAATATCCACGATCGAATCGCTTAAATCTTTACGGGGCTGAATCAACAGTAAATATTCCGCTTTAGAAAGCTCTTTTAATGAAGAATTGATTTGCATAAACTAAAAGTATTAGCACAATAATACTAATTATTTTAGTTAAAAAGCATATTTTTATCTTTTATTAATAACCTGGTGATTTTTAGTTCTCTTTTGCGGGAACGATCATTTCAAATTCAGGAATGATGACACTGAACAAAGTACGGGTATCAAGGTTTTCCATTTGGTAAGTGCCTTTCATTTTACCCATTTCAGTACGAAGGTTGCAGCCACTTGTATATTGATAATTTTCGCCCGGTTGTAACGTGGGTTGTACGCCAACCACACCTTCGCCCTCAACCTGACGGTAAGTACCATTGCTGTCAAAAATATACCAGTTACGGCGCAGCAGTTTTACAGGAAATGAATTAAAATTTTCGATGGTGATACGATACGCAAACATGAATTCGTTTTGCATAGGATTGCTATACTCAGGCTGGTAAAAAACCTCAACGTTAACCAATATTCCTTCTGATATAGCGCTGTTCATGAGTACCGTTTTGGTAAATATAGGAAAATTTACTGCATAACAAATCCATATTTATCGTAAGTTGTTATATTTACCGCGAAGCAGGGATGATGCCATTTGTACCGGTGTACAAGCGAGCGTGGCAACGAGGTTGCTATTTGTAAAATTGCTGATTCAATAAAAAATATTATGACAAAAATTGCAGTAGCAAAAGGGGATGGAATTGGCCCGGAAATTATGGCCGCAGTGATAGAAATCTTTAAAGAGGCCAATGTGCCGCTTGAGTATGATTACGTGGATATGGGAAAATGGGTGTTTGATGAAGGTTATAGCAATGGCATGACCGGCGAAGCGAAAAAAACAATTGAACACCTGGGCATTTTATTTAAAGGCCCGATGGAAACGCCGAAGGGCAAAGGCGTAAAGAGCATTAACGTAACCGCGCGCAAAACATGGAACACTTATGCGAATATTCGCACGTTTCAAACGTTAAACGGCGTTGAAACCGTTTTCAGCAAAGCAGGCATCCCAATTGATATTACTGTGGTGCGCGAAAATATTGAAGATACTTACGGCGGAGTAGAACACATGCTCACACATGATGTGGCGCTCAGCCGCCGTTTTATTACCCGCCCGGGAAGTTTGCAAGTGATACGTTATGCTTTTGAACTGGCGAAGAAAAAGAATGCGCGCAGGATAACCTGCGGCCACAAAGCAAACATTATGAAACTTACCGATGGCTTATTTTTGGAATGCTTTTATGAGGTGGCTAAAGAATATCCGGAACTGAACGCCGACGATGTGATTGTGGATGACCTTTGCATGAAATTAGTGACGCGCCCTGATACATTTGACATGGTGGTGCTGACGAACCTACAGGGTGATATTGTGAGTGACCTTTGCGCCGGGCTGGTTGGCGGGCTTGGCTTTGCGCCATCTTCTAATGTGGGTGACCACATCAGTATTTTTGAAGCCGTGCATGGAACGGCACCCGATATTGCGGGAAAAAATATTGCAAATCCCACGGCTCTTTTGCTGAGCGGCATTGCGATGCTGCGGCATCTGGGACTGCTTGAAAAAGCTGCTCAAATTGAAAACTCATTGCTGTACACTCTGGAACAGGGCATTCATACCGGAGATTTCGGAGACAAATCAGTCCCAGCAGTTAATACAACAGAATTTGCCAACGCGATTGTTTCAAATCTTGGCAAAAAACCCCAGCGCAACGCCAAACCTGAGTTGCAGAACGTAGCAAGCTCCTGTTCGGTTTATAATATTGACACCAACCCGATGATGGAAAGCAAGGAAGGGGAACAGGAAAAACTGGTTGGCGTAGATATGTTTATTGAAAGCACGGAACAACCCGCTGCGATTGCCGAAAAATGTGAACGTCACGCGGGTGTTAAATTTGATCTGGTAAATATCAGCAATCGGGGCACACAGGTTTGGCCCACCGGCTCGGTTTATACCAATCTTGTAAACCAATACAATGTGCGGTTTGAAAGCATCGGGCATTACGCTTTAAACCAGCAGGATGTCATAGGCCTATACGTGAGCCTGAGCGGTGATTTTAAAATCTGCTCGCTTGAATTACTGAATGAATGGGATGGCAAGAGAGCCTACAGTTTGGCGCAGGGGCAGTAAGCGAGTTGGTTGAGGGTTACTGGTGAAAAATACACATCCCTAACATTTTGAAATAATTTAACTTTGATGCAGTATTTAAAATTACGCTATGAATAAGCTGCTGTTACTAATGCTGTGCATTATTGGGATGCCTGCCCTATCCGATGCGCAAAACGCTTTTCAAAATATTTCATTTGAAAGGGCCTTACAGAAGGCGAAAAAAGAACATAAACTTATCTTCCTGCAATTTGAATCGGACGATTGTACACAGTGTAACGAAGTAGCGGACAGGGCTTTTGCTGATGTCGATTTCGCGAAGAAGATTTCCAGCGAATTCGTTTCATTAAAAATACAGCCGGATAGCAAAGACAGGATCCAGGTGGGTGAGCGATATGATTTCAGCGAGCGATTTGGAACTTTGTTTATCGATGAAACGGGTAGGCTCATTTATACAATGAGAAGCACTTCCAGCACGCCGGGTAGTTATCTGAAGGAAATTGAAACTGCTTATAAAAGGCAACGCGATTTTAGAACCATTGAAGAAATAGAAAAAAGCTATTTCGAGAAAAACCACAAAAATGTATCAGACTTCGAAAACCTGATTCAGGCAAAAACAGATTTAGATTTAAGTACCGATCTGCTATTAACAGAATACACCAACCTTGTCACAAAAGATTCGCTGAATAGTAAACGCGTGCTTCAATTTCTTATAAGACAGGCGCCGGTCTACCGTTCTAAAGCGGATCTTGCGATGCGCGGAAGCAATAATTTCAAGGAGGCCTGGTATGATCTGCCAAATGCCGAACGAATTGAAATCAACAACAGGATGTTTAGAAAATCTATTAAAATGGCAGCCATGAGCCGCGACGAAAGCCTGGCTAAATCAATCGCGGCGTATTCTATGGGTACCACCACCAGCGCTAATGGCAAACAAAATATTTACGAGAAAAACATGATGAGTTTTTATAGCCAGACAAGAGACACTGCTAAATACTTTGCAATCGCTATTCCCTATTATGACCGATACATTCAATCGCTCACGCCCGAATATTTAAAAAGGATTGATTCTGCGGCAAAATCAAAGGCTTTCAAAAACCCCGAAAAAATCATTTCAAAGCCAATGGAAGGCGGGAAGCAATTACAGATCAGAAGCGCCAGATACACTTCTCCTAATTCCACTTACGGGAATTATCTTTTCAGGGTGGCAAATTTTTTAAGTAATTTTGATGCTTCAAACAAATACATCGAACACTCAATCAGGTATGCAAGAAAATCAGTGGAATTATCTGCACAACCAAATTATCTGCATTTTCTGGCCGTATTGCTTTATAAAAACGGGATGAAGGAAGAAGCCATTAACTACGAAGAAAAGGCTATTGCTCTTAGTAAAGAGTACAGGCGCGAACGAAAAGAATGGTTTCCTATTCTCGAAAAAATGAAAGCGGGCATGCCGTTGAATTAACGCCGGTTCAAGTGGTTGCTTAATATTTCAGTAACATTTCTTTCCTTACTTTTGAGTTCTTGTATGAACCCAAAATATTCTAATCTTTTTTTAGCAATCGCAGGCCCGGTATTGCTTTGGCTCGCCTGGCCTCCACTACCTTTTACTTTCCTTTTGTTTATTGCGTGGCTCCCTTTACTTTTCATCGCCGATAATACAACAAGCTGGAAAAAGTTTTTGGGTTACACTTACATTCACATGCTCGCCTGGAACCTTTTGGTGACCTGGTGGGTAGCTATGTCAACCGTACCGGGCGGATTAAGCGCTTTTTTAGCAAACAGCCTTATCATGTGTGTTCCCTGGCTGTTGTATTTTTTCAGTAAAAAATATTTAAGCAGGATTGTATCGTTGTTGGCGCTGGTTGCATTCTGGATCGCATACGAATACATTCACCATAACTGGGATTTAAGCTGGCCCTGGCTGGCGCTTGGCAATGCATTTGCTTCGAGGCCCAATTGGGTGCAGTGGTATGAATATACGGGAGCGTCCGGCGGCACTTTATGGATAATGATGGCAAACGTTTTTATTTTTCTTGCCTATAAAATTTACAGGAGCGAGGGGCGAACGATTCAATATTTTAAATACATCGCCACCTTTTTTGTAATAATCAGTTTGCCGATAATCGTTTCAATATTTGCAGTGAAAAGAACACTCACTTTGCATCACAATAAATACAATGTGGTGGTAGTGCAACCCAATATTGATCCTTACCAAAAATTTGACACCAATAACCAAACCGAACAACTTGAAAAATTGATTTCACTTTCCCGGGCGCAGGTTGATGCTAACACCGCACTGGTTGTTTGGCCGGAAACTGCAGTACCTCGTTTTACGAACGAGGACGACTTGCAGCACGATAGTTTTTTAACCCCGATGTGGAATTTTCTGAAACAAAATCCGCAGCTCAATTTACTAACAGGTATTGAAGGATATAAGGCTTTCGATTCACGCGTAAGCCGCTTTGCCAAACCTTTCCCTGACGGACAAGGATTTTATGAAAGCTATAATAGCGCCGCTTTATTTGACAGCAGCAACGTACAGGTCTATCACAAATCAAAGCTGGTACCGGGTGTGGAAGTGTTGCCGGGGTTCTTAAGTTTTATGTCGGCCACCTTTGAAAAATTTGGAGGAACAACCGGTGGTTATGCAAAAGATACTGTAGCAAAGGTGTTAAGAACTACAAACAACAGCTTCAACATCACGCCGGCCATTTGCTACGAAAGCATTTACGGCGATTATCTTTCAAACTTTAACAGGCAGGGCGCCGATCTGATTTGCATCATCACCAACGACGGCTGGTGGGGCAATACAGCAGGGCACAAACAGCATAAAGATTATGCAAGGCTTCGCGCTATTGAAAGCCGCAAGTGGGTTGCGCGAAGCGCCAATACCGGCATCAGTTGTTTTATTGATCCGTACGGAAATGTGGTGCAACAATTAGGCTGGGAAAAAGAAGGTGCGCTCAGGCAAACCGTCGGCGCGTTTATAACAGAAACTTTTTATACAGAACACGGCGATTTACTTTCACGCATTATGATTTGGGTGGCTGTGGCATTTTTATGGCTTCTGATTTTCATGATATTCAAAAAGAGGCCGATTAAATAATTTTATGTTACCGGCTGTGCTGCTCATGGCATCTTTCTTGCCACGCTCGGTTTATCGTTCGGGTTATATATCGTCAAACTCGTAGCGGTTTGCACTGAGTTTGTCAAAGGGCCGCACTCTTGTATTTTGGAATATCCATTAACAATTAAACTACCAATAATGACAACAAAATCTATCAGTTTAAATAACCGCGTTATAACCTACAAAGTTGCAGGTGCCGGCCATCCGGTGATTCTTTTGCATGGCTTTGGCGAAGACAGTAACGTGTGGCAAAACCAGGTTGAACTTCTTGAAAAAGATTACCATTTGGTTATACCTGACATCCCCGGCAGCGGCGCGTCAGAACTAACCGATGACGTAAGCATGGAAGGCATTGCAGCGATTGTGAAATTAATTGCAGACGAAGAGGAATTTGAGGATTTTGTTTTAATCGGCCACAGCATGGGCGGTTACGCTGCGATGGCTTTTGTGGAAAAATATGCTTCGATGCTCAAAGGGTTCGGGTTGTTTCATTCAAGCGCCTACGCCGATACCGAGGAAAAAAAATCCACCCGCCGAAAAGGAATCGAGTTCATTAAAGAACATGGTGCAGCAGCATTTTTAGAAACTTCTACGCCTAATCTTTTTTCTGACAAAACAAAAGAATCAAATCCTGATTTGGTAAAGGACTTTATGCAACAACTCCCTGAATTTTCAAATGCGGCTTTAATTGAGTATTACGAAGCCATGATTGCAAGGCCGGACAGGACAGCACTTTTATCTCAAACTAAACTACCTGTTTTGTTTATAATCGGGGAACATGATAAAGCCGTTCCGTTTGAAGACAGTTTAAAACAATCATCATTGCCCGCAATTTCCTTCGTCACAATTTTGAATAATGCCGGCCACATGGGCATGTTGGAAGAACCGGAGAAAAGTAACCAGGCCTTACTTGAATTTTTACGCCAGGGCAAACGCATCTAAATTAGTTTTCATGAAATTCACAAATGTTAATAAAGTAGGTTTTTTTTAAAAGTCGGGAAAGTTATTCAGGTTTGATTTTACAAAGGAGAAAAAAGCGATAATATATAAAAAAGCCATGTTATCGTTTTTTGATAAACTAACGATTCCCGCGTGGATCCTACCAGGCTCCACTCCCTAAAGGAGATATTATCGGCCTTACCATTTGCGCAGTACTTAGTGGTTGTAATGATTGGGAGGAGATAGAAATTTATGGCCACAGTAAAATGGAGTGGCTGAGGGAGTTTTTATCATTGGCCAATGGCATTCCCTCGCATGATCCCCTAAACCGGGTATTTGCAGCTTTAAATCCGTCAGAACTCAAAGAATGTTTTTTCAGATTGGCATCTGTAGCCATGCTCACAAATGGCAGGGTAATAAGTATAGATGGTAAAAGAGCATGCAATGCAGGCACCGATGGCAAAAAAGGCTTTTTACACCTTGTGAGTGCCTGGTGCGATGCCAATAACATAGTAATAGGCCAGCAAAAGACAGATGAGAAAAGTAACGGGATTACTGCTATCCCTGCCCTGTTAGAGCTGTTGGTGCTTCAGGGGGCTATTATTACTATTGATGCAATGGGGTGCCAGCACGATATTGCCGGCAAGATTGTGGAAGCAGATGCTGATTATGTGTTGGCAGTAATACAAAACCAGGCTTTTCTTCTGCATGATATTAAAGAGGCCTTTGAGCAAAGTGCTCCTGTGGATAGTGCCCCCACCCTGGAAAAATCGCATGGAAGGATAGAAAAACGCACCTGCAAAGTCATTACAGATATGGGCTGGATCAGTAAAAAGGACAACGGGCAAAAACTTGATAGAATCTGAAAAGACTATTATCAAAACAGGGCAACAACAAAAAGAGTTCCGTTATTATATCTCCAGCCTGGGGAGTCCTGCCGAACACTTTTTACAAATCATACGTGGGCGCCGGAGTATAGAAAACAAGCGGCATTGGAGCCTTGATGTTACTTTTCACGAAAACCTAAGCACCAAACAAGCCGGTAATGTAGCCGAGAACTTCGGGTTGATCACCAAAATTGCTCTTAACCTTTTAAAAAACAATACATCAAAGAAAACCTCTATTAAAAACAAACGCCTGCCATGCGCATTAAACAATGACTTCATCGCTCAAACCCTCTTTAAAAAAATTTAGATGCGTTTGCCCTGTTGACAGCGGGCAGTGGTTTTTTATTTGAAAGCCCTGGGTGGATGCCAATGCAAGAAGGCTAATTAAATTTGGTCAGATCAATGATTACTTGTTACCTTTAGTAATTGCATTCAATAAAATAATTAGCGTATGAGAAAGTGTACCTACTTTGCCGTCTTTCTGGGAATAGCTATATTTTGCTATTCCAATGCTACGGCTCAAACAACTCAAATTTCAGGAACGGTAAAGAACCGGCTTGGTGAACCTATTGCCAATGCCACTGTTCAACAAAAAAACGCCGACAACACTGTTATGGCAGATGCTGAAGGCCATTTTAGTATGACTGTAACAAGGCCGGACGCCCTGTTAACAGTTAGCGCTGTCGGTTATAAAAATACCGAAGTGCAGGTAAAAGGAAACATAGTGGATGTTGTAATGGAACCCGGCTCGGGCGAAACAATGAGCGAAGTAGTTGTAACCGCAATGGGGATTAGGCGTGAACGAAAAGCCTTGGGATATGCAGTTTCTGACCTTAGTGCCACTGAATTGATGAAAAACAAAAACACCAACGTTGTCAATTCCCTTGCGGGAAAAGTTCCGGGCGTAAACATTACGCAGTTCAGCGGTTCGGCCGGTGCGGGTGCTTCAATTACAATTCGCGGGGGTAACTCTACTTCTGATGGAAGGCAAAACCAGCCGTTGTTTGTTATTGATGGAATTATTTATGATAACTCTACATCAGTGGTTGGTAATTCGGGTACTGACGGTTCAACCCGTAGCAATACAACTTACTCCAACCGCATCATGGATATTAACCCTGAGGATATTGAAACCTTATCGGTGTTGAAAGGAGCCGCTGCCGCCGCATTGTACGGTTCGCGCGCTGCCGATGGTGTAGTGATCATCACAACGAAGAAAGGGGCTGAAGGTTCCGTTGTGGTGAATATGAATAGCAAGGTGAGCACTTCCTGGGTAAACAAATTACCTCAGGCGCAAAGCACTTTTGGCCCTGGTGTTTATGCTAACAATGGGGTGCTTAATTCTAATACGTATAGCTCCTGGGGGCCAAAAATTCCATCCGATAGTGCAATTTTCGATAATATAGGAGGTTTTTTTCAAAAAGGATTAATATACGATAATAATATAAACGTAGCCGGAGGAACAAAAAACAGCTCCTTCTATTTATCGGCTTCTAACTTTAATCAAACGGGTATTGTTCCTAATACCGGTTATGACAAAACCACTTTTCGTTTCAACGGCACTCAAAAATACGGGCGTTTATCGCTGGATGCGAATGTTGCCTATTCAATTGCTAATACCGACAGAACTTTAACTACTGCCGGTTTATATAACGGAGGTGGTAACGGAACGATGGGAGCAGTATATGGTTGGCCGCAAACATTCGATATGAAGCGCTATATGAATCCTGACGGTACGCAGTATCGGAAATTTGCGGGGATATTTGATTTGCAAAACGATATTGATAACCCATACTGGATTATTAATATGGATGAATTAACATCCAAAACAAACCGTTTTACCGGTGGTGCCAGTGCAAATTACCGCATAGCTAATTGGTGGGATGTTACGGCACGGCTGGGGTATGACCAATACACTACAAATGATTATACTTACATAGCTCCAGGATCGGCAGTCAGCGCTATTTTTCAAAACGGTCGGTTGAGTAAGAACCAGGTAAGCTACACTTTCCTCAGCACAAATCTTATGAGTAACTTTCATAAATCTTTTGGAGATTTTGAAACCCACCTGATGTTAGGAACTACCGCCGAAAACACCGAATGGCTTACCCAAAACCATTGGGGTTACAATTTTGCAACCGCCGGTACTATCAGCTTTAATAATATCAGACCGGAAAATAAATTTTTTACTGACGGAACCACGAGAAAACGTTTGGTAGGTGCTTATGGGGAGTTTGGAGCCTCCTATAAAAATATTGCATTTATAACAGTAACCGGCCGTAACGATTGGTCATCTACGTTGCCGATAGAAAATCGTTCTTATTTTTATCCTTCGGTGAGTGGATCACTTGTGTTTACAGAGTTAATGCCTAAAAGCGATGTACTTTCTTTTGGTAAGGTTAGGGCAAGTTGGGCACAGGTTGGTAAAGACGCTAACGCTTACGCCACACTTACTTACGTGAATTCTCCAATCACTATTGGCTCGTTTACCGGCGTTGGTAACCAGTACACCAGCGGTAATCCTTTTATGGTGCCGGAAATTCAGTCTGCCTGGGAAATTGGGGGTGAGTTCAGGTTTTTAAATGGGCGCCTGGGATTAGATTACACATATTACCACAGCGAAACAAAAAATCAGATTGCTTCACCCAGGTTGTCAAATGCCAGCGGATACATTCTCACTTCAATAAATTCGGGTTCGGTAATCAACAAAGGCATGGAGATAGCCCTTACCGGTAAGCCAGTGGTGGGTGAAAATTTCAGTTGGGAAACCATGATAAACTTCTCGTATAATAAAGGAAGGTTAGGAAAATTTCTTCCGGGCGTGAGTTATTTTTACCCCACAGATGCCCAATTTGGAACGATAAGAGCTGCCTCAGCTCCTAATGGCGGTTATTTTTTGGGATTGGTTACAGCTACACCCGCAAGCGGCTCAAGTTTCTTGCGTGAGACAGATTCAACCGGTAAAGAAATTTCAAACGGAAGATACCAGGTTGATCCTACAACCGGCTTATATAAGTTTAGTGCCAACGCAGTAATAGTAGGTAACCGCGAACCTGATTTTCTGGTAGGCTTTAATAACACGCTGCGGTATCAAAAACTAACTCTTTCATTCCTGCTTGATATTCGCAAGGGTGGTGATGTTTACAACGGTACTGAATATGCCATGATTGTAAACGGATTAAGTCCCCAAACTTTGTTGAACGACAGGCAATCTGTTACAGTGGAAGGGATTAACAGCCAGACAAAAGCGCCGTTTTCAAAAACTTATTATGCAGATTCAAGCTATACCATTTCCGGTGTAAATTATTCGGGAAAAAGCATGATTCAGCGGTACTGGCAAAATCAGGCTGTGAATACGATGAATTTTATTACTTCCGTAAACTGGCTAAAACTTCGCTCGTTGTCATTAACTTATGACTTTTCCGACCTGTTAACAAGTAAAAAAATTATTAAAGGAATCTCGGCAACTGCAGTGGGTACTAATTTATTTACATGGACTAACTATAAAGGAATGGATCCCGAAGTGAGCGCTGCCGGGGGTACCGGGGGTTCGGGTTCAACAGGTATTGATACCTGGGTGTGCCGGCTGTTGCAGGCTTCACGTTCGGAGTAAATCTTACATTCTAAAAAGCAAAAAATATACGAATGAAAAATTTAAAATACTTTATAATAATCAGCATCATCCTGATAGCCTCTGTCTCTTGTAAAAAGTGGCTGGATGTAAATACAGATCCAGATAATCCGAGTAATGCAAGCGTTTTGATTCAAAACAGGCTGCCCTGGATCCAGCATTTTTACCAGTACACATCAGGCGTTGCCAATTTTCGTACCGCAGCGCAGGCGGGCGTTTATTATAGCAATAGCGCCTCCGGTAATGCATTAAGCACAACCTGGATAGCACATACAGGTAACACCACGCCTTACCAAACATTTTTTATAGAGGTTGCCTCCAACCTGAACGATTTGTATGACGCTGCAAAAAAGCAGGATGCAAATTATTATATGGCAGCTGCAGATGTTTATCATGCCCTTGGCTTTATGCAGATGCTTGATATTTATGGCGAAATGCCTTATACACAGGCAATTTCGTCAATCGCTAATCCAACTTTTGACGATGGCAAAACAATTTACGATGGGTGTATCGCAAAATTAGATGAGGCTATCGCCTTGTTTAGTAAAACACAGAGCACACTACCGCAGCTTTCTGTCGGCGATATGTGGATGGGCGGTGATGTAAGTAAATGGATAAAATTTTGCTACGGGTTAAAGGCACGCTACATGTTGAAACTTTCAAAAAAATCAGATCGTTTTAATGCTGATTCAGTTCTATTTTTTTTATCAAAAGGTCCTCAATCGAATGCGGATAATATTATAGGCCCGGGATATAACAATAGTACGGTAACGGATTATTTGCTGGGCGATCCGGTTGTTACAAACGGAAAC
>MKRO01000056.1:2015-3574 GCA_001896965.1 Sphingobacteriales bacterium 41-5 | reverse complement strand
CGTAGTTCAGGAGTTATTGATCCGCGGATGACCAAAATTGTTCCGGCTGCCATGTCCAATATTCAGCTTGATGCGACCGGTAAAGTAATTTCTTATACATGGAATCGTTCCTTAGGAGTAGATTCTTACGGCCCGGCTACCAGACTGAAAAAAGGTGGCGAATTTTCAATAGTGGCGCCAACTTATGCTGCCGCTAACACCAATATAAAATACACAATAGCAGACGCGTCAGACCGGGCGGATTTTATTGCTGCACAGGTGCAGGCCGGCAGAACGCATACGGTAAATGGTAATGATGTTACGGTAACTTACAAGGCGGGATCAATATATGTCAACAGCACTAACTATATAAATGCAGGCGATACCGTTTATGTAAATATGCGAAGCAACTCAATTGCAACTTCAACAACGCCGGCGGGGGCTACCCAAAGCCAAACGGATGTGAACTGGTATCTCCAGTCAACTGCTGCATTTTCGGCAGGTGCGGTTGGCTCAACCGGGTCCTTTCAAATCCGGCCCGTTTCTGACCAGGAAATTCTTACTTATCATGAAATGTGTTTTATTAAAGCTGAAACTTACATGCGAAAAAGTGACGCCGCCAATGCTTTTACGGCCTATCGGGCAGGCGTTCAGGCGCACCTGGATATGATGCAGGCGAAACTTACACAATGGAAGGCGGGTGGTTATACAACTAATAATCCAGATATGGCGCCCATGGATCCGGCGGCTATTAACACTTATCTTGCCAGCAACGCTGTTTGCCAAAGTGCCGGGGCTCTAACCATGGCTGACATTATGCTGCAAAAATACATTGCAATGGGTTGTAGTATTGAAAACTGGAACGACATGCGCCGATTTAACTTTAGTGCAGGTAATGTGGGTAGTTTTGGCATTGTATATCCCGATTTTGCCCGGGGGCCGTTATTTGCCGGCCAGTCAATTTACATCGGGGCATCAAAAAATGATCCGAGGTATTGGCCGCGGAGGTGGATGCTGCCAACAACCCTTGAGTTGAATTATAACTTAACAAATGCCCTCGCTATAAATGCAAGCGCCAACAAGCAAACTGTTTGGAGTATGCCTGTTTGGTGGGATTGCGCAACAGATGATGAATATTACGGGTATTTGAAATAACGGTTCAACGATCTACCGCAGGGTGGAAAATATAGTAAAGCCGCGACAATCAAATTGTCGCGGCTTTGTATTTAGGGTATGATGTTGCGCAGATGTTTATGCAAAGAATATATAACTCAACGCAATCGCGGTAATAATGCCAACCAAATCGGCCAAAAGCATCGCGCCCACCGAATAGCGGGTATTCTTAATATTTACCGCCCCAAAATAAACGGCAATGATGTAAAAAGTAGTATCTGCCGCTCCGCGAAAAACTGATGTAAGGTTCCCTACAAATGAATCGGGGCCGTGGGTTTTTAAAGTGTCAATCATCATTGCGCGGGCGCCACTGCCACTGAACGGTTTTAAAAGCGCTGTGGGTAGCGCGTCAACAATTCTCGTGTCTCCGCCAAGCACCGCAAACAAACCTTTAATGCCGCTCATCA
>MKRO01000056.1:1484-1948 GCA_001896965.1 Sphingobacteriales bacterium 41-5 | reverse complement strand
GGCTGTAGTGAATCCGTCTTTAGCGCCATCAACAAAATCATCAAAAATCGCTGTCTTTTTATAAATCGCACCAAGGATGATTAATATAAAGATCAACAAAATTAAACCGTTGCTCAGACTGCTCGAAAACAAGGTAACTCCCTTCGCGTCTAAGGTTCTCACATATAAAATCAGCGCAGTAAATAAGCCCGTGATGCCAAGCACCCACCCCAATATTACCGGCTGAAAAACCCTGATGCCTTGTTTGAATGAAACGATCATTAATGCGGCGATTGTGGCGGCAAACGTGGCAATCATGCAGGGAATAAATACTTCAGTAGGATATTGCGATTTCAATGCCACTCGGTCTGCAATGATTGTTGTGGGAATTAAGGTGAGCCCTGATGCATGCAGGCACATAAACATTACCTGTGCGTTGGTGGCTTTGTCTTTGCTTGGATTGAGCGTTTGCAGGCTTTCCATTG
>MKRO01000056.1:568-1377 GCA_001896965.1 Sphingobacteriales bacterium 41-5 | reverse complement strand
AATTTTCGAAAAAAACGGCGCGATGATTTTCGATAAAAACCTGATGCCGCCGGCCTTTTCGGCAATATTCATAAAGCCTAAAAATAACGCCATAATCCCGATGAGGCTAAGGCAGAGGTTCACCGCGTCTTTAGTGGTTTCAAATACGCCGTTAGTGCTTTGCGTTTTATACACTTTATAACCGGCATCTGTTTTTATAACGTTGTTGCCATCCCATGCTGCAATTTTCTGACCTGCGGAAAACTGGCCGGTAACCGTTGTAGGCACCGCAAGCGGGTCAACGTTTTGAACATAAGTGGTATCGCCACTTTTGCCGGTAACCATCTGGCTGAAAATTTCCCGCTGCCCGTCCTGAAACATAAATCTGCCTAATGCAACGGTGAGCGCGATGATGATGAATGCCGACCAAATCCTGCTTAAAACCATTTGGCCCCCTTGATCCCCCGAAGGGGGAATTTAATTATATTAACAAAACTGGTTATTGACAAAGGCCTTAGTGTATTCTTTGTGCCCTCTGTGCCGTTGTGGTTTAATATTCTCATCCAATAATTTTTTCTGTCTTTTTACTGCTATAGCAAAAAATAATTTAGAGCGGGAAGTTAACGCATTATTATAAATCTCAAATATATAAATTGTACCTTCGCAAACTTTTAAGCGGGCAACCGAAAATCGTCAATTCTAAAATTGTAAATAAAGCATGGCATTACAGGCAGGTATCGTAGGGTTACCAAACGTAGGAAAATCAACTCTTTTTAATGCGGTGAGCAATAGCGCCAAAGCGCAGGCAAGTAATTACCGTTTTTGTACCA
>MKRO01000056.1:0-504 GCA_001896965.1 Sphingobacteriales bacterium 41-5 | reverse complement strand
GAAATTGTGGATATTGCGGGCCTCGTACGTGGCGCCAGCAAAGGGGAGGGTTTGGGCAATAAATTCCTGGCAAATATCCGCGAAGTGGATGCCATTATTCACGTGGTGCGATGTTTTGAGGATGAAAATGTACTGCGCGAAGAAGGCGCCATCAATCCCGTAAGCGATAAAGAGATTATTGATACCGAACTTCAGTTGAAAGACCTCGACAGCGTGGAAAGCCAGATCGTGAAAAAAGAAAAGCAGGCCAAAACGGACCCGAAAGCTAAAGTGGAGCTGGAGGTGTTGCAGAAATGTAAAGCGCACCTGGAGCAGGGCAAAAGCATTCGTTCCCTCGATTTAAGCAAAGAAGAGCGCGCTGCCGTTTACAACCTGTTCCTGCTAACCGATAAACCTGTTTTGTACGTAGCAAACGTTGATGAGCCTTCCATGCATACGGGTAACAAATATTCCGAGGCGCTGGCTGCCGTAGCCAAAGAAGAAGGCGCCGAAATTATTATCATG
>MKRO01000055.1:5881-7239 GCA_001896965.1 Sphingobacteriales bacterium 41-5 | reverse complement strand
CCCCCCCGAAAATTTCAAAAACATTCAGGTAATAATGTTATGCTCCCAATAATAAAAAGTGATTGCAATTTATTTATCGTAATTTTAATCTTTAAACAAGCTTGCGTGTTTTTAAAAGACCGAAATAGTGAGTTAGACCTTCAGAGCCTACAAAAAAAAATATCATACGGAGATCAATCTGCCTTTGCGGCTCTCTACGGCTTATTTCAGCGACGACTCATTGCATTTTCAAATTCACTTGTTCACTCAAAAGAAATTGCAGAAGAGGTTGTTGAAGATGCTTTTGTGAAGTTGTGGACCCGGCGGTCGTCAATAAGTGAAATTGAAAACCTGGCGGTTTACCTGTATGTTGCAGTAAAAAATCTTTCATTAAACAAACTATCGGAAAGAGCCAAACAGCTTATCTCGCGTCCTTTTGACAACATTGAAACGGAAGTTGAAGCCATTTCAGACGATCCTTATTCACTACTGATCACCGCTGAGATATTATCAAAAATGAATAAGGCCGTTGATGAATTACCCCCGCGGTGTAAAATAATATTTAAACTGGTTCGGGAAGATGGCCTGCGATATAAAGAAGTGGCTGAAATACTCAACATCTCCGTTAATACGATTGATGCGCAAATGGCCATTGCCGTAAAACGGCTTTGTCTTGCCATGGGAGTTCATAAGAAATCGAATACAAAAACCCACGGCCACGCTGGTAAAAAAAATTAAGAATATTTTTAGTAGATTATTTTTATAATCCTGTCCTTTTGTTAAGAACGGTTGTATATGCTTAACGAACAGGACATTTGGAAACTAATGGCAAGGACAATCTTCGGAGAAGCAAGCTCCGAGGAGAAAGACCGTTTACATGAGTGCCTGAAAACCGACCCGGCTCTTCAACACCAATTTGAAATACTTTCAAATTCGCTGAAATCGCACAAAGATAAGGAACAGTTAAGCGATTTGAATACCAACCTCGAAATACTTGACATTATTGCAAAGGCCGATAAGAAATCTAAAGCAGCGTCCGTTTTCCAAAGGTATATTCCGCTGGCAGCAGCCTCAATAATTTTATTGGTTTTAGCGGGATGGTTTTTCTTTTTCCGCGGTTCTAAAAATTCAATACCTGAAAATGACAAACCTTTTGTTGTGGCCGAAAAAGGCGCGCGAAAACATATCACCCTCCCCGATGGAACAAAAGTTTGGCTAAACGGAGATTCTAAACTGTTTTATTCAACAAACTTCAAAGGTTCTACCCGCGAGATAAAACTGGTAGGCGAAGCGTTTTTTGATGTGGTAAAAAATCCAAAAAAGCCTTTCATCGTTCACGCAGATAATATTAACATCAAGGTTTTAGGTACGGCCTTCAA
>MKRO01000055.1:4220-5866 GCA_001896965.1 Sphingobacteriales bacterium 41-5 | reverse complement strand
TAAGGCTTATGCGGGTGACAGCCATGTAGAAACCACGCTGTACAGGGGATTGGTGAATATTACAAAAGTAAATGACAAAGCTTTTCAGCCGATAATGCTTTATCCCAATCAAAAAATTATAGTGCCGAACGGGCCGGTAGCGGAGGAGGCTGTTGGAGAGCATTCCCGCATCGCAACAAATTCAACAATAAAAAAATCAATCGTCATACAACAAATTGACAGCGCCATCACCGAGGCGAAAAGAATTGAAACTGCATGGGTTTACAACCGGTTGGAGTTCAGGGGCGACGACTTCCCCGATCTGGCTAATAAACTTGAACGCTGGTACAATGTGAAAATCAGTTTCGAAGATGAAAATGTAAAGCAGTTAAGTTTTAACGGTTCATTCGAAAAAGAAAATATACAGCAGGCATTGCTTGCACTTTCAACCGCAAATTATTTTAACTATAAAATCAAAGGAAATGAAATATTCATCAGCTCAAAAAAGTAAGATTATGCCACCATGAACCGAAGTCAGGATTATTTTAAGCCGGACCATTATTAACATTTTAAATTAATTTTACATGAATCGATTGCTTTGGAGGACACCCCTCCCCTTATTAAAAAAAGCGCTATTGATAATGAAACTCACAGTAGCTTTTACTATTTTTTTCAGTTTTAATCTTTTTGCAAGCAGCAACGCACAAAAGATTATTAATATCAAGGCCAAAAATATGGCGCTTGCCGAAGTTTTAACTTCAATAGAAAAACAAACCAGTTACCGTTTCTTATATAACAATGATCTTAAGGAACTGAGGTATTCGGTAACTATTAACGCAAGAAACGCTGAATTAAAGGACGTTTTGCCCCCACTTTTTTCGGGCACTGCACTCATTTACCAGATGATGGAAAATAACCTGGTAGTAATTAAAGAAGACCCCACGGTGGTAAAAGATGTGGTGGTCACGGGCCAGGTGCTTGATGATAAAGGCACGCCCCTCCCCGGGGTTTCTGTTCTGGTGAAAGGGACATCCGTTGGTACCACCACTGACGCGAATGGTAATTTTACTATTTCAGTTCCCAACGCCAATTCAATACTGGTGTTTTCCTCTGTTGGCTTCAACGAGCAGGAATACCCTTTGAACGGACAAAACAACGTAACGATTGCTATGGCAACATCGCAGCAGGTGATGGATCAGGTGGTGGTAATTGGGTACGGAACGGCCGCAAAAAGGGATTTGACGGGATCGATCGCTAAAATAGGAGGTGAAGAAATTGCCGATAAGCCAAACCCGAACCCGGTAGCATCATTACAGGGCAAGGTGGCCGGCTTGAGTGTAACGCCTTTTGGTACTCCTGGCAAAGCCCCGGATGTTCGTATTCGCGGTACCGTAAGTGTTGGGTCCATCAGGCCTTTATATGTTGTGGATGGAATTTTTACGGATAATATTGATTTCATCAACCCCAACGATATTGAGTCGATGGAAATCCTGAAAGACCCTTCTTCACTGGCAATCTTTGGTGTGAGAGGCGCATCCGGCGTTATCGCCATTACAACCAAAAAAGGGAAAGTGGGTAAAGTAACTGTAAACCTGAACACGAACTTCGGAACTAAAAAATTAACAGACAAGATCAGCGTTCTTACATCAGCTGCCGATTTTAAAACC
>MKRO01000055.1:2343-4182 GCA_001896965.1 Sphingobacteriales bacterium 41-5 | reverse complement strand
CGCTACCGATCCATTTGATTATTCGCCCTGGACGGGAAATACAGACTGGATTGACGCGGTAACTCAAACCGGAAGATTTTCATCCAGCAACATTAGTATAGCCGCAGGCAGCGAAAAAAATAAATTTTACATGGGCGTGGGTTATACTAAAGATGAGGGAATTATCATTGGCGAGAGAATGAGGAAAATTTTGCTAAACCTGAGCGATGAATACAAGGTTGCCAAATTCCTGAAAGTAGGCTTCTCGGTAAATGGAACTCAATCGTATTCCCCCAACGATGGAACCTGGGTATTGGAAACAGCAAGAAGGATTGCCCCTATTGTTGAAGCCGGAACATTCCCCTATAAAATGAAGATTTACGGCGCCGACAGTGCAACGTACAATCTTTATTCAGCAGTACCAACCATTCAAAACACACTGGCAAACCCATTAGTGAGCCGCATGGCAAACTGGGATGCATATATTGGGAGAGAAAGAAGAATACTTGGTAATGTGTTTGCTGAATTTAGTTTCCTGAGGAATTTTACATTCAGAACCACATATTATGGAGATATCAGCTACTACTCAGGGATCTCGTATAATCCGCTCACGGCAGCGTATGACCCCGTTACACAAAAAGGGTATCTGGTAAACCAGAATACAAGCATTAGCCAGGAAGAATCCAAATGGAGCAAATACCAGCAGGACTATATTTTATCGTATAAGAAAAATTTTAGCGGTCATAACATAAATGCAACTGCTGGTTTCACAACCTTCTGGTTCGCAGAAGATAAATTGTTTGGCTCGGTAAAACAAAGCCTCACTGGCGATCCCATACCAAACGACCCGCGCTTCTGGCATCTTACCAATGGGTTTGAAGATGAAAGCACCTCTCAGTCCAGTACTGCCGGAAAAGAGAACTTCACTACATCGGGTTTAATACGGGTATTGTATAATTTCAAAAACAAATATTACCTAAACGGCTCTTTACGCCGTGATGTTTCCTCGGTGATTTACAATCCAAAAACAAGAGGCCAGAACTTTTGGGCTATCGGCGCCGCTTGGGAGCTAAACCGTGAAGCCTTCATGCAAAATTCAGATTTCTTTAACTTGTTGAAGTTGAAAGGGTCCATTGGCGTACTGGGCAACCAAAATAGTTATGGCATTGATTATCCTTACTTCCCTACACTGGCCGCCGGTAACACGGCCGTCTTTGGCCCGAACGTTTTCCCTTCTTTCGTGAAAACTTATGAAGTTGACCCGAACCTGAAATGGGAAACTGTTCTTGGAAAAGAAATAGGTGTTGATTTCGCTGCGCTGAATAACAGGCTTACGGGTGAAATCAACTACTACCACAAAAACACAAGGGATGTACTGCTGTTTTTGCAAAACGGCCCAAAAAGAACTTTGGGTAACTTCGGCAGCCTCACCAATAAAGGCTGGGAGTTTACGTTGGGCTGGGCTCAGCAAATTGCAGAAGACTGGAAGTTTAACGCAAGCGCCAACTTAACCACGTTCAACAATAAAGTCACTGATTTCGGTACCTTCCTGCCAGCGTCAGAATCATCTCCTAACCAAACAGAAGTAGGATTCCCTATCGGTTATTTTTATGGATATGTTGTTGAAGGTGTGTACCAAACTTATGCAGATAAGTTAGCTTCTCCCAAAGTAATTGGTTATGATTATGGCCCCGGCGATCTGAAGTATAAGGATATTAACAATGATGGTGTGATTGATACAAAAGACCGCACAATGATCGGAAACCCAACTGCCGATTTTATTTACGGCTTCAGCCTGGGAACCAATTACAAAGGATTTGACCTTAGTGTGGACTTTAACGGTTCTTATGGCGCCGAAGT
>MKRO01000055.1:0-2335 GCA_001896965.1 Sphingobacteriales bacterium 41-5 | reverse complement strand
CAGGTTTCGGGGCAGCTCAGAATTGACTTACTCACGCTACAATTATTCTACCCTTAAAATGGATCGCTGGCATGGAGAAGGTACCAGCAACTGGGTGCCAAGGCTTGGTGACAAATTCGCTATTAACAGGTTGCCATCAACTTTTGGAATCGAAGACGGTAGTTATTTCCGCGTAAGAAATGTGCAGATCGGTTACAGCTTCCCAAGGCAATTAATTTCAAAAGCATATATGCAGGGTTTAAAGATTTTTGCAAATGCCCAGAACCTGAAAACTTTCAAACACAACTCAGGTTACACTCCCGAATTTGGTGGCGACCCCACTTATTTTGGTGTTGACTGGGGTAACGGACCCGTACCGGTAATTTTCACCGCCGGCTTAAATGTAACTTTCTAACACCCTATAAAATTTAATAAAATGAATAAGAGATTTAATTTAATGATACTTTTTCTCCCATTGCTTTTATTAGTTTTTAGCAGTGGCTGCAAAAAGCTTTTAGACAGACGGCCTCCCCGGGCAACGATGGAAGACCTGAACCAGGGCGGCCTGGAAGGCCAGGTTTATGGTTTGTATGGTGGTATTCGTAACCCTGACTTAGGCGGCGCCGCATGGGGGCACATTCCCTGGCTCGCTATTCATAGTTTTCGTGATGATGATGCCATGAAAGGCAGTAGTGACGCTGATGGTGCTGACTGGGCGGTTATTTACGACAACTTCCAGTATTCAAAAGACCACTGGAGCACCAATATTTATTACGAGCGCAAATATCAAATGGTAGATGTTGCCAACGTGATATTATTCACCGCCGACTCTTTAAAACTCTCCGATCCGGCTTCTTTAACCAATATCGGCGAAGCCAAATTTTTCCGCGCGCTCTGTTATTTTGACCTGGTACGTACTTACGGAGAAGTGCGTAAAGTAACCGTGCCTATTTTAAATGCAGCACAGGTAAATAGTATGCCAAAATCTACCGTGGCAGAAATTTATGCTTTGATTGATGAGGATTTAACTTTTGCCGAGCAACACTTACCACTTAACTGGAACACGGCCACGGGTGCCAGTAAGTTCCCCGGCAGGTTAACTTCGGGTGCCGCTAAAACACTTCATGCAAAAACCTTACTGTTTAGGCAGCAGTGGGGAACCGCACTTGGTTTGTTGGAGCAGGTAGTCACTTCCGGGCAATACCAGCTTGAATCGAATTATTCAAAAGTTTTTCAAACAGCAGGAGAAAACGGGCCGGAATCAATTTTTGAAATCCAGGCGTATAAAGGGCCGTCCGGCGTACCTGATTACTACACTTTCTTTGCAACGGCACAGGGCGTGAGAGGATCCGATGCATCAGGCTGGAATATGGGCTGGGGCTGGAACACGCCTACCCAAAACCTTGTAGATGCTTACGAAACCAACGATCCCCGCAAACGCAGAACAATACTGTTTTCAGGCCAGTCAGATGATCCACAATATGGTGGTTATGGCAGAACATTGCCTGCGTATCCTTCAGTGATACCGCGCGCTTACTGGAACAAAAAAGTATATGCCGACCCGGCCGAACAGGCTGCCACCAACGACCTGCATGGTAATGGCGCTTACAATCAAAGAATACTTCGTTACGCTGACGTGATTTTAATGGCAGCAGAAGCCGCCAACGAAACCGGCAACGGGCCAAAAGCCGAAACTTACCTGGAAATGATTCGTGCAAGAGCGCGCGAAGGCCAGGCTGGGGTGTTGCCAAAAGTTGTATTTCAAAATCAGGCGCAAATGCGGGCCGCTATCAAGTTTGAAAGAAGAGTTGAATTTGCCATGGAAGGCGAACGATTCTTTGACCTGGTACGGTGGGGCGATGCCGTAACCGTTTTAGGTCCTTTGGGTTATCAAAACAGAAACCGGTACATGCCATTGCCGCAACCAATCATAGATCAATCAAAGGTAAATGGGGTTCCTGTTCTAATTCAAAACCCTGAATACCCATAGCAGAACTTTAAACGATAATTACTTTTCAATAATATTTAAAAGATAAAAGATGAAAATTATAAATAAAATGCTGCTTTTGCTATTGTTATTTGTGATAGTAGCCGGTTGCCAGAAAATGGACAGGCCGGCATTAGGCGATTATCCCAAAGATGCCAACCCGCCCGGCGGGCCGCTAAAATTTTATACAGCTTTTGACGGAACAACAGACGACCCTTATATGAACGCGGTAGATAGTGTTAGGGCAAATTTCCCAAGCGATAATCCTTTACAATCAATTGATGGAATTTCAGGCAAAGGCGTTCAGGGTGATGTGGGTAAATTTATTAAATATGCCAAACCGAATGATTGGGCGATAACAGCAAAAGG
>MKRO01000054.1:5195-5556 GCA_001896965.1 Sphingobacteriales bacterium 41-5 | reverse complement strand
CACTTATTAAAGAAGATATTAATAAAGCTATTTCGCTTTACCCTGATAATAATATTGATGCCACTCGTTCTTTCTGGAACAAACCTTCTGCAAATGCATTGAAGGGTGATATATATTTATGGACCGGTAAATTAACAACAGGTGGAACGGCAGACCTTTCCACAGCATTATCTGCGCTTAACGATGCAAAGGGCGGTGATGTACAACTGCTGACGAATTATTCAGACATATTCAGCTACAATAATAAAAATAATAAGGAAGTGCTTATGTCAGTCCGTTTTCAATTACTGGACCAGGCGCCGAATAATTATTATACAAATATGTACATCATTAACTTAACCGGCCTTCCGGCGGCTGTACA
>MKRO01000054.1:2818-5111 GCA_001896965.1 Sphingobacteriales bacterium 41-5 | reverse complement strand
ACCAATCAGAAGCCAGTTTACTACTGATGCTCAGCGTCGGGCCGGTACGTTTTATGAAGTGTATGATGCCAACAATAAATTTTACTCTGCTATTACAACAAAAGGAAGAGGTATTGTGGATGGTGGCGCCAGATTTTTTTTTACTGATGTGATTCTATATAGGCTGGCAGATGTGTTACTGATGATTGCAGAAGCAAAAAATGCCTTGGGGCAAGACCCCTCAACCGAAATAAATCAGGTGAGGCAAAGGGCTTACGGAGCAAACTTTGCCGCTCACACTTTTGTTAACGGCTCTGTAGCTGCTAACGATGCCGCTATTTTAAAAGAACGGCTCCTGGAATTGTCAACGGAAGGTAAGAGGTGGTGGGACCTGCTTCGTTTTAAGCAGGCCTTTAATATGGTGCCATCGCTTGCAGGCAGGGAAGCTCAAAATTATCTCCTGCTTTTCCCAATCGGGCAAACAATCAGAAGCCTGGAACCTTTAGTTACCGAAAACCCGGGATGGGAATAAATTTATCGATCACTTATATTAAAAGAAATGAAACGTTCATTTAGCAGAAGAAATTTTCTTGGTGTTGTGGGCATAGCCCCTCTTATATCAGCATTAGCCGGTAAAAAAATAAACAGTATACAAGAAACCTTTAACAGCAGTGCGGTTAATGAAAATAATATTGCAGAAATAATTGAAACAAAAACTATTTGCATTGAACCGGGCAGATTCCCGCTTTCTTGTATAACCATCAACAAAGATGGGCATCCCGTTCAGGCAAGTAATGGTATTGAACCAAACCGTTATCTGGGATGGCCTACTGTCGTGTTAACAAAAAATAACGAATTGATCGTCGTGTATTCCGGTGACAGGGACAGCCATGTTTGTCCCTATGGGAAAACACAATTAATATCTTCGTCAGACAATGGAAAAACATGGTCGCAACCACGTACCATTACCAATACACCCCTTGATGACAGGGATGCGGGAATTATTCAAACCCGGAAAGGCACATTGGTTGTGAGCTGGTTTACGTCTCTTGCTTTTGAAAGCCCCACCTGGAAGGGCGCTTATAACAAATATGCAAGAATAGGGGAGAAGATTGGTGACAAAACAAAGAAAGAATGGCTGGGAAACTGGATGAGGCGGTCAACAGATATGGGTAAAACATGGCTGCAACCCACCCCAACAGTTGGAACCGCGCCACATGGCCCGGTGAATTTAAAAAATGGCCATTTGATTTATGTAGGAACCGGACAATATAAAGAACTTGGGCCTGTGGTTGTGGAAAAGTCAATTGACGATGGCATTACATGGAAAGTGATCGGGCAAATCCCATTGCCTCCCTTGGCTAAGAGTATCGCCGAGCCACATGTGATAGAATTACCTTCGGGAAAATTAGTCGCAATGATTCGCAATGAATCAAAAGAATTTCACCACGGGTTCCTTTTGCAATCCGAAAGTTTCGATGGAGGAAAAACATGGTCGGTTGCAAAGGAAACGGGGATTTGGGGCTATCCTCCGCATTTGGCACTTTTGAACAACAATGTGCTACTGGTAACATATGGGCGCCGTAAGGCACCGTTTAGCCAAAGGGCGTGCCTGTCCTACGATGAAGGAAAAACCTGGGATTTGGATAATGAGATTATATTAGCTGATGCTTTTAACGGTGACATGGGTTATCCGGCAAGTGTTCAGTTAAAGGATGGTTCTATTCTGTCTGTTTATTACCAATCTCCCGGGCACGGCCAGCCCACAAATATTTTAAGTACTCATTGGAGATTGAAAAAATAACTAAAGATCAGACGCTGTAGTTGTTAGAAATTTGATTACACTCATCAAAATTGGAAGAATGAAAATAGCGAAATTTTTATACCTAATCGTTTTCTTTACGGCCAATATAAATGCACAGGTGAATAAACCCGGCATTGTTAAAATAAAAGATATAAACATTTACCAGGATAGTAATTTTTATTCTTCATTTCCTTCAATAATTAAAAGGCCAAACGGGGAATACCTGCTGGCGTTCAGGCGGGCGCCGGAACGAAAAATGTTTGGCGAAAAAGGAAGCACTCATGTTGACCCCAACAGCTACCTTGTAATGATGCGGTCTAAAGACGGCATTAACTGGCCAAAACAACCCGATTTACTGTATGCCTATCCTTTTGGTGGATCGCAGGATCCGTGCCTCTTGCAGTTAAAAGATGGATCCGTTATTTGCGCAAGCTATAGCTGGGTATTCCCCAGGCCTGATGCGAATCTGAAAGTTCCCAATTTTGGCAACAGTAGTGCTGTCTTTAACGG
>MKRO01000054.1:720-2767 GCA_001896965.1 Sphingobacteriales bacterium 41-5 | reverse complement strand
CCGGGGGAAATACATAATGATGCATTTGGCAAAACATTGCCGGCCTTTAACCGGGGAGCTATGTATGAAGGAAAAAAGGGGCAGATTTATTGGGGGGTTGCGTCAATTGATAAGGAAAAGCCGCTGATCAATTCCACTCATCTTTATATTTCGTACGATAAAGGCATCACCTGGAAATATACCAGCACCATTGCGAAAAGCGATACGGTGTCATTTAGTGAAACATCTGTGTACGAAACACCTAAGGGCGATGTAATTGCTTTTATGCGTACAGAATTTTTTGATGACCAGGCCTGTATTGCCCGGTCAAAAGATGGTGGTAAAATTTTTACCTGGGAAAAAATGGGTTTTCAGGGGCACCCTTTAGCAATGGTGCGGCTTCCAGATAACAGGGTGCTGCTTACTTATGGCTACAGGCATCAACCTTTCGGCATTAGGGCACGAATATTAAACGCTGAATGCACGGATTACAAAACATCTAAAGAGTTTATTGTGCGCAACGATGGCGGCACAAGAGATTTGGGCTATAGCTGGCCTGTTGTGTTAAGCCACAATAAAGTGCTGATTGTTTACTACTTTAATAAAGAAAATGGTACAAGACATATTGCGGGGTCAATTTTGGAAATCAGATAATTTCGAGAAATAATTTAAAATAATCTGAGGTTCAAGTTTGATTCGCACAGCCTGTTACCGGCTACCCATCGCCGTGATTGATTGCCTGACAATGTAATGGCTGATTCTAAAACTAAATTTATGAGAAATTGTGTTAGATTTTTTTTGCTGTCATCATCGGTTTTTTTATACATATCTACTGGTTATAGCCAAAAGCCAATGTGGGTTGATGAACAAAAGAACGAAGAGAACAGGATGCCCATGCACACCGCCATGTTTGTGTACTCAAACATGCATGAAGCAGCCCAAAATGAATGGGAGAAATCCGTTAACTATTTAAGTCTTAACGGCAACTGGAAATTTAAGTTTGTTGGAAGTCCCGACAAATTACCGACAGGTTATGAGTCCGTCAATTTTAACGATAAATCATGGGATACTTTTAAAGTACCTGCTACTTGGGAAGTGAACGGTTATGGCTACCCGATTTACGTAAACTATGGCTATGAGTTTCAAAACATAATGAAACCTGATCCGCCCGTTGTACCGCTAAATATTAATAATACCGGAGTTTACCGAAGGGAGGTTCTTGTTCCTGCCAATTGGGATGGCAAAAATATTATTATGCACATCGGAGCAGCGAAATCAAATGTACAGCTTTGGGTAAACGGTAATTACGTCGGATATGGCGAAGATGGAAAACTCCCTTCCGAGTTTGACCTTACTTCATTTGTGAAACCCGGTAAGAACCTGATTGTGATGAAAGTAATGCGCTGGTGTGACGGCACCTATCTTGAAGGGCAGGATTTCTGGAGGTTAAGCGGTATCACAAGGGATTGTTATTTAATCGTGCGCAACCCTGTTTACATCTATGACTTTCTGGTGAATACCGGGTTAGAAAATAACTATAAAACAGGAAAACTGGAGACGGCCATCGATCTGAATAAGAGCGCCAATGCGGCTTATTTCGCTTTAGTTGAATTGAAAGACGGGACTAGAACAATTGGGCAGAGCAGATTGAATATAAAGCATGGCACCAAATCTTTGAAAACCTCCATTACCGTTCGCAACCCAAAATTATGGAGCGCGGAGATACCGAATTTATATCAGTTGTATATCAAACTGCTCGACTCAAAGAACAGGCTTATCGAGGTGATTCCACATAAAATAGGTTTTAAGGAAATTAAAATTAGTAATGGATTATTGTTGGTAAACGGCCGGCCTGTTTTAATCAAAGGCGTGAACCGGCATGAAACAGACCCCATAACCGGTCAAACCGTCTCGAAGGAAAGTATGCTAAACGATGTGAAACTTATGAAACAATTTAATATTAACGCCGTGCGCAACAGCCACTATCCCTGTGATGAATACTGGTACCGGCTTTGTGACGAGTATGGATTGTACGTTATTGATGAAGCCAATATCGAATCACACGGCA
>MKRO01000054.1:0-706 GCA_001896965.1 Sphingobacteriales bacterium 41-5 | reverse complement strand
CGGCATCGGCTACGCAAAAGATAAAACCCTTGCCAACAAACCCTCCTGGGAGATTGCTCATATGCAGCGTACGCAACGCATGTATCACAGGGATAAAAATTTTACAAGTATCATAGTATGGAGCCTTGGCAATGAAGCCGGCAATGGTGTAAATACCATGAAGACATACGATTGGTTAAAATCGATACAAAACACACGCCCGGTGCAATATGAACAGGCGATCAGCGGGAAAAAAGACTGGGTTATGGACCGAAATTCAGATATAGTGGCTCCAATGTACGCTTCAATTGACGGTATGCAGGAATATTTTCACAAAACGCCAAAACCGGTCCATCCATTCATACAATGTGAGTATGCTCACGCAATGGGCAATTCACTGGGCAATTTTAAAGATTACTGGGATATTATCCGTGGAAACAAAACTCATTTCCAGGGTGGCTTTATCTGGGATTTCGTAGATCAGGCGCTTAAAAAAATAAATGAGCATGGAGACACCATATATGCCTATGGAGGAGATTATGGAACACCGGATTTACCAAGTGATAATAACTTTTTGTGTAACGGAATATTTTTTGCTAACCGCAGCCCCAATCCACACGCATGGGAAATGAAAAAACAATATCAGAATATATGGACGGCCAAGGAAGAGGGGAAAGCTATTTCCATATACAACGAAAACTTTTTCAAAGATATCAGCAATGTAAAG
>MKRO01000053.1 GCA_001896965.1 Sphingobacteriales bacterium 41-5 | reverse complement strand
CGCAGCACAAAAGCACAAAAACTATATAAAATGAAAGGAATTATTGGGAAAAAACTTGGGATGACCAGCATCTACGATCCTCAGGGCAAACAAACAGCCTGTACTATCATAGAAGCAGGTCCGTGCATCGTTACCCAGGTGAAAACGAAAGAAACAGACGGATACGATGCCCTTCAATTATCTTATGGCGATAAAAAAGAAAGCCGCACCACGCTACCAGAAAAAAACCACTTCGCAAAAGCTAACACTGCCGCAAAAAAAATCTCTAAAGAATTCCGCGATTTCTCAATCGAAAAAAATATTGGTGAAGAAATAACTGTTGACATTTTCGCTGAAGGTGAAAAAGTTAACGTTGTTGGCACTTCAAAAGGTAAAGGTTTTCAGGGTGTTGTAAAACGCCACGGTTTCCACGGTGTGGGCGAGCAATCTCACGGCCAGCACGACAGGCAAAGAGCTCCCGGTTCTTTGGGTAACTCGTCTGATGCAAGCCGCGTAATGAAAGGTATGCGCATGGCAGGCCGCATGGGTGGCGACAGAGTGAAAACGAAAGGTTTGAAAGTTGTAAAAATCTTCGCTGAAAAAAATTACATTCTTGTTAGCGGTTCAGTTCCCGGCCACATCGGATCGATCGTTTTAATTGAAAATAATTAACCGGTAACCTGTAAAAATTAAAGAAAATGCAAGTTGAAGTTTTAAATATACAAGGTAAAGGCACAGGCCGTTCAGTTGAATTGCCGGATGATATTTTTGGTGCAGAACCTAACAATCACGTGATTTATCTGGCTGTGAAACAGTTTTTGGCTGCTCAGCGCCAGGGTACTCACAAAGTAAAAACCCGCGCTGAAGTACAAGGTGCAAGCCGCAAGTTACACAAGCAAAAAGGTACCGGTGGCAGCCGTAAAGGTAATATCCGTAACCCTTTGTACAAGGGTGGTGGTACTATCTTCGGCCCAAAACCACGCGACTACAGTTTTAAGCTGAACAAGAAAGTGAAAGACCTTGCTAAAATATCTGCTCTTTCTTACAAAGCGAAAGATAACGCGATCGTAGTTGTGGAAGATGTAACCCTGGAAGCTCCAAAAACAAAAACATTTGCAGGTATTTTAAACAGCCTGAATGTTGCCGATAAAAAATCAATGTTTATTATGGCCGAGCCAAATGATAATGTTGAATTGTCATTGCGCAACGTGCCTTCAGTTTTAGGTATTTCTTTAAGCGACCTGAACACCTACGATATTGTAAATTCAGACGTGTTAGTATTGACTGAAAGCGCAGCAAAAATTTTTAGCGAAGAAGAGCAACCAGCCGAAGCTTAATCTCAAAATAAATTAGAAAATGAAACCGAGCGAAATATTAATAAAGCCAATCATTACAGAAAAAGCAAATGCACAGCAGGAAAAATTGCGCCGCTATGCTTTTAAAGTGGCTAAAAAGGCAAACAAGCTTGAGATCAAAAAAGCTATTGAAACTTTTTACAGTGTTACCGTTACAAACGTAAACACTGTGGTGTCTCCCGCAAAAAATAAAACCCGCTACACTAAAGCCGGTTTTATAAAAGGCCGCAAGCCTTCGTATAAAAAAGCTTACGTTACTGTAGCTGAAGGCGAGGAAATAGATTTGTATTCTAATATATAATTAAAGAAAGGCAACCAACCGCCGCGAAGTGTTGAATAAAAGCTAAGAGAGCAAAAGAAATTAAAAATGGCAGTAAAAAAATTCAAACCAATGACAGCAGGAACCCGTTGGAGAATCGGGAATGCTTACTCAGAGGTTACTACCAATAAGCCGGAAAAAAGTCTGGTTGAAAAAAAGAAAAGTACTGGTGGGCGCAACTCTTCCGGTCATCGTACCATGAGGTACAGAGGTGGCGGACACAAACAAAAATATCGTATTGTAGATTTTAAAAGGGATAAGCACAACATTGAAGCTAAAGTAGCATCTATTGAGTACGATCCAAACCGTACTGCGTTTATCGCTTTGGTTGAATATACTGATGGTGAAAAACGTTACATCATTGCACCCCAGGGCTTGAAAGTTGGTGACGCCGTTATCAGCGGTAATGCAGTAGCTCCTGAAGTTGGTAATGCACTTCAATTAAAGAACATGCCTTTGGGTACCAACGTTCACAATATTGAACTGCATCCAGGGCAGGGTGGTGTAATGGCGCGCAGTGCAGGTTCGAGCGCACAGCTTGCGAACAAAGAAGAAAAATACGCTATTCTTAAAATGCCTTCCGGCGAATTGAGAAAAGTATTGATCAACTGTGTTGCAACTGTAGGTGTGGTAAGTAACAGCGACCATCAGTTACAAAGCCTCGGTAAAGCAGGCCGTAAAAGATGGAAGGGCATTAAGCCACGTACTCGTGGTGTTGCCATGAACCCGGTAGATCACCCAATGGGTGGTGGTGAAGGCAGGGCTTCAGGTGGCCATCCACGCAGCCGCACCGGTAAGTACGCGAAAGGTGAAAAAACAAGAACAAAGGGTAAATCAAGCGATAAACTCATCATTCAGCGTAAAGACGGAAGCAAGTTAGCCAAATAAATTTGACAATGTGGCAATTTGAAAATTTGACAATGATTTTCAAATCCACAAAAAAATGAGCATTTTCAAATTAACAAATTTTCAAATTAACGAATTAATAAAACATGGCTCGTTCGATTAAAAAAGGTCCTTATGTAGCAACTCACCTCGAAAAAAAGGTATTAGCTATCAACGAAGGAGGAGCAAAAAAATCAGTAATTAAAACGTGGAGCCGCCGCTCTACAATTACTCCTGATTTTGTAGGCCACACATTTGCTGTGCATAACGGTAACAAATTTATTCCGGTGTATGTAACAGAATTTATGGTGGGCCATAAGTTGGGCGAATTTGCGCCAACCCGTGTGTTTAAAGGCCACGCCGGCAGTAAATAAACCCTGCGTGCCCACAGGCAGGCCCCGGCAAGCAAGGGGCAACAACCTTTAGTTTGTAAAATCAATAAAATACTAAGTATGGTTGAAGGCTTGAAACCCGACACCGGAAACTTGAAACAATAAAAATGGAAGCAGTAGCAAAACTTAGAAATTATCCAACATCACCACGTAAAATGAGGCTTTTGGCTGATTTGATTCGTGGCCAGAAAGTGGATTTAGTATTGGCTGAATTGGAGCACAATCCCAAGCATCCCGCAGTTCCTTTGCGCAAGTTGGTTTTAAGCGCCATCAGCAACTGGAAACAATCTAACGAAGACGGTGATGAAGCAGGATTGGTGATTAAAACAATTTTTGTTGATGAAGGCAGAACTTTAAAACGTATGCGCCCCGCGCCGCAGGGCCGTGGTTACAGGGTTCGCAAACGCAGCAACCACGTTACCTTGATTGTTGACGAGGGTGTTGATAAAAAAACTGCCAAAAAACAAAAGGCTGAGGCTAAAAAAGCAAAAGCTCAATCAGTGAAAGCAGAAGCTCCTGCAAAAAAAGCAGCTGCTCCAAAGAAAAAAACAACTAAAAAAGCATAACCAATAAATATGGGTCAAAAAGCAAATCCAATTGGTAACAGGTTAGGCATCATCCGCGGATGGGAATCTAACTGGTATGGAAGTAAAAAAGATTTTGCTTCTAAGTTAATCGAAGACAACAAGATCAGAAATTACCTGAACGCCCGTATCAACAAAGGCGGTATTTCTAAAATTGTTATTGAAAGAACTTTAGGAAAACTGATCATTACGATTCATACATCTAAACCGGGTATCATCATTGGTAAAGGTGGCGGTGAGGTTGACAGGATTAAGGAAGAATTGAAAAAGCTTACCGGAAACGATGATGTGCAGATCAATATTCTTGAAATCCGTCGCCCTGAAACTGATGCGATGATTGTGGGTGATACCATTGCCCGCCAAATCGAAAACCGCATCAACTTCAAACGCGCCACTAAAATGGCAATTGCTTCGGCACTGCGCATGGGTGCTGAAGGCATTAAAGTGAAACTGAGCGGGCGTTTGGCCGGTGCAGAGATCGCGCGTAGCGAAGAGTTCAAGCAAGGCCGTGTTCCTTTGCACACTTTTCGTATGGATATTGATTATGCAAACGTATTTGCTCAAACCGTTTACGGTAAAATCGGCATCAAAGTTTGGATTTGTAAAGGGGAAGTACTTGCTAAAAGAGACCTGAACCCGAACTTTATTTCAGGCAACGATAAAGCCGTAGGCGCAGGTGGCGACCACCGAAGAGATAACCGCCGTGATGACAGAAGAGGAGATCGCCGGGGCGGCGGAAGAGACAGAAGAAATTAAAAAAATGTGTAGATGTGTGAATGTGTAAATTATTTTCACATTTCCATATTCTCAAATTCTCAAATTATAAAAGATGTTACAACCGAAAAGGACAAAGCACAGGAAAATGCAGAAAGGTCGCATGAAAGGCGACACAAAAAGAGGGGCAACTATTGCTTTTGGTTCTTATGCATTAAAGGCATTGGATTCTCACTGGATCACTGACCGCCAGATAGAAGCAGCCCGCCAGGCATTAACCCGTAGTATGAAAAGGGAAGGTAATGTGTGGATTCGCATTTTCCCTGATAAGCCTATCACTCACAAGCCTGCAGAGGTTCGTATGGGTAAAGGTAAAGGTAACCTTGAGTATTGGGCAGCAGTGGTACAACCCGGCCGTATCATTTTTGAAATTGATGGTGTAAGCGAAGAAGTGGCGCGCAAATCATTAGCGCTGGCTTCAGGTAAATTACCTATCAAGACCAAATTCACTATGCGCAGGGATTTGATCACCAACTAAAATCTATTTACCATGTCAAAGAAGAAAGAATATTTAAATAGCATAAAAGGATTAAGCGTTGAAGATTTAAAACTTCAGTTAGAGCAATCAAGGCAAAGAATTAAAAAGCTGGAATTTGCTCATGCGATTTCTCCTCTTGAAAATCCGATGTCCATCCGCGATTTACGCAAAGACATTGCAAGGATCGAAACGCTTTTAAAGCACAAATCAATTACTGAAAAAGCGTAATCATTATTTTAAGCCAAAAGGTAAATAAAATGTCTGAAAGAAATTTAAGAAAAACCAGGGTAGGTGTTGTAACCAGCAATAAAATGGAAAAGACCATCACCGTTTCGGTTGAAAGAAGAATCAAACACCCTATTTACGGTAAATTCCTGAAAAAAACCACCAGGTTTCACGCGCATGATGAAAAAAATGAGTGCAGTATTGGTGATACCGTAAAGATCATGGAAACCCGTCCTTTAAGCAAATTAAAGAGATGGAGGCTGGTGGAGGTTGTTGAAAAAGTTAAGTAGTATTTAGTATTCAGTATTTAGTGTACTGGTATCAATTGAATAACAAAGACGGTTTTGGATTGACAATATAAGTCTGACATCTAAAATCTAACATCGAAAATCTAAAATAAAATGATACAGCAAGAAAGCAGGTTAAAGGTGGCTGATAACAGCGGTGCCAAAGAAGTGCTTTGTATTCGTGTACTGGGAAACAGTGGTCAGCGTTATGCAAGGATCGGCGATCAGATTGTGATAACTGTAAAAGATGCAATGCCTGCAGGTGGTATTAAAAAAGGAACTGTAGCTAAAGCGGTGATCGTTCGCACTACAAATAAATTACGCCGTAAAGATGGTTCTTACATTCGTTTCGACGATAATGCAGTAGTGATTTTGAACGCGGCAGGTGAGCCAAGAGGTACACGTATCTTCGGGCCGGTAGCCAGGGAATTGCGTGATAAAGGTTACATGAAAATCGTTTCGTTGGCGCCGGAAGTTCTTTAAGAACGCTTAATGCCGAAAGCTGAATGCCGAAGGCAGTTGAAAAATAGAAATTTAAAAAGCTTTAAGCAATTAGCTTTAAGCACTAAGCATAAAAAAATGAGCAACAGATTTAAACCTAAATTCAATATTAAAAAAGGCGACCAGGTGGTTGTTATTTCAGGCGCAAGCAAAGATGTAACCAAACCACACGTTGTTAAAGAAGTATTGGTTGATGAAGGTAAAGTTTTAATTGAAGGTGTGAACGTGAAAACCAAGCACACCAAGCCTTCTGCACAAAACACAAAAGGCGGCATCATTAAAATAGAAGCGCCTATACACATCAGTAACGTGATGCTTTGGGATGCAAAATCTAAAGCTCCATCCAAAGTAAAACGTGAGCGTGATGAGAACGGCAAAGCTGTTCGTGTGTTTAAAAAATCAGGAGCAAAATTATAATCATAGTTTGCCGAAAGGCAGGTTTTCGATTTAAATAAATAACAGAGAATCATGAGTGAAACAAAATATACCCCCAGGCTGGCAGACAAATACAAAAAGGAAGTAGCGCCTGCTTTGGTTAAAAAATTTGCTTACAAAAGCGTAATGCAGGCTCCCAAGCTTGAAAAAATTTGCGTGAACCGCGGTGTTAACGGTGCGGTGGCTGATAAAAAGCTGGTTGATATTACTGTTGACGAATTGTCAACAATCACCGGCCAGAAAGCTATTGTAACAAATTCTAAAAAAGATATTTCAAACTTCAAGCTTCGTAAAAATATGCCGATTGGTGCAAGGGTTACTTTGCGCGGCGAAAAAATGTACGAGTTTCTTGACAGGCTGATCTCTGTGGCTTTACCACGTGTACGCGACTTTAGAGGCATCAATGAAAAATCTTTTGATGGCCGTGGTAACTACACCATGGGTGTTACCGAGCAAATCATCTTCCCTGAAATTGATATTGACAAAGTGAACAAGATTACAGGGATGGATATCACTTTCGTTACTACAGCTCAAACTGATGAAGAGGCTTATGAACTGTTGAAAGAACTGGGAATGCCTTTCAAAAACATTAAAAAGTAAATTAAACTTAGAAATAAAGCATGGCAAAAAAATCAATTATAGCACGCCAGGTAAAAAGGGAGAAATTGGTAGAACAATTTGCGGCTAAAAGAGACGAGCTTAAAAAAGCCGGCGACTGGGCTGCATTAGATAAACTTCCTAAAAACTCTTCTAAGGTAAGGTTGAAAAACCGTTGCCAGCTGAGTGGCCGTCCTAAAGGTTATGTTCGCTACTTCGGTATTTCAAGGGTAGCATTAAGGGACATGGCTTTAAACGGAAAAATTCCCGGATTGAAAAAAGCAAGCTGGTAAGCAAATTTGAAAATTAGCAAATGAGAAAATTTGGAAATGGTTTTCTCGGAGATAAAAATATTTAGTAAATAGAAAATTTGTGCTCGCAATTGTCAAATTATCAAATTTTCACATTATCAAATTAACATGGTAACAGATCCTATTGCAGATTTTTTAACAAGAATACGTAATGCTCAAATGGCAGGTCACCGTATTGTAGATATTCCTGCATCTAACCTTAAAAAGCGCATGACTGAAATTTTATACCGCCAGGGTTATATCCTCAAGTATAAATTTGAAGATGACAGCAAACAAGGTATCATTAAGATAGCGTTGAAATATGATAACGATACCAGGCAGCCTGCAATTCAAAGTTTGGAAAGAGTGAGCCGCCCGGGTTTACGCCAGTATGCAAAACCGGCCGACATCAGAAGACTGAAAAACGGTTTGGGCATTGCAATCCTTTCTACTTCAAAAGGTGTAATGACCGATAAAGAAGCAAGGGCGCAAAACGTAGGGGGCGAAGTTCTTTGTAACGTATATTAATTTGCTCTTCGGGTTATCCTGATCGGTAATTTGTGAATGAGTCAATGGTTCACAGTAAAAATTAAGGTTGAAGAGATAATATAAGTTCTCTATACGGAAACTGAACACACTCAACCCACATTGTCAAATTTAAAAATTATCAAATTATCAAATTTTTAGAAAATGTCTCGTATAGGTAAACAAGCAATTACGGTTCCTGACGGTGTTACAGTTACAGTGGGCAACGACAACGTGGTTACTGTAAAAGGAAAAAATGGCGAACTGAAACAAGCCGTAAATCCTGATATTAAAGTTGAAGTGAAAGACGGTGAAATTAATCTTACCCGTTCAACTGATGAAATTCAACACCGCGCACAACATGGTTTGTACCGCGCATTGCTTCAAAACCTGGTAACCGGCGTTACGGAAGGTTATACAAAGAAAATGGAGCTTGTGGGTGTAGGTTTTAAAGCCGCAAACCAGGGTAATATTTTAGACCTTTCTTTAGGTTATTCTCACAATATCATTTTTGAAATTCCTAAAGAGATAACAGTAGCCACTGAAACTTTAAAAGGCCAGAACCCAAGCATTACAATTTCAGGAAGCGATAAACAACTGGTGGGTGCTGTTTGTGCAAAAATCCGCAGCCTGCGCAAACCTGAACCTTATAAAGGAAAAGGTGTTCGTTTTGCTGGTGAAGTGGTTAGGAAGAAAGCAGGTAAATCAGCAGGTAAATAAAATAAGTTAACACGTTGAGAAGTTGACAGGTTTTTATGGAAATCTTTATCAGCTTGTACACTAATCAACATTTCAACTATAAAAGAAATGGCAAACGCAAAAGCAACAAGAAGAAAAAAAATTCGCCAAACGATCCGTCAGAAGATTAGCGGTACTACACAAAAACCAAGGTTAGCGGTTTTTCGTAGCAACACTGATATCTATGTTCAGCTGATTGATGACACAAAAGGTGTTACCATCGCTTCTGCATCTTCTAAGGACAAAGATATTACAGCGCAAACCGGCAACAAATCTGATAAAAGCAAGTTGGTAGGTACGGCTATTGCCCGCAAAGCAACCGATCTTAATGTGAAAGAAGTGGTTTTTGACCGTGGTGGATATTTGTATCATGGCCGTGTGAAAGCAGTGGCAGAGGGAGCAAGAGAGGGCGGCTTACAATTTTAATAAAACGTATAATTCTAAATTGAAATAATGTCAACAGTCAATTTCAACAAAGTAAAAGCAAGCGAACTTGAATTAAAAGATAAAGTGGTTGCTATTAACCGTGTGGTAAAAACTACGAAAGGCGGCCGTGCATTTAGCTTTTCTGCTTTGGTAGTTGTGGGTGATGGTAACGGTATCGTTGGCCACGGGTTAGGCAAAGCAAAAGAAGTTCAGGAAGCGATTACAAAAGGTATTGAAGATGCAAAAAAGAACCTGATTAAAGTTCCTATTTTCAAAGGCACGATTCCTCACGATCAGTTAAGCAAAGATGGCGCGGCTAAAGTAATGATCAAGCCGGCAACTCCCGGTACAGGTGTGATTGCCGGAGGTAGCATGCGCGCAGTTTTGGAAGCTGCAGGTTACACAGATGTACTTACAAAATCTCTTGGTTCAGCCAATCCTCACAACGTGGTAAAAGCTACTTTTAAAGCTTTGGGAACGCTTCGCGAGCCGGTAAGTGTGGCTAAAGTGCGTAACATCGGATTGAAAAAAGTATTTAACGGATAAGCGACTGAAAGTTGAAATGTTGATAAGCCGGCAAGATTAAAAGAAGGCTGAACTTATCAACTCGTTAACTTATCAACTCGTGAACTTAACAACTTATAAAATGAAGAAACTTAAAATAACACTGGTAAAAAGCCCGATAGATCGTCCGCAAAGACAAAAATTAACTTTGCAGGCATTGGGTTTAAACAAAACCAACAGCAGTAAAGAAGTTGTGGCCACCGAGCAGATTTTAGGAATGATCCGCAAAGTGGAACACATGGTGAAGGTTGAAGAAATTTAAAATGTAAAAAGCAGAATGTAGAATGCAGAATGTAAAATAAAGCGAGTCCCGAAAAATTTTACGTTCGTTGTTCTACATTTATTATTTAATATTTATTTCGGGGCGCAAGTAAAATTTTAAGATGAAATTACATGAACTGAAACCTGCAAAAGGTTCAACACACAAAGAAAAAAGAATTGGCCGCGGTGAAGGAAGTGGTTATGGCGGCACTTCAACAAAAGGTAATAAGGGTGGCCAAAGCCGCGCAGGTTACAAAAGCAAAATGGCTCACGAAGGTGGCCAGATGCCTATTCAACGCCGGGTTCCTAAAAGAGGGTTTAAAAATCCAAACAGGATCGAATACAAAGTTTTCAACGTCGGGCAATTAGACCAATTAGCTGAAGCATACGGAATTAAAGATTTCACTATTGAAAACCTTTACCAGGCGGGGCTTACAAGCAAAACCGACAAAGTGAAAATTCTTGGAAACGGCGAGTTAAAAGGAACCTTCACCTTCAAAGTTGATGCGATTAGCGAAAAAGCTAAGTCACTGATTGAAGCAGCAGGTGGTAGTGTTGAGCTCGTAAAATAATACCGGAAATATTTGACGCACTCGGTTGCGTCTGTTAATTTTGGGGACTTGTCAATTTAAGAACAATATCAGGTGAAAAAATTTATACAAACTTTAAAGAATATCTGGAGCATTGAGGAGTTAAGAAATAAAATTCTTTACACGTTAATGCTTGTCGCTGTTTACAGGTTGGGAGCCCATATCGTTTTACCGGGCATTAATCCTGTAGCGCTGGAGTTGCACAATAAAAATAATGCTCAAACGGGTATCCTCGATTTGATCAACACTTTCGCAGGCGGCGCCTTTAATATGGCGTCCATTTTTGCATTAGGTATCATGCCTTATATCACCGCGTCTATCTTCGTGCAGTTGTTAACGGTTCTTGTTCCTACTTTCCAAAAAATGCAGAAAGAGGGAGAGAGCGGCCGTAAGAAGATCACCCAAATGACGCGTTATATTACCGTAATCGTAACTGCGGTACAGGCATTTGCTTATGTAACTTATTTAAGGCAAACTGCAGGCCCGGCTATTATGACGTCTTATCCGCCTGCAATGTTTGTACTTACTACAGTAATCATTCTCACTGCGGGTTCTTTATTTGTAATGTGGTTGGGTGAAAAAATTACCGATAAAGGTTTAGGTAACGGTGCATCATTGATCATTATGATCGGTATTCTTGCACGCTTTCCACAGTCTATCGCTCAGGAACTTACGTTCAGGTCAAACCGCACAGGTGACATTCTTATATTCATTATTGAAATTGCGTTGTTTATTGCAATCAACATGGGATGTATCCTGTTGGTGCAGGGGGTGCGGAAAGTACCTGTTAACTATGCCAAGCAAATTGTGGGCAACCGTCAGTTTGGTGGAGCAAGGCAGTTCCTGCCTTTAAAAGTGAATGCGTCGGGTGTAATGCCTATCATCTTTGCGCAGGCCATCATGTTCGTGCCTACTTTGTTCACAATGAGCAATCCAAATGCATCGCTCAGCAAAGCATTTACTGATCACACCAGTGGATGGTATATGTTGGTTTACTCGGTGGTTGTAATTGGCTTTACATTCCTTTATACAGCGCTTATTTTTAATCCTAAGCAAATCAGTGATAACCTGAAGCAAAATAATGGATTTATACCTGGCGTAAAACCGGGCCAGCCAACAACAGATTACATTGGTACCATTATGGACAGGATCACGCTCCCCGGTGCGATTTTACTGGCTTTGGTGGGTATTTTGCCGGGAATCATTCAACTTATCTTTGGAATGACCCAGGGCTTTGCAATGTTCTTTGGTGGAACTTCTTTGCTGATCAACGTTGCTGTTATCCTTGACACTTTACAGCAAATTGAAACCCATTTAATGATGCGTCAATACGACGGATTAATGAAGAGTGGCCGCATTCAGGGCCGGCAAAGCTCTTCAGCTATTCAGATTTAATTTTAAAAAAATATACAATGCTAGACCCGGTTCAATGCCGGGTTTTTTTGTAAACTTTGTGGCTATGATTCTTTTAAAAAATAATGACCAGGTTGAAATGATGCGCAAAAGCGCGTTGCTTGTGAGCCAGACGCTTGCCGAAATAGCAACCACTCTAAAACCCGGAATGACAACTTCGGTATTAGATAAAACGATTGGTGAATATATCCGCGATCATAGGGCTATCCCTTCATTTTTAAATTATAACGGCTACCCATTCAATTCGTGTATTTCGGTAAACGATGTGGTGGTACACGGTTTCCCCAATACAAAGGAATTGCGTTCCGGCGATATTATTTCAATTGATATTGGTGTGATTTTAAATGGATGGCACGGTGACCATGCTTATACCTTTGCAATTGGTGAGCCTGAAAAAGGTGTTGGGCAGTTGATAAAAATCACGAAAGAATCACTTTACAAAGGCATTGAAAAGGCTGTGGATGGTAATCGCATTGGCGACATTGCCTTTGCGATACAGGAGCATACTGAAAAGAAAAACGGGTATGGAGTTGTGCGCGAGTTGGTGGGCCACGGCCTTGGGAAAAGCCTTCACGAAGATCCTCAGGTGCCTAACTACGGAAAGCGTGGCAGCGGTGTAAAATTAAAATCAGGGATGGTACTTGCCATTGAGCCCATGATTAATCTTGGAAGAAAAGAAGTTTTTACTGAGGCAGACGGCTGGACAGTGAGAACCAAAGACGGTAAGCCTTCTGTGCATTTTGAACACGATGTTTGTGTGAGGAAAAATAAGGCCGATATTCTTTCTGATTACACCCCAATTGAAGAAGCGGAAAGGAAAAATCCTGAGTTATTTGTTTGCTGATTAACCTGGTGTTAAATCGCCGATAGTGTTTTTTCTTAACAGTATCCCGCGGATATAGTTTATTTTCCACCGAAGTTGATATTTCAAAGTTATTTGAAAAAGCACCGGTTGTATAATATTTTTTAACTTTGAGAAAAGCAAAAAAATGGAAAGCTTAATCATATATCCCCAATCTCAAAAAGACCTTAAAATAATCAAGGCTTTTTTAAAAGCTATTGAAATCCCTTTTGAAAAATTAAAGGATAAGTCTTTGCCCCGAAACCCAAGCCCGAGCGGCGATCCATGGTTTGATAACCCTGAGAACCTGGCAATGGTTGAAAAAGGATTTGAAGATGTAAAAGCAGGCAGGGTGCAGGAAGTAACTCTTGAGGATGTAAAAAAACTTTTGGGAGTATAAATCTTTTGCTAATGTACAATTTGATTTTATCTACTAAAGCTCAAAAGGATTTAACCAATTATGAGAAGTACGGAAATAAGTTGCTGGTAAAAAAAATATATAAATTATTTGAAGAAATTGTTTTACATCCCTTTACGGGAACCGGTAAACCCGAGAGATTAAAATATCATGATGGTAATACATGGAGCCGCCGTATTGATAACAAAAACAGGATTGTGTATTCAGTAGAGGAATCTATTATAACCGTTACAGTCATCTCAGCGGCGGGGCATTATGGCGATAAATAAAAAGCTCATCGTTATCGGCGGCGGCGCT
>MKRO01000052.1:17694-17983 GCA_001896965.1 Sphingobacteriales bacterium 41-5 | reverse complement strand
TGAAAAATAGTATTAGTGTTAAATTGAATAATATTATAGCCTTGATTGATTAGATTTTATTTTTGAAATATATTGTCAAATGAAAGCACGATTACTAATTTATATTTTTCTGATTCTGGCTCATTGCAGGATTATTGCCCAACCGGTGTTCTATGATTCCACTCAGCGTCCCGAAATATATCCCCTATTAAAAGACCAGTTTGCAGCAGAACCAAAAAGTAAAAGCGATATTATTTTTCTTGGAAACAGCCTTACATTTTGGGGCCGGTTTAACGAAATGGCGGGAAAA
>MKRO01000052.1:4542-17492 GCA_001896965.1 Sphingobacteriales bacterium 41-5 | reverse complement strand
ACAGAATCGCCACGAACGAAAATTTTTTTACAATCAATTTTACCTGCCAATAGCGTGTTTGACAAGCTGCCGGCGCATTATAATAAAAATGCTCAGATCATAACTATAAATGCTGCGATAGCAGCTATTGCCAATGCTTTCGGCGCTACGTATATTGACCTGTACTCGAGTTTTGTAAACAAAACCGGATCGTTGATTGAGGAACTGTCGTTTGACGGTGTTCACCTCACAAAAAAAGGTTACGATAAATGGCTATCAATTCTTAAATCGCATAAGTACATTTAAAACAACATTGGATGATGAAAATTGTCACCATGGTCGGTATAGCGTTTATTTTACATTCCTGTTCAGGAACAAAAAATATAAGCAATAAAGGCTTTAAGCCCGAAATAAAGGAGATATGGAGTAAAGCCCCCCATAATGCATTTACCGACCTGATTTATTATAAGAATGCATTCTATTGCAGCTTCAGAGAAGGCTCCGGCCATGTGCCGGGCAGTAATGGAACAGGGCGTATTTTACGCTCTAAAGATGGTAACCAATGGGAGGATTTTGCTTTCATAAGCAAAAAAGGTATCGACCTGCGCGATCAAAAATTATCGGTCGTGCCGGATGGAAGGGTGCTGTGTTTAATGGGCGGTTCGGTGTATGATGTTTCAGTAAAGCCCTCCAAATTATTAAACCTGTACCCGCATATTTCTTATTTAACCATTCCCGGAAAGTTTACCACACCTGAAAAAGCAGTGGTACAACCAGAGGGCCAAAGCTGGGTATGGCGGCTAACCTGGCATAAAGGTACCGGTTATGGAATCAATTATTCAAAAGGACAAATATTTTTAGTGAAAACTACTGATGGTAAGCATTACGATAAAGTCAGTGACATCAACGTTGATGGCTTTCCTAACGAATCTACCATTCAGTTTGATGACAGTGGAAAGATGTATGTAATGATACGTCGCGAACAGGGCGATGCTTTAGGTGTGATAGCTAAAAGCAATTATCCTTACACAAGTTGGAGTTTTTGTAAAATGGATATCCGGTTAGGCGGCCCCTATTTTTTATTCTCACCCGATAGAACGAAATTGATTGTGGGCACAAGACTGTACCTTGCCGGAGGGAATAAAACCGGGATTGTAATTACTGATTTAAACGGGAAAACTATTAAAACTATGGTGTTGGAAAGCGCAGGGGATTGTAGTTATCCCGGGATGGTAATAAAAGATAAAAAGCTTTACATAAGTTATTACTCATCGCACACAGGCAAAAGCAATATTTATTTTACTACTATACCGCTAAATATTTTATTGAACGATTAAAAGAGTATATTTTATGAAACAATACAGATTGAATCGCTTATTTAACGCCGCTTCGGGCAAATGTTTTGACGTGGCAATTGATCATGGTTTTTTTGGAGAATTTGGCTTTTTACAGGGAATTGAGAATATAAAATCTGCTGTGGAAGCAGTTGTTGAGGCTGCGCCTGATGCAGTACAACTCACCGTTGGGCAGGCAAAATATTTACAGCAGATAAAGGGAAAAGCAAAACCCGCGCTGGTATTACGAACAGATGTGGCAAATGTTTACGGCAAGGAATTGCCTTCAGCAGCATTTAGTCAAATGATTGACCAGCCTGTGTTGCAGGCGGTGCAACTGGATGCGGCTTGTATATGCATCAACCTTTTTAGCATTCCCGGCGCGCCAGAAGTAACCAGCCAGTGTATTGCAAACATTATCAGAGTAAAAACCGAGGCCGACCGCTATTGTATGCCTGTAATGATCGAACCTTTGGTTTTCAGGCCCAACAGTGAGGCCGGCGGCTACATGGTTGACGGTGACCTCACAAAAATTTTACCACTTGTACGACAGGCGGTGGAACTAGGAGCAGACATTATAAAAGCAGATCCCTGCGATGATCTTGAAAACTATCATAAAGTAGTTGAGATAGCCGGCAATATCCCCGTTTTGGTAAGGGGCGGTGGAAAAGCTTCTGATGAAGAAATTATTGCGCGTACTAAAAAATTAATGAATCAGGGAGTTTCGGGAATTGTGTATGGGCGCAATATTATTCAGCATTCAAAGCCTGCACTCATAACTAAAGCGCTTATGAATCTTGTGCACAAAAACGTTTCGATCGACGAAGCGTTGGGTATATTGAAGGGGTAGGGTTTAAATAAAAATCATCGAAAAATAAATGAACATGGATAGTGTTTTTAGTTTGAAAAATAAAACGATTTGGGTGATTGGCGGAGCCGGTTACCTGGGCCAGCCTGTTGTAAAAACCCTTGTTGAACTTGGTGCAAAAGTCATTTGCGCAGACGTTAACGACCGTGCGATGCAATTTATATCCTCTGCCGGCCTTCAGGGTGTGGAAGCCCTGAATATTGATACTTCCTCAGAATCGTCGATAAATACCTTTGTTAATCAACAGGTAGATGTTTTTGGAGTACCGCACGGATTGGTAAACATGAGTTTTTCTTCTACTGCAAAAACCATGGAAGAATTAACAGGCGACGATTTTAACAGGGTGAACGAAAACATTAGTGGTACTTTTTTATTGTCGCGGGCCGCAGGTACATTAATGAGCGAAAATGGCGGCGGCAGCATCGTTCATTTTGGCAGTATGTATGGAATCGTATCTCCCAATCCTGATGCATACGAAGGTCTCGGTATGAATAAAAACCCTGTTGAATATGGTGCCGGAAAAGCCGCAATCATTCAAATGACGCGTTATATGGCAGTACATTGGGGCAAACAAAATGTTCGATGCAATAGTATTGCGCCAGGGCCTTTCCCTAATCCCGGCGTACAACAAAAGCATCCCGAGTTCATTGAAAGGCTGTCGGCTAAAGTACCAATGGCGAGGGTGGGCGTCCAGCACGAAATTGCCGGTACTGTTGCGTTCCTGCTATCGGATGCTTCATCATTTATCACGGGACAAAATATTTCAGTAGATGGGGGCTGGACAATTTGGTAGATTTTGAAAAATGAACTGATGGAAAAGATCGGACTCGGCTGTGTCACTTTCGGACGTGAAATTGACGCGCAAAAAGCGTTTTCTATAATGGATTATGCAATAGAAAAAGAAATCTTTTTCTGGGATACTGCTGCGGTATATGGACACGGTGCATCGGAAAAAATAATAGGGGAGTGGTTGAGCGCCAATGCTGATGTTGCACCTCTGGTTGCACTTGCAACAAAAATCCTCCCACCATATTCTGAAGGTTCAATTGATGAAGCGGTAGCACGAAGCCTTCAGCGTTTAAGCCCTGGCGCCATTGACATTATGTACCTGCATAACTGGGATCAGTCTGCTACCAAAAATAACAGCCTTCAAAAAATAAACGATTTAATAAACAGCGGTGTGGTGAAATCATTTGGATTAAGCAATTTCAACTTTGAACACATTAAAACTGTATTGAATTGCTGTGATCAGTTTCAACTAAAAAAGCCTGCATATATTCAGAACAACCACAATTTTTCGGTTTCTGACCTGAATCAGAATATAATTGATTTGTGTAATAAAAATAATATTAAGATAGTTTCCTATAGTCCGCTGGGCGCTGGATATTTAACCGGTAAGCATAACGCAGGAGTTGTGGCCGGCTCCCGGTTTGATATGGTACCTGCGCATCAAAAGATTTATTTTACCGGTGAAGCGGCTTCACGTATGTCCGTTTTACTAAATGCAGCCCGGGAGTTTGAAGTTCCTCCTGCAAAACTCGCGTTGGCCTGGGCATTTGACCAGCCATTTGTTTCAAAAGTTTTAATTGGTGCCAGGGAAAAAAAGCATATTGATCAATGTATTGAGGCTATTAGATCAATTAGGGAACTTAAAGTAATAGTAACAAAAATGGAACAGGCTTGTAAAGGTATTTTGCCCGGCTAACACGAATATAAACCAAGTTAGATTGATGAAAAGTAAAAGCCCTAAACACTTAAGATTTTTTTATTTCACAATCGCGGTTACAATTTTAATACTTTTTACTCAGGATGATTTGGCAGCGCAAAAATACCTGCAGAACGATAACCTCATCGTCAACGGTGATTTTATGGCTCGTGATAATTTTCAACGCCCGCTACATTGGATGACGGGTTTGGATATGCAAACCGCAACGATCTCAAATCAGGAAAAGCACAGTAACAGAAAAGATGATTTTTCATTAAAAATATCCGATACATCCGCGTTCGGAAATACTTTGATTCGAACAAAAAAAATGATTGCGGTTGTAGGTGTTGCGTATTCTCTGACAGCCTGGGCAAATGTAAAAACCGGCGATCCCGCAAATGTGTACCTGGAATTTTGGGACCAGAATGATCGCAGAATTAAATACAAGATGGCGACTCCTTTGACAGACACAACCTGGCAATCATTACATATAACCGAAACGGCTCCAGATAGTGCGGTGTACATGACGGTAGCTATTGCTACAACCATTGCTGGAAGGGGCATTTCTTTTTGGGATGATGTTTTTCTTAAACAAAACAGAGTGTATGATAAGAAAGTTGAGAAAGGCCGTCATGAAATGTTCATGGACGATTATCGCATCGAGTCCATGGTCGACGTTCAGCGGGTAGTACACCGGGGTATAAAATCAAAAGTTTTAATAAAAGCCACAAAGCCGTGGGAAGGCCGCTCCGTATATATTTATGGAACGGTTTTACACGGCAGCCCTAAAGGCTCAGGCTACAGAATGTGGTACACAGCTTATGTTGATAAAAAATACTTTTTATGTTATGCTACGAGTAAAGACGGTATTAACTGGGTAAAGCCCGATTTAGCGATTATTGAATTTAATGGCAACAAAAAAAATAACATTTGCTTGGAGGGTGGGGGAACTTTAGTTTACGATCCTTACGATAAAGACCCTCAGAAAAGGTATAAACTAATGAAGTTTGATCCCGCTAAAGACAGGTTTGGCTATAACGTTTATTTTTCTGCTGATGGATTGCGCTGGAATGATACCCATAAACAGCCGGTATTGCCATACGGCGATGTGTCAAACCTGGCTTTTGACACGTCAAGAAAGATTTTCATCGCCACCACAAAACAACGCATGTTGTTAAGTAACACAAGAGTTACGCAGGGGAAGAACGACCGCACCGCTAATGTGTCAATAAGTAAAGATTTTATTAACTGGTATGCCCCCGGTTCTGAAGGTTCAAAATATAGTTTGGCTGTTGAAGGGGATTACCTGGACGATTTAACTGTAATCGCCAAAGGCGGAATGGAGTCCAACATTTATGGCATGCCCGTTTATCCTTATCAGGGCATCTACGTTGGTTTTCCCTGGATGTTTGATATTGCGACTTACGCCGTTGGCGAATTTTCTGTGACCGGAGATGGCAAAATACAGCCACAGGTTGCAGTATCAAGAGATCTGAAAATATGGGACAGGATTATAAGGGATCCGGTGCTTCCGGTTGGAAAAGCAGGGGCTTGGGATGATGGAACGCTTTACACCGCATCTAATATTCTTACTACATCAAAGGAGGTTATTCTTTACTATGGCGCCATGAATCTTCCCCACGGCGGCAGCGCCTCCGGTCAAGAGCAGCATGCCAATATTGCCAGGGCTGTCTGGCGGACAGATGGATTTATATCTTTACACAACGCGGGCGATGACGCAGGCATCATTACCACAAAGTCTTTACGCTTTGATGCTAAAGATTTAAAAGTAAATGCAAAGGTCGGTGCAGGGGGTTTTCTGAAAGTGGAGGTTTTAGATCTTAATGGCAGTGTTTTTGAGGGATTTACGCTCCAACAATCAAAGCCAATAATCGGTGATCAGTACAAAGCTCAGGTTTCCTGGATGTCAAATGGAAACCTTGCAAAACTCATTGGCAGGGAAGTGAAATTACGATTTCATCTTAAAAAAGGAGACCTCTTTTCTTTTTGGTTTGAATAAATTTAAAAATTAGTATCATTTTTTCGTAGAACATGTGCTATGATAATCATTTATTAATTTCAACTTTGAAGACAAATTTTAATCGTTTATGCAAAATGTTTTAGGCCCTCAGCAACCTGTTAATAAAGATTGGTGGAGGCTCTCTGCTGAAGGGTTGCCGAAAATCAATACAGTGCCTCCGGGGCCCAAGTCACAAGAGATGCACGCGAGCACTGCAAGGTTTATGAAAGGGCTAAGCAGTCAGGTCAAATTATTCCCTGTTAGTTTTGAGGAAGGGTATGGCGTGATGTTAAAAGATGTGGATGGTAACGAATACCTTGATTTTTCATCAGGCATATATGTGACATCATTAGGGCATTGCCATCCTAAAATTTCTGATGCGGTGGCCTATTGGGCTAAAAAGCTGATGAACGCACACGATTTTACCACACCGGTAAAAGAAAAGCTAATGGAAAAGATGGCCGATGTATTGCCTCCCGGCCTTAATGCCATTCAAATGTATAGCGATGGCACTTCCGCCGTTGAAGCCGCCATCCGCGCTGCACGTGCAATCACAAACAAGCACGAGTTTATAGCAGGCTTCAGGGATTTTCATGGTAAAAGTATGGCCGCAGTAAGTTGTGCTCAAATGATCCGTGGCGATGTTCACAGCTACGGCCCCACGCGTGCCCCCGGATTTTATATGGTACCGAAACCTGACCCGTACCGTCCGCTTTGGACAAAAGCCGATGGTACAATTGATACAGACAAATACATTAGCTTTTACGAGCAATTTATACAGGAAGGTACGGTTGGAAACCTTGCTGCATTTGTATTTGAGCCTGCACAGGGCTGGGGCGGGTCTATTTTTCCGCCGGACGATTTTTATCCTAAGGTGAAAAAACTTTGCGAAAAATATAAAGTATTGTTTTATGATGACGAAGTGCTGGCGGGCATGGGGCGAACAGGGGAATATCTCTGTATGAACCATTGGGATGTGGTGCCGGACATCATAACGCTTGGAAAGTCTTTTGGTAATGGCTTCCCCGTTACAGCAATGGTAATCAAAGAAGAGTATGCTGAAGCGTTGGAAAAAATTTCTGCATCATCAAGCTATGGTGGTAATCCAATGGCATGTGCCGCAGCATTGGCATCTATTGAAGTGATAGAAGAAGAAGATATTCTGGAGAATGTAAGAACAGTGGGTGCAGCGGCAATGAAGCGCATGGAGAAAATGAAGGAGGAACACCCGATTATCGGCGACGTAAAGGGGAAAGGCTTCTTACTGGGAATTGAACTGGTGAAAGATAAAAATACCAAAGAGCCATTTGATGAAGCCGGTAAATTAGTATATCAGAAAGCATTTAAAAAAGGATTGGCATGGATACCTGCCGGACATATTTTAAGAATGTCGCCACCATTGATCATGGATGAAAAACATGTAATGCTTGGATTGGATATGATCGAAGACGCTATTACTGAAGTTGAAAAAGAATTTGGCTATCAATAAAATTTTTTCAAAGATGGAACTACCCCAAACCCAATCCAATAGCCAATCTGTGCAATTGAAAGGCAACATCATGACAAGTGATGGTTTTCAAAAAGGAATCATTTCATTTGTTGATGGAAAGATAGCTGCCATCGATGATAACGCCGCGCATGAGTGCGATGACGTGATTGATGTGGGGAACCATTATATCATTCCCGGGTTTATTGATTTGCACATGCATGGCATTCACACACATTTGGTAGATCAGGGAATAGAACATTTGCAAAAAATATCAGTTGATATTTTACAATATGGCGTTACCGGATTTTTGCCAACCTTATATCCCAGGCCGGCAGCAGAGCATGTTGCTTTTGTGAAAGAAATTGCACAGATTCAGCCGCAGGGCGCATCGGTGCTTGGCTTTCATTTGGAAGGGCCTTTTTTAAAGCTTACGGGATCATTATCCCAAAATGCTATTTCAAAGGTGGCAGAGCTTTCAAGAGCTCAGGCGCTGATTGAGGCCTGCAAACCCTTTAAAGCCGTTTTCAGCATTTCGCCGGATATTGAAGGTATTGCTGATATTATACCAGTCATGGCCGCTGGGAATACTCCCGTGTTTATAACACATACTGCTGCAAATGTGGAGCAAACACTTGTCGCAATAAAAGCAGGTGCAAAACATGCCACGCATTTTTATGATGTATATCCCTGCCCGCCCGTTACAGAACCGGGTGTGCGCCCCTGCGGTGCGGTGGAAGCGATACTTGCCTCGGAAGAAGTGAGTGTTGATTTTATATTGGATGGTGTACATGTAGATCCGATTGCAGTTAAAATGGCACTTGCCTGCAAAAGAGGTGGGCCTGGAAAAGTTTGCTTGATCACGGATTCAAATGTGGGTGCGGGGCTGGAACCGGGAAAATTCGAATTTGGCGAAAGTGGCGAAATTTATTTTGAATATAAAGGTGCCCCCGCAAGAATGACGAAAGATAACGGACTTGCAGGAAGCGGTTTAACAATGAACCAGGCTGTTCGTAACGCTATTAAATTTTTAGGGCTGTCACTTTTTGAAGCCCTTACCCTCGCCAGTACCAACCCTGCACATGTTTTAAATATTGAAAATTCAAAGGGTTTATTAAATATCGGGTACGATGCCGATCTTTTAATAATAGATGAGGATGTGAATATAAAGCAAGCCTGGGTTGCAGGCTGCCTAAAACTCGACAAATTATCTGTAACATGTCCGCAATTAATATAAAGCTAAGTTTAATAGCTATATGAGCAATTTTGAATATCAACCATCACGTTAGGTACCTTTTAAAGATAAGGAAGCCATCAAAAAAGCAAGAGCGATCAGTCGCACCGATATTGAAAAACATGCTAACCCCAATTTGAATATTAAGGTCTATCCGGACGCCGATATTGAATTTGTATGGGTAACTGATATGTTCAGAAGAATTGCGGAGTCATCGCAAAACGATGAGAAGCTTGTGATGATCTTACCTAATCCTAATCCCTCTTACCGCCATGTTGCAAGGCTGTTAAACGCATGCAACATTGATTGCAGCCATATTTACGGCTTTGCTATGGATGAGTATGCCGATCAGGATGGCAACATTGCGCCCGAAGATTGGGAGTTCGGATTTGCTCATGCGATGTACAAATATTTTTATTATGAGCTAAATGAAAAGCTACGCCCTCCAAAAGAGCAACTTGTTGGCTTTACCAATAAGAACATCAATGATTATGGTAAGATGCTTCGCGACCTTGGCAATGCTGATATTTGTTATAGTGGCCCCGGCTGGACAGGCCATCTCGCTTTCATTGAGCCGGATGCACCCGAATTTGCAGGCAGCCTTGAAGAGTGGAAACAAATGGGCCCGCGCATTTGCACTTTGTCACCTTTTACATTAGCGCAAAATTCTTTACATGGCAGTTTTGGCAAGAGCGGAGACCTTTCGGCTGTTCCGCCAAAAGCAGCCACCATTGGCCCTGCAGAGGTGATTGCTTCAAAACATATTGTTGATACTCACTCCATTACTGTACACGGCACTGCTACTTCATGGCAACGATTGATGACGCGCCTGGTATTGCACGGGCCGGTTACGCCGCAATTACCACAGTCTGTTATTCAGACTTTAAAAGCTGATGTGTTGATTTCTGAAACAGCGGCACAGGATATTGAGGCAGATTGGAATAAAGGATATTAACCTACGGGCCGGAGCACAGGCGGCGCCAATCTTGTTGAAGTAACTCAAACGCTTTATGGCAGGTGTATATAATATCATAAAAAATAATTAATGAGCGAAAATAGTTTATTAGCGGGTGCGGCGCAGATTGATATTACACCGCAGCATTCGCTGCATCTTGCAGGATACCCGTTTGTAAAGCGTGATAGCACGGGCGTTCACGATAAGCTGCTAAGTTCAGCATTGTATTTAAAGGATGGAGAGAGCGGCGTGTTGTTCATTGGTAACGATGTAATCTTTATTCCAAAGGATCTTTCACTTCGCGCTAGGAAAAGAATAACAGATATATCTGGCGTTCAAACGAAAAATATTATTATTTCAGCCACCCATACACACTCAAGCCCCAGTACCATTGATTTTGTATCAGGGGGGCATGATGAACTGCTGCCAGGGGTTGATAAAAATTTCTTACAACAGTTAGAGGAAGGCATTGTAGCTGCAGGAATTGCAGCCATTGAGAATATTAAGCAGGCTGATCTGTTTTTTTCAGTGGCGGATGCAAGCGGCATTGGCACCAACCGGCACAACCCTAATGCTGCAAGCGACATGCAGGTGCCTGTACTTGTCGCAAAAGAAACTAAAACTTCAGGAATTATTGCCTGTATGCTCATCTGTAATATGCACCCTACGGTGCTGCATGATGATTCTACGCTGATCAGTGGCGATTTTCCGGGGCTGGCGCGTTTGCAATTGCAGGCGGATGTATTTAAAACAAACTGCCCGGTGGTATATCACATAGGTACTGCAGGAAACCAAAGCCCGCGCCATATTACGCGCTCCAAAACATTTGAAGAAGCAGAAAGGATTGGAAGAATTTTAGCCGATGCTGTGGCCTCATCTCTTAAAAAAATGAACAAGCTTGACGATGTTGCCATTCGGGTTCAACAAAAATTCATTGAGTTGCCACATCGCGTATTGCCGGGTGTTGACGTAGCTGTTGCAAATGAAGAAGCCGCTGCTCAAAAATTGAATGGCCTGAAAAAGGAAGGCGCTACTCCGCAGGCTATCCGTTCAGCTGAAGTGAATTGGTTTGGCGCCACTGAACTGCTGAACCTCGCGAACATGAATACTGCGGGCAGTTTACAGGCAGCTTACGACTTATGTATGCCCGCCGAAATTCAGGTAATAAAGATCGGCAGGCTTCGGTTTGTTGCATGGCCGGGAGAAATATTTGTTGAATATGGGTTAAAAATCAAGAAAGCGGTAAGTAATACCTTTGTGTTAACGCTGTCTAATGGTGAGCTGCAGGTTTATATAGCCACTAAAGAAGCGGTGGAGGCGGGCGTGTACGAAGCTAATAATGCGATATTCGATTATACCAGCGGAGATTTATTGGTTCAGGAAACGATTTTAATGCTAAAAGCGCTTTAATGTTCTATTTGGGAATTGATTTGGGTACAAGTTATTTTAAAGCAGGCGTTTTGGATGCCGGAGGAAAAATGAAAGGCTTCGGAAGAGTTGCCGTGCCTAAGTTTCGCGAGGGTAAAATATCGCGCTTATCGCATCATGATTTTCTTAATACATTGAAATTATGTGTTGACGATGCCATAAAAAATGCAGGTATTTCTGTTGCCGAAATTGTAAGCCTTTCTTATGGCTCTCAGGCCAACAGTTTTGTGTTGCTTGACAAGAATAGAAATGAATTGACTCCTTTTATTTTATGGAACGATGAGCAGGCAGACATGATGCCGGAAATAAAAGAGTTTGCTGAAGAATCAATGTTTAAACCTGTTACAGGCATTGGAATTGGAATTTCCAACCAGTTTTTGATTAATAAATTAAAGTGGCTGCAGGCCAATGATATCGATCTTTGGAGTCGTGCGCACTATGTGCTTACCATGCCTGATTACCTGTGTTTTCAGTTAACGGGAGAAAGGGTGGTAGATGCAAGCACTGCATCGTTAACCGGAATGCTGCACTATAAAAAAACTGATTGGTGGGATGAAGCAATAAGTGCGGTAGGAGTTGACAAAAGTTTATTATCAAGAGTGCTGCCAATAGGTTTTAAAGCATCGCAAGTAGCAAGTGCTGCAAATTTTTTGAATTTGAACATCGGTACTGCTTTTTGTACCGGAGGGCTGGATCATCATGTAGCCGCAATTGGTGCAGGTGTTGGAAAATTATTTGACATCAGCGAATCTACGGGAACAGTGATTGCGGCAGTTGGTCATGGTAATGATTGTAATGTTGGCCAGGGTGTTTGTGTTGCATCGGGCTTAAGTGGTAATAGTTGCTTTAAAATGGCCTTCAATGAAAATGGTGCTGTTGCTTTGGAGTGGTACCAGAAAAATTATGCGCAGAGCTATTCAATTGAAGAGCTTACAAAGTTGGCGGAAGGCGTTCCTGCCGGTTGCGATCAATTAGTTGCACAGCCCTGCGCCAATAATTTTAAAGAGTTGAGTGGTTTTCGAAACAGGCAGCGGCAACATCGCCACGGCCATTTTGTACGTGCCATTATGGAATCAACGGCAAAAAGCCTTGGCGGGCTTTTTAATGAGTTGCAAATACGTGAACCAGTAAGAATCGTCAGTACGGGTGGCGGTGCGAAAAGCCAGCTGTGGCGGAAAATAAAAAATGATATTACTGGTTATGATTTGTCGACACCTTTATATCCTGAAGCGGCCTGTTTAGGCGCTGCAATGATTGCTGCAACAGGTTATGGAGCCTTTAAGAATATTTATGATGTACAGGGGCAATGGCTTCAAAACGGTCAGGTTAATGACAACAAATGAAAAATAGAGAGCTTGGAAATACGGGGATAAAGATTTCTGAAATCGCTTTTGGCTGTGTGGAAATAGGCCTCCCCTACGGCATTGGCGTGGAGCATAAGGCTCAGATGCTTTCAGAAAAGGATGCTGTTGCGTTGCTGCAAACAGCGGCTGAAAAAGGCATTAATTTTTTTGATACGGCCAGGCAGTATGGAAGAAGCGAAGCTGTTTTAGGCGAGGCTTTTAAGGATAAAAGAAGTGATATTGTAATTGCTACAAAATGCCGGCATATACGGAATAAAGAAAAACAAATACCCGCAGATAGAGATGTAGAGTCACTGATCCTCAATTCGCTGGAGGAGAGCCTGCAAGCCCTGCAAACTGATTATGCAGATGTTTTTATGTTGCATGATGGAGATATAGCGATTATGCAGCACCCTGTTGTGATCAGCATTTTTCAAAAATTAAAAAAGCAGGGAAAGATCAGGGCTACAGGAGTTTCCACCTATTTGCCAATTGAAACAAAAACGGCGATAGAAAGCGGGCACTGGAACGTGGTTCAGGTACCTTTTAATTTGATGGATCAAAGGCATGCAGATTATTTTGATGCGGCTCAGACTGC
>MKRO01000052.1:0-4361 GCA_001896965.1 Sphingobacteriales bacterium 41-5 | reverse complement strand
GAAAAAGCGCTATCAGTGGCGGATGGTAATTACTTTAATAAAAAAGAATTACAAACTGCAAAAGATTTAAAGTACTCTGACCCTGAGTTTTTAAATCTTCACAACTGGAGTGTAAACGGATGGTTAAAATAAAAATGATATGATAAAGTTAGGAATCATGGGCATGAGCGCGGGCAACGCGCATCCCTATTCATGGGCTTCTATTATTAACGGTGTTTTTAATGCGGAAGAGATCATAAAAGTGGGTTATCCTGCCGTCGCTGCCTATTTACAAGCGAATATAGACACGCTGGGCATAAACGCCGTAAATGTGACGCATGTATGGGCGCAGGAAATGTCTGTCGCAAAGAGCATTGCATTCTCAGCGGGCATTCAAAATGTTTGTGCCCGTTATGAAGACATGATTGGAAACGTAGATGCAGTGCTGCTTACAAGGGATGACCCCGAAAATCATGTTGAAATGGCCAGGCCTTTTATTGATGCAGGTGTTCCCATTTTTATCGATAAGCCTCTTGCCGGCAATATTAATGACTTGAATTATTTCAGGAAGGAAGTTGAGAAAGGGAAATTCATCATGTCCTGCTCATCCATGCGTTATGCTAATGAGGCAAGGATTGTGAAACAGGATTTGAACAATATCGGGGAACTTCAGCTAATAACTGCTGTAGGTAAAAAAGACTGGATAAAATATGGCGTGCACATGTTGGAAGTTGTATTTGCACTGCTTAATGATCTTAAAGCCGTTTCAGTGACAAATATCGGCGAAGCCAATAAAGACATTGTAAAGGTTACTTTTGAGAACGGGTTTGTTGCTACCGTTTATCTTTACATGGATATTGCGCCAACATTTCAAATTTCTGTTTTTGGCACAACAGCATGGCGGTTGATAGACGTTAAAAACTCCTATTCCATGTTTCGTGATAACATTATCGAATTCATAAGATCGGTACAAGAAGGCAAACCCCGCCTGGCGTTTGAAAAAACTGAGAACATTATCAAGGTATTGATCGCGGCAAATGAAAGCCGGCAGAATGGTGGCGTAAAAATTGATTTAAACTAAAGATATGAACGTTAAAGACCTTTTAAGCCTGAAGGGAAAAGTAATCCTCGTTACCGGTGGTGCCGGTAATTATGGTAAATGCATCGTGGAAGGCATGGCAGAAGCGGATGGAACCGTAATTACGGCTTCAAGAAATATTGAAAAGAATAAGGAGGTTGTTGACGGTTTTCGCAACCGCGGGCTTGATGTACATGCCATGCAGGTTGACCAGGGTAATCATTCATCTGTACTGAAGCTCAAAGATGACATTCAAAAAAAATTTGGAGCGTTGCATGTGTTTGTGAACAATGCCGTATCCAGGCCCATGGCAAGTTATGATGCGCCCATAGAGCAATTTGAGGAGTCGATGCGTGTGAACGCAACCGGCATGGTTTACATCATGCGTGAAATGACGGATTTGATCGTTAAAACTGGCGGTGGCAGCATCATCAGCATAGGTTCCATGATGGGGATGTTTGGCCCCGACCTTTCCAATTATGATGGAACTGATATGAATAAGAACCCGCCGCCTGATTATTTTTTTCATAATTCAGGCCTGTTAAATCTTACAAGGTATTGGGCAAAAATGATGGCAGGAAAAAACGTTCGTGTAAATTGCATCAGCCCCGGCGGTTTGTTCAATCATCAACCCGAAAAATTTCTTGAAAATTATACAAAAAAAGTTCCGCTAGGCAGAATGGCAAATAATGATGATATAAAAGGGCTAATGGTTTTATTAGCTTCGCAAGCGGGGGCCTACATAAATGGTGAAAATATTTTAATGGATGGCGGATTGAATGCTTAAAACTATTATATCATGGCAATGAAATCAATAAACCCCGTTAACGGGACTGTAATCAAAAGTTATAAAGAAGATACGCAAAAGCAGGTACTGCAAAAGATTGAAAAGGCGGCATCAGCCTGGGAAAAATGGCGTAAGACATCCTTTAGCAAAAGGGCGCAACTGCTCAGGCGTACTGCATCTGTTTTAAGAAAAGAGAAACAAAAGCTTGCAGAGTTGATGGCTTTGGAAATGGGCAAACCATTAAAAGAAGGTATTGGTGAAATTGAAAAGTGTGCTTTCGTATGTGAATATTATGCTGATAATGGTGAAGCATTTTTGCGGGACGAATTGATAAAGACAGATGCCGCTACAAGTTATGTGAGCTACCAACCTTTAGGGGTTGTGCTGGCAATCATGCCCTGGAATTTTCCCTTCTGGCAATGCTTTCGTTTTTTGGCGCCCGGTTTAATGGCCGGTAATTGCGGGCTACTGAAACATGCATCAAATGTGCCCGGTTGCGCGCTGGCAATTGAAGAAGTTTTGCTGAAGGCGGGGTTTCCTGTTGGTGTTTTTCAAACTTTGATGGTAGGCAGTAGGGCTGTTGAAAAGATTATTGAAAATAATGCGGTGAAGGCGGTTACATTGACCGGCAGCACACAGGCGGGTAAGAAAGTGGCACAAAAAGCCGGTGAATGCTTAAAGAAAACTGTTTTGGAATTAGGGGGCAGCGATCCTTATATTGTTTTGGAAGATGCAGACCTGGCGCGGGCTGCGGAGGTTTGCGCCAACAGCAGGCTCATCAATAATGGGCAAAGCTGTATCGCTGCAAAAAGATTCATTGTGGTACAAAAAGTAGGGAAACAATTCACGCAACTGCTCAAAGAAAAGATGGCTGAAAAAATTACGGGCGATCCTTTAAAGGAAGGTGTTCATTTGGGGCCAATGGCCAGAGCAGATCTCAGGGATGAATTGCATCAACAGGTTCAGCAATCCATCAGGCAGGGCGCTACCTGTATTTTAGGAGGCGAAGTGCCACAACACCAAGGCAAACACGCTTATTATGTACCTACTATTTTAACAGGGGTGAAAAAAGGGATGTTGGCCTATTCGGAAGAAATGTTCGGCCCTGTTGCATCAGTTATCACTGCAAAAAATAAAACGGAAGCCATTGAAATTGCCAACGACACTGTTTTTGGGTTAGGTGCTGCGGTGTTTACCAAAAACCTGAAAGAAGGCGAAAGAATTGCGAGAGAAGAATTACAGGCGGGCGCATGTTTTGTGAATTCATTTGTAAAGTCAGATCCTAGGTTGCCGTTTGGTGGGATTAAAGAGTCCGGTTACGGACGGGAATTAAGTGAACATGGGATCAAAGAGTTTGTAAATATCAAAACTGTTGTGGTATAAAAAGTTTCGGAAAAAGATACTTAAAAACTGTAAAATAATACAGTATAATAGGTAAATGTTCCTATAGTTTTGAAGAGGAACCTATCCTTGTATCATAGCTTGTAGTGTTCCATTTTTTAACACTAAAATTGCTATAATGTTAAAACGGAATTCGATCAAGTCCTGTTATTTCAAACATTGTTTATGGTTATTGATGGCGGTTATTAGCACAGGGGTTGCCTATGCGCAAAATTCTCCTGCTTACAGCGCACAACAGGCACAGCCGCTAAGAATATTGTTTGACTATTACCACCATTCCATGCCTAATACAAAGGTGGGTAACCATCTCATTACCGGAAGCTGGGTGGCAGGTGCGGGCAGGTATGCCTGGGACGACTTTGTTCACTCCAATACATTTGATCCGGTATTTACTTCCCTGGGAGATGAGCACTTTATTACGATCGGGCGTGAATACTTATCAAAAAAAATCTTAGCAAACCAGGATGCTGTTTTGATTCTCAATCCTGATAATCCTGAAGTGGTACCCGAGGTTCCTGTTGTATCAAACCAAGAAATAGAAAACCTTAAACAGTTTGTTTCAAACGGTGGCAGCCTGATGGTGATGATCAATGCGGCAACACCCGAACGTTCTAATGAAGATTTTGAAAGTGTGCAGTTGAAAAAACTTGTAAATACTTTCGGGCTCGATTGGAATTTGGATGATACGCATTATTCAGATGTTGAGATTGGCAATGGCCACCCTTATTTTTATGATGTGCCCATTTTTCATTATGGCGCCGGTTGTACCATTAAAATTCTCCCAAGTGCTATTCAACCGGAAGTTTTAATGGATGTGTATTCTGATGCCGGTTATCCCGACAGGCATGTGAAAGGGCCGGGAATAGTAATGACAAGGTATGGAAAAGGAAAAATGATTTTAGTAGGCGATATTGGCTCCTGGACGGGAAATATGTCGCGCCCCTGGGCGGAGAACGATAGAATATTAAAGCAGTTGTTCCGCTACCTGAAGCCTGATAAAGGCGTTAGGCCTGCAGTTTATCCTCAGGGAACAAAACTAAATTATTCTGTGACAATAGCGGGTTTGCAGGCAATTCCTGTAGCCAATTCAATTTCTGAATTTCACAAACCTATTTA
>MKRO01000051.1:13366-13892 GCA_001896965.1 Sphingobacteriales bacterium 41-5 | reverse complement strand
TTTCCCAATGCATATTATGCAAGATTAGAACCAATGGGCAAGATGGAAAATATGCCCGCAGTTCAAAATGAAGTTATCTATGCGATGCAACCCGAACTGGCACCAACTGAGGCAGCGACCCCCGAAAAATTTGGCGCAAAAGATATAACCGATTTAAGCTGGAAAAATTTACTGGATGCTTATGCCTGCACAGAATGCGGGCGATGTACTTCGGCCTGCCCTGCAAATATTACAGGCAAAATTTTATCTCCCCGAAAAATCATGATGGATACGCGGGACAGAACAGAGGACATTGGTAAAGCGATCAATATAAACAAAGACTGGGCGGGCGACGGCAAAAGCCTGTTGCACGATTACATTTCAGTTGAAGAACTCAGAGCCTGTACTACCTGTAATGCCTGCGTACAGGAGTGTCCTGTAAGCATCAGTCCGCTTGATATAATTTTACAGCTTCGCCGTTATCTTGTGATGGAAGAAAGCAATGCCCCGCAGGAATGGAGCGCCATGTTCAGCAACGTTGAAAATA
>MKRO01000051.1:0-13318 GCA_001896965.1 Sphingobacteriales bacterium 41-5 | reverse complement strand
GGTATTGTAATTTAAATTTCAAACAAACCCAGTTGTACGGGTTTCATCACAAGTTTTCTTATTGAGCCAATATTATTGGGTTCGTAGATTGTATAAACTTCTGAAGCCTCAAACCTGCTTGCTATAATAATTTGAACCTCTTGCGCATGTGGCGCAAAAAACGAAGCCGCAATTTCGGGGCTGTTATTGTCTTTTGAAAGATGGCTTAAAAAAACGTGCGTCATAAAATGCGGCCGGTGATTTAAAAATAATTCAAGAGCCTGTTTATTGCTCAAATGGCCTGTGTCACTGGTGATGCGGGTTTTTAAATAGTAGGGGTAACTCCCGTTCTGTAACATCTCATCATCATAGTTACTTTCTAAAAAAACAGCATGGCACTGTTTAAAATATTTCACCACCTGATCGCATGCAGTACCGATATCAGTGATGACGCCAACCGTTACGCCGTTATGCGAAATGATAAAACTGTGGGGGTCGTCTGCGTCATGCTTTTTTGCAAAGGCAACTACGGTTAAACTCTCTACCTGTATTATTTCCTCTGCACAAAAATGTTGTGATAAATGTTTAACCAAAAATGGCCCCCGCTGTGCTGTTTTTTCTGTAATAAAAACCGGGATTTGATATTTATCCGCAATCCTTGCAACACCCTTAACGTGATCGCTGTGTTCGTGCGAAATAAAGATGGCCCTTACTTTACTGATGTCAAGGCCTTTTTGCCGCATGCGATTTTCGGTTTCGCGACAGGAAATTCCTGCATCTATCAAAACAGCATCAATATCGTTACCAACATAGTAGCAGTTGCCGTTACTGCCTGAATTTAAAGATGCGATCTGTAATGCCATACCGCAAAGAAAGCAATTTTAAAAGCTATGACAAAAAGCAGGTTTTTAAATTGTTCCTTCGAAGTAACTTTACAGGCAGTTAATTTAATAAACCATTTTATAAATAAACTTTTGTTATATGAAACATGCTACAAGCACACAGGCTCTTACCGGACTTGAAATGGTAAAAAAGCTGGCAGAGGAGATCAGAATTTGCGCATTTTGCACCAATCTTGGCGAGCAGCCGTTTGCTGCAAGGCCTATGATCATTCAGGAAGTGGATGATAACGGCGATATCTGGTTTTTAAGTTCTGAAGTAAGTGACAAAAACATTGAGGTAAAAATGGACGATAAGGTTCAGTTATTGTTTTGCGACATTAGAAGCAGCCAATACTTGAGCGTTTATGGCAGCGCATATATTTATAAAGAGAAAAAAATCATTGACGCCAAATCGAAGCATTCGGTTAAAGCCTGGATTCCTGAAGGTACCAACGACCCCAATATTGCGTTGATCCGAATTATTCCTGAGGATGCTTTCTACTGGAATGCTGAAACAAGAGCTAACGTACATTTACTAAAAAAAATACGGTAACAAAAAAAATCGGTTGTTCCATGAGGTAGAAACAACCGATTTTTTAGAATTGTCCGGCTTTAATTTGCTTTATTCCTGCCCCGCATTAATGCAACAAGAAGCAAAATAAAAATTGCACCTCCAATTACCCACACCAAGGGGGAAGCAAAAAAGTCCGCGCCACCTCCTTGGGTTTTGGCATTAATATCAATATCCACGCCTTTTTCTTGGGCAAAGGTTAAAATACTTGCCAACAATGACAATAAAATAACAGCGAGCGTCTTGTAGCCAGACATTAATCTTTGTTTCATAAAATAGGGTTTTAGACATTGTTATAAAACGAAAACTGTGCCATAGCTTAACATCGTTTTAAAAAATTTAAAATTACTTTTTTTGAATATATTGATTCCTAATTATCAATACAGTAATTTTTAATACCCTCCAATCTACCGGATCTGTTTACAGCGAAAAGCGCCCGCAGGTTATCATAACCTTCTTCCAATTGCGACATTGCATCTCCGTATATTGCCATACGATCACTATTGATTTGTATTAAATCGTTTAAAGTCTGCACAACATTTTGATGATTTACCTGTAAAAAATTATAAGGCATGAAAGAAAATATTGCCATTCTCAATGCTAAAACCATTCCAAAAGCAATTGGCAATATATTTGCAAACAATACATTATGTCATTTTATACAACTTTGAAGCATTTAAATAACCTTTTAACGCAACCTATTTGAGCCGAACATTAAAAAGAATTCTAAAAGTCTTTTTATGGATCGTCGCAGTACTAATTGTGCTTGTGATAGGATTGCTTGTGTTTTTAAGTTCCCCCGCAGGGCAAAACTTTATAAAAGGAAAAGTAATTACTTATCTCAAAAAGAAAACGAACACCGAAATAAGTCTTGACAAACTGAGCATTGATTTTCCCACACAACTTGAACTAAATAAACTTTACATCGAGGATAAAAAGAACGACACCCTTCTTTATGCAGAAAGGCTTTTGGTGGATATTGACATGTGGAAAATCCTCAAAAACAAAGTTGAGCTTCAGAATATCGAGCTTGATAAGGTGAGAGCCAATATTTATCGGCTCAACCCCGACACTATTTTCAATTACCAATTCCTTGTTGATTCGTTATTATCAAATCAGAAAAAATCTGAGAACGAAGTACAGAACGATACAACTGCCGCAATCAAATTCAATCTGGAAAAAATTGTTTTTAACGACGTTCGCCTAAAATATGCTGATGACGTTGTTGGAAATGATGCGGGCATTTTTATTGGTAAACTGGATGCCAGTGTTACCAAATTTGATCTTTCGCAAATGCATTATGTGCTTGATAAATTTACGCTGAGCAACACACAACTTTTATACGGGCAAAAAAAACCATTAACGGTTTTACAACAGGTACTTGATGAAGGGATTGATGAAACCGAAAAAGAAAATGCAGGCCGCCTTCCGCTTATTGAGTTCAAAAACTTCAATCTTGACAGCGTGAGCCTTAATTACGATGACCGGCTTTCTGATACCCGCGCCACCGCCAATTTAAACGAAACATCTTTCAAAAACCTTTTGCTTGATCTCACAAACGGGCATTACAAATCCACTGACGGCATTCTAAATAATTCAATGATTGATTTTGCCTACCGGCCCACTATTGCAAATGAAGAAGCGCTGAGCAAAGCCGCCGATAGCACAAAAGATTCCAAATTCAGCCTCCATATTGATAAAATTTCGTTGGCAAATAATAAAATCAAATATGATAATCTATCTATGCCGCAATTAAGGGGCGTACTTGATTATAACCACCTTAATATTACCGGGCTTGGCATTGCCGGTAGCGGTATTGTGATAGACAGTGGAATTATTAAAGGGCAGATAGAAGGCGGAAAACTGGCTGACAGCAGCGGGTTTGTATTAGACCAATTGAAAGGTAATGTGGTATATGATGACAAACAAATAAGGCTTGATAATTTTTTATTGAAAACACCGTTAAGCTACATTGAGAACACGAGCGTATTAAATTACACTTCGCAGGATGACCTGAGTAAAAACCCCGGAAGGGTTAAAATGGCCGTTAATTTTCGTCCGTCTGTGGTTCACATGAGAGATGTCCACTATCTCTCGCACTCGGTTCCGGCGGATTACAGAAATCAAAAAATAAGTCTTGCCGCAGCTTTTACGGGATATTTGAATAATATTGATATCGCCAAACTCCAGGTCAGTGGTTTAAAAAGCACGCAGGTTGACGTTGCCGGAAAAATTCTCGGTTTGCCTGATGCAAAAAATGCCAGGTATGATTTAAACATCAGGCAACTGAAAACATCGAAGGCCGATGTACTCGCGTTCGTTCCGAAAAGTTCTATTCCGTCGAGTATTAACTTACCAAATTATATTACGGCTAACGGCACGTTTAAAGGCTCGGCAACGAACTTTAACACCAACCTGAACGTACGCACTGACATGGGTGCGGCGCGCCTGAATGGATTGGTGAATCTTGCAAAAGGCCGTGAAACGTACAATGCAAAAGTAAACCTGAACAACTTTGATTTAGGCAGGTTGCTTAAACAGAAAGACCTTGGCAGGGTGAGCCTGGCAGCGAATGTGAACGGCCGCGGGCTTGATGCCAAAAGGATCAACGCAAAAATTAACGGCACCATTTACAGTGCGGCTTACAACGGGTACACCTACCGCAATTTAAAATTAGATGGTAATTACGCAGGCCAAAACCTTGCAATGAATGTAAACAGTGCTGACCCGAACGCCAACTTCAGCCTTAGTACGAATATTGGTATGGCAGGGCAAAGCCCATCATTAAAAGGCGATTTAGATTTGCGCCTGATTGACCTGCAAAAACTAGGATTTGTTAAAGATGAGCTGCAGCTTTCCGGCGCGGGCACTTTTGATTTTTCCAACATCAGCCCCGATTATTTGAACGGCAATGCCTATTTCACCGGTTTGCAAATTGTAAAAGATGGTGAAACAATCAGGCTTGATACCGTTTCGCTGGCTGCAGTTTCAACACCAACGGGCAATACGCTCGATTTGGTTTCAGAAGTCATTACCGCACATCTTGAAGGGAAATACCAACTTACAAAAATCGGGCAGGCGTTCATCAACGAGATTAACAAGTATTACGAAATTGGCGACACAAAAACGATTGCTGAGCAACGTATAAAATTTGACATTAACGTTCGCAATGGAAGACTGATACAGGATTTCGTTCCAAAGTTAACACACATTTCGCCTTCCTCAATCTCGGGGCTGTTGGATACGCAGCGCGATAGCCTGATCGTAAACGGCGATTTCCCTCACATTGTTTACGACAGTTTTGATGTAAAGAATACCATTTTAAATATTGATAACCGCAAAGGTGCGCAACTGGATTATGCTTTAAATATTAAAAGTTTCGAAAGCCCATCCATTCAGTTGTACAACTCTGATGTAAATGGCGCTGCTGCAAATAACCGGCTTGGTGTAAATGTATTCCTTCGCGACAGCAAAAATAACGACAAATACATGGTGGGCGGCAACTTTACGGTCAGGGATAAAACTTACCAATTTAGTTTGGACCCTGATAAGCTCCTGCTCAACTATGATAAATGGACGGTTGCTCCCGACAACCTGATCCAATACGGACAAGAGGGCGTTTATGTCAGGAATTTCGAGATCAGTAATAGCGGGCAGATGCTGTCGGTTATCAGTACCTCATCGCAGCCCAACTCGCCTGTTAAAGCCACATTTACTAATTTCAAATTAGAAACATTAACACGTTACGCTGATCAGGACACGGCAATGATTGGCGGAATTTTAAACGGAAATGTAACTGCGCAAGACCTCACAACTAATCCAAAATTTGAAGGCGACCTTGATATAGCAGGCCTGCGATTTAAAAAAGATTCTTTGGGCAATGCCAGCATCAAAGTCAATAATTACACCAGCAATGCTTATCAGGCCGATGTGGTTTTATCAGGGATTCATGACATCCGCATCAATGGCCTTTATTACACGGCGCCCACAAGTTCGATCGATGCAAAAATTGATATTAACCGTATAGATTTAAAACACATTGAAAGCCTCAGCGGCGGGCAGATCAGAAACGGCTCGGGAACTTTAACCGGAAACCTTACTGCTAAAGGGGCTTTGAGTGCTCCGCAAATTTCGGGCGACCTGAGGTTCAACAATGCGGCGATGACTGTGGCCAAACTCAATTCGTATTTCAGGATTGAAGACGAAACAGTTTCTGTTTCGAATGAAGGCATTCAATTAAACACATTCACCATCAAAGATTCGCTGGGACAGTCGGCAGTTTTGGATGGAATGATTTACACAAAAAATTTCACTGATTATGCTTTTGACCTGAACGTGAACGCGAAAAATTTCAGGGCTTTGAATTCAACAGATGCAGATAACGAATTGTTTTATGGAACTGTGTTTATTGATTTGGATGCACATGTTGGGGGCGATTTAAACAAGCCGGAAGTAACCTTTGATGCAAAAATTAATGAGGACACCAAATTTTCATTTGTGATCCCCGATAGCAACCCTGCCGAAATAAACCAGCGGGGTATCGTTGAATTTATTGATGTAAGCGACTCTTCTTACACCGTTAACCAACCTATTAATGTTGATAGCCTCACGAGGTCGCGTATCAGGGGAATGGATGTATCAGGCAACTTATCAATTGATAAAAATGCTGAGATTACCATTGTGGTTGACCCTCAAAATGGCGATGCTTTAAAAGTAAAAGGGCAGGCCGATTTAAGTGTCCAATTAGATCCGAGCGGTAAAACCAGTTTAACCGGCCGGTATGAAATTTCCGATGGAAGCTATACATTAAACATTGGCGGCATGGCCAGGCGCGAGTTTAAATTGCAGCAGGGAAGTTCAGTTCAATGGACGGGTGCGCCGACGGAAGCGAATATTGATATCACTGCGGTGTACGAAGCAAATGTACCACCTATTGACCTGGTTGCCGATCAGGTACAGGGTTTTGACCAGGCTACAAGAACAACCTATCGCCAACGCATGCCGTTTCTTGTTTACCTGAAAATGAGTGGCGAGCTGCTGCAGCCCCAAATCAAATTTGAACTGGACATGCCCGAAAATGAAAGAAACGCTTTCAACGGAATCGTTTATACCCGTATTCAACAGGTAAACAGCAATGAAAGTGATTTGAATAAGCAGGTTTTCGCGTTACTTGCCCTGAACCGGTTTGTTTCCGACAATCCATTTCAAAGCCTGGCCGGTGGCGTTACTGTTAATTCACTTGCAAGGCAAAGTGTGAGCAAGTTGCTTACCGAGCAACTCAATAACCTGGCTTCAGATTTAATACAGGGTGTGGATATTAATTTTGAACTAAACTCCGGAATGGATTACACAACCGGAACCGAGCAGGCAAGGACTGACCTGGAAGTGGGCCTTACAAAAAGATTATTAAACGACCGGTTGAGCGTCACTGTTGGCAACAACTTTGCACTGGAAGGGTCTCAGGCAAACACACAGGCTGTGCAATTAGCAAGCAACGTGAATATTGAATATATGCTGTCAAAAGACGGGAGGTACCGCCTGCGTGCATACAGGCGCAACCGCACCGAGGGCATTATTGAAGGGCAAATCATAGAAACCGGAGTTGGGTTTGTGATGGTGGTAGATTACAACCGCTTTAGGGAAATTTTTGAAAGCTTTGAAAAACGTGGGCAACGCGATAATACAGGGAAGAGGGAGTAATTTATAACAAGGCCGAAATCGTTAACATTAGGAGGCAAACCCTAAACCATAAATCAAAAGAATTGGATGATCAGGAAATTAAACATATTATTTCTTTCAACAGCAGTGTTGCTATTGGCAGCTTGTAGTAATACAAAATACCTCACCCCGGGGCAAATTCTTTACACGGGCGCCGATGTAAAAGTGAATCCTGATTCTGCTAAAAAAGTAACAGGTGAAAAAAACCTGCGTGAAACCCTGAAAGGTTTAACGCGGCCTTCCCCGAATAAAAGTTTTCTCGGGCTGCGTTACAAACTATTTTTCTACAATCTTGCCGGAGAACCTAAAAAAGATAAAGGCTTCAGGTACTGGATGCGCAACAAACTTGGAGAACCGCCTGTGCTGATGAGCCAGGTAAACATAGAATCGAATGTGCGTGTGTTACAAAGTTATCTTGTGAGCAAGGGTTACCTGCGTGCTTCGGGTGATGGCGAAAAAGTTGTGAAAGGCAAAAAAGGCAGTGCTGTGTACAGAATGTTTACACAGGATCAGTACACCATCAACAATATTACATTCCCTGTTGTTGATACCAGCTATTCTATCACCGCCATCATCAACAATAAAAACGATAAAACTTTATTAAAGAAAGGCAGCCCATACGATCTTGATGTGTTTAAAGCAGAACGGGTAAGAATTGATAATGAGCTCAAAGAAAATGGCTACTATTATTTCAGCCCCAATTACATTTTGTTACAGGTTGACAGCACTATTGGAAATAACGAGGTAAATATTTATTTAAAACTTAAAGATGATACCCCTTTTGCGGCTTTGCAGCCCTATTACATGCGCAATATTAATATTTACCCAAATTATACTTTGGACAAAGATTCGGTAATACGCTTCGGCGAGCCGCGCCAGTATAAAGATTTCACCATTTACGATCCTTACAGAACCTATAAACCGCGCCTGTTTGAGCGACTGATCTTTTTCGAAAAAGGGAAATTGTATAACCGAACGGATCATTCAAGAAGCCTGAACAGGCTGGTGAACATCGGTACTTTTAAATTTGTAAAGGCTGAATTTACGCCGCTTGATACGCTCACCAGTAACAACATGGATGTGGATTTCATACTCACATCTCTTAAAAAACGGGCGCTCACGTTTGAACTTACGGGTACTTCAAAATCTAACAACTTTGTGGGTTCAGAAGTAAAACTCACACAAATTAACAGAAACACATTCAAAGGTGCGGAGCAATTAAAAATCAGCCTTTCAGGCGGATTTGAAAAACAGGTGAGCGGGCAGGCGGGCCGGTCTAATTCCTATTCGCTGGGCGCAGAAGCCCAATTAATTTTCCCGCGTTTTGTTTTCCCTATCTGGAATTTTGACAGCTATAATGCATACGTTCCCAAAACCCATATCACCGTTGGCGCGCAGCTTATGAACCGTGCAAATTATTATACGCTGCTGTCGGGCAAAGGCGAATTCGGATATATTTGGAAAGGCAACCAGTTTAATGAACATGTATTTAACCCGATATCTGTAGGCTATGTACGAACTACCAACACCACCGATAGTTTTAACAGAATGCTGGAGCGGGTTCCTACCCTTAAAAGAAATTTTGAGAACCAGTTTATCATCGGAAGCAATTATACTTATACCTACACCAACCAGTTTCAGGAGTACAGAAGAAATAATATCTTATTCATAGGTTCTGCCGAGAGCGCGGGCAATACCATTAACCTGTTTTTACCAAAAGATGAGGATGGCAAAAAAAGATTATTCAATACTGTCACTAACCAGTTTCTACGGCTCGAAGCCGATTTCAGGGACTACTACAAATTAAACCCGGGCAAAACAACCCTTGCCGGCCGGTTGAATATCGGTTATGGCATCCCGCACGGCAACAGTGAAATACTCCCTTATGTGAGGCAGTTTTTTGCGGGCGGTGGTAATGACATCAGGGCTTTCAGGGCGCGTTCATTGGGCCCGGGCACATTCAATGTGAATAGTGACACAATGCAACTTTTTGCAGACCAGGGCGGCGATATCAAATTTTTAACCAGCGCCGAACTCAGGGCAAAACTTTATCGCTTTATTCATGGCGCCGTATTTTTAGACGCGGGAAATATCTGGCTTGCCAAAGAAGACTCAGCAAGACCGGGCGGCAGATTTAATTTTGGCCGGGCGTTCAACGAAATTGCTGTTGGCGGGGGCGTTGGCCTTAGAATAGATGCAAGAATTATTGTGGTACGGGCAGATTTGGCAATGCCATTCCGTAAGCCGTATGAGCCGCAAGGCAGCCGATGGGTTTTTGATAAAATTAATTTCGGAGACCCCGAATGGCGCAGGCAAAACCTGATATTGAACCTTGGAATCGGTTATCCTTTCTAAAATATTTGATCATGGCTGAAAAAAAGAAAGAAGAAGAACTGCCCCGGGAGAAACCTGAAATGAAAAGAAAAAGAACCTTCAGAAAAAAATTGACGGACGCCTGGGACGTAATTGTTGCCGCAGGCAAAGGCTTTTCTGAAGATAAAGTGCCAAAGCTCAGCGGTTCACTGGCTTATTTTACGGTGTTTTCCATTCCGCCACTTATCACTATCATACTTTCAATTGGCACAATAGTGATCGCCAATGATCACGATGTGCGCTACACTTTATTTTCCCAGTTAGACCAAATAGTAGGCGAACAAATTTCTAAAACGATTGAAGATTTTGCCAACAACGCAAGCCTTTCGGGCAAAAGCAATATCGCATTGGTGATTGGTATCGTTTCGCTGATCATCGGTTCCACCGCAGTTTTTACCGAAATTCAGGATTCCATCAACACCATCTGGGAGGTAAAAGCAAAACCTAAAAAAGGCTGGTTGAAAATGCTCACCAACCGGCTCCTTTCTTTTTCAATTGTAGTAGGATTAGGCTTTATTTTACTGGTTTCTTTGGTCATAAGCGGAATCCTTAACAGCATGCAGGGCCAGTTGCAGGCAGTCTTCCCTGGCTTTTCACAAGTTATCATCACCGCTATTTCAACGCTGGTATCACTTGCTGTCATAACGTTTTTGTTTGCGGTTATCTTTAAAGTATTGCCCGATGTAGTATTGCCCTGGAAACCCGCGCTCATTGGCGCGGGAATAACTGCAGTCCTATTTGGTATTGGAAAATTCTTAATTGACATCTACATTGAAAAAGCAAATCCGGGACTGGTTTTTGGCGCTGCCGGTTCGGTAGCAATATTATTTGTGTGGGTTTATTACACAGCTTTTATTTTATATTTTGGCGCGGAACTTACACAGGCCGTGGCAGAAAAATATTACGACGGTATTAAACCCAGTAAATACGCCGTACATTTAAAAGTAGTGGAAGAAGAAAAAAATGTAACAGATCTCCCGCCTCAGCATCCCGAAGAAACCGCGAGTTAAACTAAATTTAATAATTCCCTATTATTCAGTTTACAAACTGCTTTCAGTGTTGTACTTCAGAAATGGTTTGGCAGTAAGAAAATTTTATATCACCAGGTTAAAAGGTTTTAAAGCCGGTTTGGCTGAAAGCGGTGCCACTCCTTCGAATTAAAGGGCATATTATGTTTGGCTCCCGGAAGGTTTATATCCCATCATTCACAATGTTTTTCTGCTCCTCTTCATGGGTTGCACTCACTACAGGATCATTATTCAAAGTTTGAATAGAGTCGTCATGTTCCATCTCCACCTGTTCTACCCAAACCGCGTATTGGGTTGGGTAAATGTTCATGCCGTTATTTATAGCAAACACTCTTGTGAAAGCGGCGCCAAAATATAAAATGATTGACGAATAATATACCCAAAGTAAAATCACGATCACAGTACCGGCGCCACCGTAAATGGTAGTGAGCCTGCTGCTGCCCAGGTAGTAGCTAATTAAAAATTTTCCCAGCATAAACAATAACGCCGTTACTATGGCCCCGGCCCGCACCGCTTTCCACTTGATGCGGGCATCAGGCAGGATTTTAAAAATAAGGCCGAACAAAAAAGATGTGATCAAAAATGTAAGTACCAGATTTGAAACATAGGCCAAAATAACCTGAGTTTCGGGTAATGCTCTTGTTATTTGTTCGCTTAATGCATCCATCACGAAATTGATGACAAGCGACACCAGTAGCAAAAAGCCCATCGTTATAACAAGCGAAAACGACAACAATCTGTCTAAAATTAATTTAAGCCAACCCCGCCCCTTTTTTGGCTTCGCTTTCAACCTCCAAATCATATTGATGGAATCCTGAATTTCAGCAAACACACCGGTTGCACCAAAAATTAAAGTAGCCATACCAATAATGGTTGAAAATCCTTTGTTGGGAAATAAAGCCGCGTTCTTTATTACTTCCTGAATCTCCGATGCTGCTGCAGCGCCCGTAAAACTCGCTATCTGGGCTTTCAGTGCATTTTCTACTGCCGCGTGTCCCCAAAAAATTTCGCTCACCCATACCACCACAATCAACAAGCCCGGCAACGAAAACAATGTGTAGTAGGCCAGCGCCGCACTTAATTTAAATACCCTGTTCTCAAAAATCTCTGCTACTGATTGCTTTAAAATTGTCCATGTTTTCTTTATTGGCATACCCGTTCTTATTTTAATTTTGCATTTTGTTGATGCCGTAGCGCATCACGGTTTGTCTTCTTTTCAATATTTTTTTGCAAAGCGGCTGTAAGATTCACACCCGTTTGGTTTGCGAGGCAAATCAATACCCACAACACATCAGCCATTTCATCTGCCATTGAATCTTCTTTTTCACCTGCTTTGAAAGACTGGTCGCCGTACTTTCTTGCCATAATTCGTGCCAATTCTCCTACTTCTTCAGTAAGGATGGCCATGTTGGTCAGCTCGCTGAAGTATTTTACCCCGATGGTTTTTATCCACTCATCAACATCTTTTTGTGCTTCGGCGATGGTCATTATTATTTTTTTTACGGTGTTTGAAAAAAATCATCTTTCTTAACTGTCTGTCCCGTAGGCTGTCATCGCACGATCGTCCGGGCAGTATTCATGTATTCTATTCTTTCGTTTTAGTATCAATTATAATTGTTACGGGGCCGTCATTCAACAATTGCACTTTCATATCGGCCCCAAACTCGCCTGTTGCAATGGGTTTACCTAAATCTTTTTCCAAATGGGCAATCATTTTTTCGTACACCGGAATTGCAACATCGGGTTTACTTGCTTTTATGTACGATGGCCTGTTGCCTTTTTTTGTGGAGGCGTGCAGCGTAAACTGGCTCACCAGAAGTATCTCGCCATCAACATCTTTCAACGACAGGTTCATCACTCCCGCATTATCATTAAAAATCCTGAGTTGCACAATTTTCTGGCTCAGCCAGCGAATGTCTTCGTCAGTATCGGCATCTTCAATGCCCAATAAAACTAATACTCCTTTTTTAATATTCCCTTTTGCGCTTCCACCAATTGTTACGCCCGCATTGGCTACACGCTGTATGACTGCTCTCATGCTTTAAATGTAAAATGTAAATTGCAAAAAGAAAAATTTTGTCATTTGCTTCTTCACGCAAAAGAGTAACTTTAATGTGCCGATGCCTGACGAAATCACCAAAAATATTCCTTTACCCGATGTTCTGTTTAAATAAATAGCAACTTGGGTTAAGTAAAAAAATAGTTTTAAAAAATGGATGTTTCAAAGGAAATACAGCTTCAAACCACGCGCTCAGGCGGCAGGGGCGGGCAAAATGTAAACAAAGTAGAAACTGCCGTGATCGCTTCTTTTCAAATTAATAATTCTTTGTTATTAAGCGATGAGCAAAAAATAACCCTGCTTCAAAAGCTTTCCAACAGGATGAATAAAGAAGGTTATTTGCTGGTGAAATCCCAGGCCTTTCGCACACAACTTGAAAATAAAGAAGATGCCGTCAAAAAGATCAATGAACTGATCTCAAAAGCCCTGCACAAAAAGAAAGCCCGTATTTCCACTAAAGCTTCAAAAGCGTCAGTAGAAAAAAGGATTGAAAGCAAAAAACGCAAGGGTGAGATAAAAGAAGGGAGGAGGAAGATCACTAAAAAAGATTTTTAATTAACTTACATTCAAATTGAAATTTCATGAAAAAGTACAATTCACGAATAGGCCCCGAATTATTGACCGTTCTTTTGTCTCTTGGCTTAGTGTCTTTTCTTTTCATAGTAAATAATGAACCTTGGGGCTTATTCATTGTAATCGGAATTATTGG
>MKRO01000050.1:3797-17152 GCA_001896965.1 Sphingobacteriales bacterium 41-5 | reverse complement strand
ACTTCAATTCCTCAATTCCTCCGTTTGCAACCAATGCCAGCTTTTTAAATTCAGATGTTTCATCTGTGGCAAGAGGCTTTTTGCTTCGCCTGAAAAATAAAATTGATGGACGACTGAATGCCTTTACCGATGTACGCACGCAAATGCATTTGCAGGATGTGTCGGACAGGATTAAGCAGGCGTTGGATTTGAAATAAGCCTACCACCGATCAATGGCCCGTGGATCAATTCGCGGGCGATTGATTTTATACAACTACAAGTTCATAAAAATCTTCTGCCACAAGATATTTATTGGCAGTTTCCTGCAAATCCTGCGGTGTTATTTTTTTAATATTTTGAATGGTGCGGTTAAAGAAATCATCAGAAAGCCCGTTCAGAATAATATTTTTCCAGCGGGCCAAAATATGGAAAGGCCCGTCGAGGTCGCCCAGAATGGATCCCATCATAAAATTTTTCACCAGCGATAATTCTTCTTCATCCACGGGTTCTTCGCGCAGCAATTTCATTTCGTTATAAATTTCCTGTATGGTGGCCTCGCCCACATCGCGGCCTGCCTCGGTGGTAATCATCCAGCCATTGTTGTGAATATTGTTCATAAGGTAGCTGTGTATGCCGTAAGTATAACCTTTTTCTTCGCGAATATTGGCCATTAGCCTGCTGCCGAAAAAACCGCCAAATAAAACATTCAGCACCTGGGCATTTAAAAAGTCGGGGTGGTGCCTGTTGCCGAAAGGCCTTGCCAGGCGGATGCTTCCCTGTGAACCCTTTTCTTCATTGACAACACGATGCTTTTTTTCAGCCGAGGGTTGAATAGCATAATTTTGAAGCGTGGTTTTTCTGTTTTCAAGATCGCCAAAATAGTTTTCAAGTAATTCGTAAATATTTGCCGGTAATTTTCCCGCAACAAAAATTTTGAAAGTTCCCTGTTTGTAATATTGATTGTAAAAAAAAGTCAGGTCTTCGCGGGTAAGCGCATCAAAATCTTCATGCCTGCTAAAGCGCCCGTAAGGATGCGTTTCGCCAAATAAATAAGTGTCAATTAACCGGCCGGCCACAAAATTGCTTTTCTTTAAGTTAATGTCAAGTTTCTGTTTCATGTTTTGAACAGCAATTTCCATTTCTGCCTCCGGAATTGTGGAATCAGTTAGTATTTCCCTCACTACCGGCAACAGCTCGTTGACGTGTTTTGAAAGGCAGTGCAAAGAGATCAATGCCGTTTCTGAATGAGAATTTAGGTTCAGATAAGAGCCATAGTATTCAAAGTGCTCGTTGATGTCAAATGCTGATTTTTTAGAGGTGCCATTCTTTAGGAGGCTGTTGCTTACCGCGGCCTGCAGGTTTTTTTCTTCGTACCAGTTGCCCGCGTCAAATACCCACTCCACCAGCATCACGTCTTCGGTTCCCGCGTCAACGGCATACACTTCTACTCCGTTCTTTAAAGTGTATTTTTGATAGGGTTGTAACTGCAGATTAAAATCAACCGCATCAACAATTGGCGGCGCTATATTTCTATTGAGCATTAGTTTAAAAAAATTATTGGGCAAATATATCTAAATGCGGGCGAAGAATAAGTTTTGAAACGTTCGTCACAAAAAAAACGGGGTTCATCACATTTTTAAGAATAACCGCTACCGCGATGATAATATTGCATAAAATATTTTGGTATGAATAACAATACAACAGCTTTCCTTCGCAAGAAACCCTGGACTTCTGCAATAGCGCTTTGGACAATCATTTTACTGCTTTTATTGGCGAACGGCGTTGACCCCTTTGGGCTGATCGTTTGGATACTCATCGTTCCGTATACAGTTTTGATCGTATTGATCCATTATTTCTACCTGATCCCTTTTTCGCCAAACCAAAAATTCTGGTCAAAGAAATACCTGTATAATTTATTGCCGGTACTGCTAACCCTGAGCCTGATTATAGCATTGTTAATTAAAACATTTTGGCCCACAGGAACCGAGATTTTCCCTGCTTTTATATTTACTTTTTGTTATTCACTGTTTGTTGCTGTTCCTATTGCGTGGTACGTGTATAAAAATGACAATGATAAGATTTTTCTTTTATCGCAATTAGGCACTTCGCAGGCGAACTTAACGCTATTGCGCTCTCAAATCAATCCCCATTTTCTTTTTAATACGCTGAACAGCCTTTACGGGACAGCTTTGCAGGAGAACGCGGAAAAGACGAGTGAAGGTATTCAGAAATTGGGTGACATGATGCGCTTTATGTTGTATGAAAACAACCAAAACACAATTTCGCTTGCAAGGGAAATCAATTATCTCAAAAACTATATTGACCTGCAAAAACTTCGCATAGCTAATAGCCCGCAAATTGCTATTGATACGCAAATTGATGAGTCTTTTGACAATCTTCAGATTGCCCCGATGCTGCTGATTCCTTTTGTGGAGAATGCCTTTAAACATGGTATCAGTTTCAATGAGCCATCGTTTATAAAAATAAATCTGCAAATATTGAACAATCGTTTATTGTACAGTGTGAACAATAGTGTGCATCCTAAAAATCAGAGCGATCCGGAAAATGAAGTTGGCGGGGTCGGGCTTGAAAATGTAAAACAAAGACTGGGTTTGTTATACCCCGGAAAACACGAGCTTGTAATTAGGGAAAATCATAAAGAATATTTTGTGCATTTAACACTTACTTTGTAGAAATGGATTTGAAATGACAGCCATTGCCATAGATGACGAACCCATCGCGCTGGAGGTGATCAAAAGCCTTGCTTCCAAAGTTTCTTTCTTAGAGCTGAAAGCCACCTTTACCAATGCTTTTGAGGGGGTTGAATATTTGCAGAAAAATAAAACCGATGTTCTGTTCCTGGATATTAAGATGCCGGACATCAGCGGGATAGAAGTGTCAAGATCACTTCAAAATCCCCCGATGATCATTTTTACAACAGCTTATAGCGAGCATGCTGTTGAAGGGTTTGAACTGGACGCGGTTGACTATTTACTAAAACCCTTTTCGTTACAGCGATTTTTAAAAGCCTGTACCAAAGCTCATGAACTATTCCTGCTAAAGAATGAGAGCAGAAAAGAGAAAGATTTTATTTTTTTAAAAGATGGTTACGGTCAGGTAAAAGTAATGATTGATGAAATTTTATACATTGAGTCAGCGGGAAATTATCAGAACGTTTTTCTTTCATCCGGTAAAGTGGTGACGCGGCTTACCATTAGTGAAATGCTTGAATTACTCCCTGCAGAAAATTTTGTACGCATTCATCGCAGCTATATTGTTGCCCGCCAAAAAGTTCTGAAATATAATAAGCATTCAGTTTTTATCGGCGATGAAGAACTTCCCATCGGGATGAGTTATGAGTTTGGTTAAATATTGGCAACCGTTGTTCCCAAATCAGTTTTTTGCATGATAATATAAGGTGCTGCTGTTTTCTTCCCTAAAAATTTTTTGTGCGGTAGTTTTAATATCATCGACAGTTACCGCTTCATATTTATCAAACTCGCTGTTCATTAAATTAGCATCACCTAACAATTCGTAATAAGCGAGGCTGTTAGCGCGGTTAAGCAGGCTCATATCTTCAAAGGCCATGATGCTCTCCGTTTTGTTTTTTACTTTTTCAAGTTCAATATTCAGGATGGGTTCTTCCTTCAGGTAACTGAGAATTTTTTCAATCTCCCGCTCGGCATCTTCCATCTTCACACCTTTTACCAGTTTTCCTTCAATACAAATAATACCGGGATCAATACTGCCCAGGTGATAGCAGCCAATGTGAACAAATAGTTGCAGTTCCTTCACCAGTTTCTGGTACAAACGGGATGATTCGCCCCCGCCTAAAATATCTGTGATCAAGTCGCTCGTATAATAATCGCCGGCAGTGCGGCTTCCAATATGCCAGCACTTGTAAAACGCGTCCAGCGGTACATCTGCGGTTACGCTCTGCTTGCGTGGAGCCGTTTGCTGAGGCTCCTGCCGGTAAACATGTTGTAAATTTTCGCCGGTGGCAATATCACCAAACCATTTTTCAGCAAGTTTTTTTATTTCACTCGTCTCCACGTTGCCCGCCACTACCATTATGGCGTTATTAGGCCGGTAATATTTAAAAAAGAAATTTTTCACATCCTGCAACCGGGCATTTTCAATATGTGAAAGTTCTTTACCAATTGTCATCCAACGGTAGGGATGCTGTGTGTACGCCAGTTCGCGCAACTTGAACCAAACATCGCCATAAGGTTTGTCAATATAATGTTCTTTAAATTCTTCGCACACCACTTTGCGCTGCACTTCAAGGCTTTTTTCGTCAAATGCCAGCGAAAGCATGCGGTCGCTTTCGAGCCAGAAAGCGGTTTCAAGATTCTCTTTTGGAATTTGAATATAATAATTGGTAAGTTCGTTGGTTGTGTAAGCGTTGTTTTCGCCGCCGGCCATTTGCAAAGGCTCGTCATAATCGGGGATGTTTACCGAACCGCCAAACATCAAATGTTCAAAAAGGTGCGCAAAGCCAGTCTGCTCAGGGTTTTCATCGCGGGCGCCAACATTGTACAAAATATTTAATACCACTGTTGGGGTTGATGTGTCTTTATGAACGATAACCCGCAGGCCGTTATCCAGCGTAAATTTTTCGAAATCAATCATTCGGCGAATATAAGAGGATTTGTGATTTTTGAACTGTATGGCTGTTTTAAATATTCAATTGCTGCAATTGAATAGGCAGGGCAGCGCTGATGCACTGTGTTCGTCAGTTTGTAAAATAATAAAGCTGTAAATCTACCAATCAGGGTTTAGATAACAACCTGTCGAGCTCTGCAATTGATTTTTCGCGCAGCCGCTCCATGTTGGCGCCTTTTGGGTCCCAGTTGAGTTCGTTGGCGAAATCAGCATCGGAAGGTTTAAAGAATCTGAAAAAATGGTGCCCCGCGGTATGGTACACAAATGCGGGCATTCTTACTGAAGCAGAAAGCTTTTCGCCATTTTGCCCGAAGATTCTGAAATTATAATTTCCCAGCCCGTTTACCGGCACCTGCGGCAGCCCGCCGATCGTGTCGTAACGAATTTCAACATCTCCCGGCGGCGCCGTGGAATCTTTGATCAGTTCAACAAAATACCAGCCGGTGTCCTGTGCATTGATGTAAACATCAATATTGCCTTTGGGTTTCACAAGTGAGTTGCAGGAAATCAAAGCAATGCCGAAAATCACAGATATGTATGCCCGTAAAAACTTCATTTATTAGTATTTAAGTTTTGAAGGGTTTTGTTTCATACCCCAAAAAAGTAGGAGTTCAATTTTCATTGATTCCGTTTTGTAGTGGTGGGTTGGTTGTGTATGGTTATCTAAAATGCCAATTCTTACATTCTTTCTTTTCGTGGAAGGGCGGCACATTTCGGGGTGCAGCTTCAGCATCGAAATCATTTCATAAGTGCGGTTAACGAATTTCTCTATCTCTTTGCTCGTCCATTCTTTTAGTAAGTAGTCAATAATTTTTTGAAAACTTATTTTTGCAGAATCCGTCCAGAAAATTTCATTTATGGTTTCTTCAGCCATTTTTTAAACTTTTTCACTACCATGTCGTTCGGCGTTAGTTTACCATCCCTCATTTCTGCAATAGCAATATCAATAGCCTGTTGCTGCTCTTGGCTGATTTCATCCCACCAGTCGTCTTGTTCTTCTGCAAAAGTTTTTACGACGGTCAGTACCGTTTTTTTTGTCGTGCGTTTAACAGGGATAAATACTTATTTATTTCCTGATCTATTGAAATGGCTGTATTCATTTAACAAATTTATCTTTAAAAATAAACTTTAAACTGCAAACTTTTAAACTTTCCTTTATTTTGCAGCTATGGCTGATTATCTGAATATTGAATCTTTTTTGCAACCTGTAAACATCAGGGAAATTGCAGGCGATGATACTTATAACGCTGACCAGGTGGGCGCAAAAATACACCTGCATGATGAGGCTTTGCCCGACGTTTCTGCGGCTGACATTGTAGTGGTGGGTTGCGGCGAGCAGCGCGGCAACGGAATTTTAGGGCCTGAAACTAATGCGCCGGATGTTATTCGAAAACATTTTTACGGTTTGTATTTCTGGCATGAAGGAATCGCAATCGCCGACCTCGGAAATATTAAACAGGGCGCCGGTTTAAGTGATACGATTGCCGCGCTGAGAACCGTTACAGAGGAGTTGACTGCCCTTAATAAAACGGTAATTATTCTGGGCGGCTCGCATGATATTACGCTGGCACAATATGAAGCCTGCAAGAATCAAAAAAAATTAATTGAAGCAACAGTTGTTGATGCTAAAATTGATCTCGATATGGAATCGCCGTTTGCAGCCGATAATTTTTTGATGCAAATGTTTACCAACGATCCAAATTATTTAAAACATTATAATCATGTAGGCTTTCAAAGCTATTTGGTTCACCCGGGCATGTTGCAAACACTTGATAAATTGAAATTTGATTTTTATCGCGTGGGTCACGTAAAAGATAGTATTGAAGAAGTGGAACCCGGCATCCGCAGCAGCAGTTTGTTTTCATTTGATATCAATGCCATTGCAAATGCTTATGCCCCCGCAAATAAACTTACCCCAAATGGTTTTACGGGCGAAGAAGCTTGTGTGCTAATGCAATATGCCGGCATGAGCACCAGTGTAAACACCATCGGAATTTACGGGTACAATCCGCAATACGATGTGGATGAACTCACCGCAAAACAAATAAGCCACATGCTTTGGTACGCCATTGACGGGCATCACAGAAAAAGAAATGAATCAGCGTTGGAGGACCGGGATAGTTTTAATGAATTTCAAATGATTTTTTCCGAGGTGGAAACCGTTTTTTTGCAAAGCAAAAAAACCGGCCGCTGGTGGATGCAAATGCCCGCCAAGCGTTTCATTCCCTGTAGTTACAAAGACTATCTTACAGCCGCCAGCGACGAAATCCCGAACCGCTGGTTTCGGGCGCAACAGCGCGATACGATGCCGCTTTAATGATTTTTAGGGTGCCGGCTGTTGTGCTTCTATGAGCTGAACTTGCGACGCTCCGTTCATCGTCCCGCTCATTGAAAACCGTTTTAAAAATGATGTAAACTTAATATCGCCCTCGGGGAATCGTTAAATAAATTACGCATTTTGCGTTGCTAAAACTTCAACCTTACGATTATTCAATTATTATGGAAAGAAGAAATTTTCTAAAAAGTTCGTCACTGGCTCTTGTGGGAGCAGGCCTGTTTAAATCGGCATCTGCAGAAGCCATCATCGCAAACCAGCCCTCTGCCAACGGCACTGCTAAAAATATTATTTTTTTGGTAAGCGATGGAATGAGCGTTGGCACCTTAACAATGGCCAATCTTTTTTTACAAAGAAAAGAAGGCCGAAACAGTCACTGGATGCAGTTATATAATGACAACCTGGTGCGCCGTGCGTTGATGGATACCGCTTCGGCAAGTTCTCTCGTTACAGATTCAGCAGCCGCCAGCTCTTCCTGGGGAGGTGGCGTTCGTGTTAAAAACGGCTCGCTGAATGTAAATGCCGATGGCAGTTTTAACAAACCGATCCTTCAAAAATTTAAAGCGGCAGGCAAATCCGTAGGATGTGTAACCTCGGTACCTGTTGCGCACGCAACGCCTGCTGGTTTTTGTGTGAATAACAATAAGCGCGGCGACATGCAACAGATCGCTGCCGATTATTTAAAGCTTCGCTTTGATGTAATGATGGGTGGCGGCACCGAACTTTTTTCGGCTAACAAGCGGGCGGATAAAAGAGATCTTTTTAAAGAATTTGTTGATGCAGGTTTTACTGTTGTGCAAAACCGCAATCAAATGCTCAATATTAAAAGTGTTAATACAAAACCTGTGCTCGGCATTTTCAACACCACCAGTATTCCTTACGCGCTCGACAGGGAGAATGATGCAGAGCTGAAAGAGAGAACGCCAACCCTGGCAGAAATGAGCAAAGCCGCTATCAGCCATCTAAGTAAGAATAAAAAAGGGTTTGTATTGCAAATTGAAGGTGGCAAAGTGGATTGGGCTGCCCATGCCAATGATGCCGGCGCGCTAGTTTATGATCAGGTTGCTTTTGATGACGCCATTAAGGTGGCGATGGATTTCGCGAAAACCAACAAGGATACGCTGGTTATCATAACTACTGACCACGGTAATGCAAATCCCGGCCTGTTTTACGGTGCAAATGCCGACAAGAATTTTGAGCGCCTGCAAAATTTCAAACACACCAACGATTGGGTGCTAATGGGCATCAACCGCAATTTTAGCGTGGCACAGGTAATTGAGCGGCTTGAAGCGGCTCAGGGTTACGCCATCAATAACGAAGAAGCAAAAGAGATACTCTCTCATTATAACAAGCTTGACGAAAGCGGTGTTTACAACTCTTATAAACTTCCATTCAATGCATTAGCAAATATTCAGCAAAAATATATTTCGGTTGGCTGGGGCTCAATGGACCACACAGGCGACCATGTTGAACTCGAGATGTACGGCCCCGGTAGCACCATGCTAAAGCCTTTTGTGAAAAATTATGAACTGCATAATTTTATGCTGAATGCGGCTGGTGTGAAGGTGTAAATGATAGCCCGTTCGCGTGAGTGCCAAAAAGTTTTGCAAAAAGCCCGCTGTTTAAAACGGCGGGTTTTGTATTTTTGCCAATTCTTATGGCAACAATCGGCAACATACAATTACCTGAATTTCCCTTACTACTTGCACCCATGGAGGATGTAAGCGATCCGCCTTTTCGTGCTGTGTGCAAGGATAACGGCGCTGACCTGATGTACACGGAATTTATCAGCAGCGAAGGCCTGATCCGCGACGCGATAAAAAGCCGCCGTAAGCTGGATATTTTTGATTACGAACGACCCATCGGCATACAAATCTTTGGCGGCGACGAAGAAAGCCTTGCACTGGCAGCAAAAATTGTAGATGTAACACAGCCGGATCTGCTCGATATTAATTTTGGTTGCCCGGTAAAAAAAGTGGCATTAAAAGGGGCGGGCGCCGGGGTTTTGCGTGATGTTGACCTGATGGTACGATTAACCGAAGCCGTTGTGAAATCTACTTCTTTGCCGGTTACCGTTAAAACCCGTCTCGGTTGGGATACCAATTCCCTTAATATCGAAGAAGTGGCTGAGCGTTTACAGGATGTTGGCATTAAAGCGTTAGCCATTCATGGCCGCACACGCATGCAAATGTACAAAGGCGAGGCTGACTGGACCTTGATCGGGAAAGTGAAAAATAACCCTCGCATTACCATTCCTATTTTCGGTAATGGCGATATTGACAGCCCGCAAAAGGCAATGGAATATAAAAGCCGTTACGGTGTGGATGGCATTATGATTGGCCGCGCGGCGATCGGTTATCCATGGATATTCAGGGAGATTAAACATTATTTTGAAACGGGTGAAATGTTGGAGCCACCTACCGTTGATGAACGCGTGGCTGTGGTTCGCAAGCATCTGAAAAAAAGTATTGAATGGAAAGGCACCTTTGTTGGAATTAACGAAATGCGCAGGCATTACGCCAATTATTTAAAAGGATTGCCCAATATTAAAGAGTTCCGCAGCAGGTTGGTGACCATTAATACAGAAGAAGAAATTAACGCTGTACTGGATGAGGTGATCGCTCGTTATTCAGGTTATGAAATTGCACACGCTCCAATAGAACTGATAGATTATCATCAGAAGTGCCCGGTGGAATGATGAAAATTCTGTGTAAATTTGAAATCATAAATTTATAAAATGAAAGATGTAAACCCACAATATACATTTGATCATGCCGGAAACCCCGTAGGCGTTTTTTTGCCTATTGAGGAATGGAACCAAATTAGTGAAAACCTGAAATTTGAATTGCCCGATTGGCAAAAGACGCTGATTGATGAGCGTTTGCAACAATTTAAAAAAAATCCGCATGACATTTTGGACTTTGATTTAATTGCTGCCGAACTTGACAATGACGAATTATAAATTAAAAATCCTGCCTTCTGCCAAAAAAGACTGGCAGGAAGCAAGAATCCGGTACAAGCAACAAAACTCCAATTTATCTTCACGGTTTAATGAGCAAATAAAAGCTACCGCTATTCAAATTTGTCAACTTCCTTTTTCTCATGCGGTCAGTATAAAAATGTGCGAATTGCAAATACTCGGATTTTCCCGTATGCAGTTCATTATTTAGTTGAAGAAGAAACAATTATTATCATTGCCATTCATCATACAGCTATAAATCCTGCAAAATGGAAAGCTCGATTACGTTCTTAATATGTTATCCATCTACAAAAAACTACTTTCCCAATACAATTTCAAAGCACAACAGTTGAAGAAAAGCCTTAACTGGCTTAGCTTTTCAAGGCTTTTGTTTTTTGGGTTGTTTCTTTTTCTCGGTTACCGATCCACGCAAACCGGCCATTCGCTTTTTATCATAGGCACAATTTTATCTCTGGCAGCTTTTTTTATTGTGTTAAAATGGTACAGCCGGCTTGAGCGAAAAGTGATTTATTACAAAGCGCTTGCAAAGTTCAATTCTAACGAAATAGAGTTTTTAGAAACCAACCGTTCTCCTTATTCAAATGGCAAAGAGTATGAAGACCCGCACCATCCTTACTCTTACGATCTTGATATTTTTGGCGAAGGAGGATTGTTTTCTTACCTGAACCGTTGTTCTACTTCGTTCGGAAAAGAATCGCTGGCGCAGGGGCTGTTGCATCCCGATATAAAAAATATTGAGCAAAGGCAGGAGGCGATTGCGGAATTAAAAGAAAAAGTTGATTTCAGGCAGCAGCTTTTTGCTCAGGGCAGCCTTCACGAAAGTAAAGCGAGCGATCTGAAAAAACTAATGCTCTGGACACAGTCAAAAGGTACTTCAATCAATACAGTGCTTTATTATGTGTTGATGATCTTTCCCGCAATCACCATCGGAAGCCTTGTTTACCATTTCGCAACGGATTCAGATATTGCGTTCAGGATATTTTATCTTTCATTTATCCTCAATCTTTTTATCGCGTTTTCGTTTGCGAAGAAAATAACTTCACAACTTTCAGTTTCTACATCTGTTACCAAAATTTTGCAAAGCTACAAAGAACAACTACGGTTGATGGAGAACGAAAACTTCAATTCGCAGTTGTTGCAACAATTTCAGCATCATCTGAAAAGCGAAGGCCAAACAGCATCAGTTCTTTTAGGCAAATTGGCGTCATTGTTTGAATACTTAGAGACGATCATCAATCTTTTGGTCAGTGTTTTGCTGAACGGGTTATTCCTGTTTCATATTCACATTCTTTATAACCTTGGTAACTGGAAAAAACGTCATGCATTAAAGATTAAAAACTGGCTGCAGTTGATTGGCGAGGTGGAAGCGCTGAACAGTTTTGCAAATCTGTACTACAACAATCCTGATTTTTGCATACCAGCAGTTACACAGGAGCCTTCCCTAAAAGGGAAACAATTGGGTCATGTTTTACTGCGGCCTGAAAAACGGATATGTAATGATGTATCCTTTAATGAGCAGCGGTTTGTGATTTTGACAGGGTCGAACATGAGTGGCAAAAGCACTTTTCTCCGAACGCTGGGAATCAACCTGGTATTGGCGCGTTCAGGCTCTGTTGTATGTGCAAAAGAATTTTCTTTTTATCCTTTTGATGTTTTTGTGAGTATGCGCATTACCGATTCGTTGCAGGACAGTGAATCATTTTTCTATGCAGAATTAAAGCGTTTGCAACAGATCATTCAGTACTTGCAGTCCGGCAATATCACTTTTGTGATTTTGGATGAAATCCTGCGTGGCACCAACAGCAACGACAAGCGTAATGGCACCATCGGCCTGATTAAAAAGCTGGCAAATGAAAATACATTCGGCATTATTGCTACGCACGATGTGGTGGTGGCAGAACTCATAAAAGAATACCCCGGCTACATCGCCAATAAGGCTTTTGAATCGCAGATCATTAATGATGAATTATTATTCGATTACAAGCTGAAAGATGGCGTCTGTACTACGCTTAGTGCATCTTACCTGATGAAAAAGATGGGAGTGATTGAATAGCCTAAGCCCGTTAAAGTTATTCATGCTCAATTCTGACTCTCCGAAGGTGAGGATATATAATGTTATTTAAGTTTTGGACACTTTGCCTTTTTATATCACCCCGGAATAAAATAGTACCATGCCTAACTCTACAAAACTTAAACCTCACCGGTATTTTTAGTTGAAGTTTACGTAACCACCAATGACGCCCGAATTTCGCTCTGCGTAGAATTGTAAACTTGCCTCTGAAGAATTCCTGCGGGGGCTGTTCTCCCTTATCTTTGCAACCATCACAATTATTTATAATGAGCGACCTGAAGATATATAACTCTCTCAGCAGACAAAAGGAAGTTTTTGAACCAATTACGCCGGGCAACGTGGGCATGTACGTGTGCGGGCCTACCGTTTACAGCGATGTGCATCTCGGCAACTGCCGTACCTTCATTTCGTTTGATATTATTTATCGTTACCTGAAATATTTGGGCAACAATGTTCGGTATGTGCGAAACATCACCGATGCCGGCCACCTTGAAGGCGACAGGGATGAGGGAGATGATAAATTTTCGAAGAAAGCAAAACTGGAACAAATTGAGCCGATGGAAATTGTACAGCGGTACACTTTGGGTTTTCACGAAGTGATGCAGTTGTTCAATAACCTGCCTCCTTCAATTGAACCAACTGCCACCGGCCATATTCTTGAGCAAATTGAAATGGCAAAAACGATTATTGAGAAGGGTTATGCTTATGTGGTGGATGGTACGGTTTATTTTGATGTTGAAAAATATGACCGTGAAAAGCCTTACGGTATTTTAACCAATCGCAAGCTGGAAGACCTTTTGGAAGGAACCAGGGAATTGGGCGGGCAGGATGAAAAAAAAGGCCGGCTTGATTTCGCATTGTGGATTAAGGCAAAACCCGAACACCTTATGCAGTGGCCAAGCCCCTGGGGAATGGGTTTTCCCGGCTGGCACATCGAGTGTTCGGCCATGAGCAAAAAATACCTTGGTAAGCAGTTTGACATTCATGGCGGTGGCATGGATTTAGCCGCCACTCATCACACCAACGAAATTGCCCAAAGCCAGGCATGTTATAATGTAAATCCCGCAAAAATCTGGATGCACACCAACATGCTTACCGTGAACGGAACAAGAATGAGCAAGAGCCTGGGCAACGGGTTTTTACCGCATGAATTGTTTACGGGGAATCATCCGCTGCTTGAAAAGCCCTACCACCCAATGGCTGTGCGGTTTTTCATGTTGCAAACGCATTACCGAAGCACACTCGATTTCAGTAATGAAGCTTTGCAGGCTTCGGAAAAGGGCCTGAAAAGGCTTTGGGAAGCTTTTGAAAATTTGTATAAGATT
>MKRO01000050.1:0-3743 GCA_001896965.1 Sphingobacteriales bacterium 41-5 | reverse complement strand
TGAAGAAAGTATGAATGATGATTTCAATACGGCAAAAGTACTGGCAAATATGTTTGAGTTGGTGCCGGTCATTAACGGATTAAAAGATAAGACGATTCCCGCTGATGCTATCTCCACAGGTACTTTTGAAATGCTTCGTTCAAAAATGAAAATATTTCTTGAAGATGTATTTGGCCTTAAATCTGCAACTGAAGCTGATAATGAAAAGCTCAGGGATGTGATGAATTTACTGATCGATATTCGTAAAGAAGCCCGTGGTAAAAAGGACTTTGTTACTTCTGATAAAATCCGTAACCAACTAACCCAAATTGGTATTTCTTTAAAAGATGAAAAAGACGGCTCCGTTAGCTGGGCGGTTAATTAGTTCGCGGGTTAACGGGTTGTCTGGGAATTTTACCTTTTCAACCCGTTCACCTGCCAACCCGTAAACTTAAATGAAGTGTTCAAACTCTGGGCAACAATAAAAAAAGATGCACTGATCCTGTTGAGGGATAAAGTGGGGCTTGCGTTGATGTTTGTGATGCCCATCATTCTCGCCATTGTTATTGCCTCGGTTCAAAACAGCACCTACGAGCTGGTGAATGATAAAAAAGTTCCCCTGCTCATTTTAAATAAAGACACCGCCGGGCCTTCAAAAGTACTGGAGCAGACTTTAGAAAAAGGCGGAATGTTTATTTTAAAAAAAGTGCCTTCGGCAGAATCCGATTCGGCGCTCAAACTTCGCCTTCAAAACAAAGAGGCGCTGCTGGCGATGGTGATTCCTGAAAATTACTCGCAGGATGTACTCTTAAAATCACAAAATGTTTCGGACCAGGCGTTGACGGTCATGTCTGTAACCGGTGAGGATTCGGCCACTTCCGATGAAGAGAAGATTAAAGCTTCGCCAATCACGGTTTACTACCACCCGATTTTGCAACCATCTTTCAGACAGGGCATTGACGGAGCTTTGGGAAGCGTGTTGCAAATCGTTCAAAGCAAGTACATCGTAAGGCAACTATACAGTGGCATCAACGATAATGCAACAATCCCCGATTCGCTGGAAACGCAGATACTCACTAATCAGACACCTATTAATCAGGTTGCTGTTTCAAAAGATGAAAAGGCTCTTGTACCAAACGCAACACAGCATAATATTCCCGCATGGACGGTTTTTGCGATGTTTTTTATTGTAATTTCTTTAGGCAGTAGTATCGTGCGTGAGAAAAACAGCGGTAGCTTTTTAAGGTTGAAAACGATGCCTACGCCGTTATCACTCTCGCTAATTTCAAAACAGGTAACATATATTGCCATCACAATTTTACAGGCAATTATAATATTTGCGCTGGGTAAATGGTTTTTCCCGCTCATTGGGTTGCCCTCGTTAAATTTTCCTTCCGACAGGTTGGGTCTTTTATTGGTGATCTTTATCTGCGGATGGTGTGCCGCAAGTTTCGCCATTTTTGTAGGCGTTTTTGCCAAAACTCAGGAACAAAGCAACGGGATAGGGGCCATTTCAATCGTGCTTTTTGCAGCGATTGGCGGTCTATTAGTACCGGCTTTTGCCATGCCCCAATCTTTTCAAACCGTGATGCGGTTATCTCCCCTACATTGGTGCCTCGAAGCGTTCTACGGACTTTTTCTTGAAGGAGGCACGCTTAAAGATGTGCTTAAAAATCTTGTGCCGGTGTTTATTATAATTGCCTGTTTACAATTTGCCGCTTGGCTTGGAATGCGCCGGCAGCAATATGCCTGATAGGCTACTGATTAAACTTTTTGTATTTTTCATGATCTAAATTTTTTCATGGGTAATCAACCGGTTGGCGATGACGAACTATTGTCCCTTTTTCGTTCTGAAGCGACGAAAGAAAGGGCATTTGCGCAAATTGTAGACCGATATAAAGAAAAACTGTATTGGCATATCCGGCGGCTGGTAGTGGTACATGAAGATGCTGACGACGTACTCCAGAATACCTTCATTAAAGTTTGGAAAGGGCTCAATACTTTCAGGGAAGACAGCAGGCTTTTTACATGGTTATACCGTATTGCCACAAACGAATGTCTTACACATCTTGAAAAGCTGAAAAGAAGCCGGACCGCCAGCCTCAACAATGAAGAAAGTTATCTGGATAATAAGATACGGGCTGATGAATATTTTGATGCCGGTAAATTGGAGTGGAAACTACAGCTCGCCATTCAGTCATTGCCCGAACAGCAGCGGGTCGTGTTCAACCTGCGATATTTTGACGAAATGCCCTACAAAGAAATGAGCCAGATACTTAAGGTTACCGAAGGTTCGTTAAAAGCAAGTTATCACCACGCAGCTAAAAAAATTGAGGATTATTTACTAAATCGTTAAACTAAAAATCAAAATTCAAGTCTTAATAAAGGACATGAACGATGAAAATAACATATCTGACTACCTGAAAGATTCGCCAGAAAAGCAGTTTCGCTCGTTAAATCCGTTTACATTGCCTGAGGATTATTTTAGCGGGTTTAACTGGAATTTAATGGATAAAATATCTGATGAGGGCCATATTCCTGATATTTTACAAGAGATTTCAAAACGGACACCATATTCCTTACCCGACGGTTATTTTGATGATGCCGGACTTAAGATACAGGCATCAATTAGTCCGAAATCAGAACGTCCGGTAAGGAGTCTTAAGCATAGCTGGAGGCATCTGGCGGCGGCTGCTGCAACTTTGGGAATTATAGTACTTGCGGCTGTTCTTTTTTATAGCTACCATAACAAAGCCGGAGATTTTGCCCTTCAAAAAATAGAGAATGTTTCTACGGAGCGCTTGAACGGGTTTTTGGGTAATCCGGATAGCGTTCAAAATGGTCAGCCGGTATTAAGTATTACAAAAAGTGATTCGAAGCCGGTTGATTTTAGTCAACTTTTTAAAAAAATTTCTGACCGTGATTTAAAGAGTTTTCTGGATGAAACGGGCGGTAATGATGACGATTTTTTAATGAATTAGAAATGAGTTTTTTTAAAAGAATTTTCCTTTTTCTTGTTTTTTTTGGAGGTACTGTTGGCGCATTTTCCCAAGCCGAAAAAACTCCAAAAATGCATGATATTTTTTTGGCCTTTATTCAAAAAAAATTAGCACTAAATCCACAGGAGTCAGGCAGAATGCGGCCTCTGGTAATTCGTTACTTCAACGAAACAAGAAAAATTCATCAAAATTTTACTGACCCTTTAATTAGGGAACAACAAAAAATTGACCTAAAAATCAGGTACAGAAACCTGTTTTCGCCCATTATTGGCAAAGACCGTTCTAACCGTTTTTTTGCCGAGGAACAACTATTTCGAAAGAGGGTTCGGGAGGAATTAAGACAACGTAAAAAAGTGTAAAAAAAATAAAGTTTAAAGTTTGACATTAAAATTATTTTTTTATTAAAAAATTCCTTTATTTTTGCCTCGGTGTTTTTCATAGGTTAGCAACGGCCAGCTCTTTTTAGGGCAGGCCTTTTTTCTTTTTAGGGTTGTTTTGCCGCAATAGGTGTTAAAATTCCCCTCAGATTTTTTCCGGAATTTCAAACGGGTGCTTCACGTCATGGTAGAAAAGAAAGGTCCAGCCTTTGTTAGTTCCCTGTTCCCACCATTTTTCGCGAAGTTTATTGGCTTTCTTGCCATCGTAATCGTATTTGGCTGCAAAGCGGCGTTTCATTTGCCCTAATTGTGAGGCGTCATCTCCGCCAAAAAAAGCGATTTCATTTCCTTCTTTGACCCAAATTACCTGATGAAATTTGGAATGGGC
>MKRO01000049.1:4679-6953 GCA_001896965.1 Sphingobacteriales bacterium 41-5 | reverse complement strand
GATTTGCAGGGAAGGGGAATCGGCCGCGCATTAATGACGTTTGCTGAGAATATTGCGCATGATATAGGGTACCGGGAAATAGGCCTTTATGCCCGAAAGGTTGTAACAGGGTACTATGAAAAATGTGGTTATAAAAGCAGTGGTGACGAATTTTTGAAACTAACTATTCCTCATATAGAAATGAAGAAAAAAATATAGTGGGCGCTCTACTTTCCCGTTTTATTCCTCAGCATCTCCCTCAATTTTCCAATATCTTCAATGTTTTTGAACCCATCTTTGGGAACGAGCAAAAATGAGCGTGCATCAAAATACAAATGAAAAAAATTGGGTGTTTCCTTAAAAGTTTGTAACGCAGTGTAGGGCCAGCTCCGGCGTCCTTTTTCGTGTTCCAACGTGAAGTCATTCTCGTTAAAATACATTGTAAAATGCTGCTGAAAAGTTTGGGCGCGGCGATAAACAACTCCAGGCAAAATAAACCAGATACTTATCGTTAATACCATCCAAAGCACTGAATTGATTAAAAACGCTACGGGGGTTATCAGGTGCATCAGGTACAATACCAGGGAAAGTATTGCAAACACATTTACCAAAATGATCATAATCCTCAATTCTTTTCTGGATATGAAATGGTAACGGAGCGCCTGTATTACCTGGGGCTTATTATAGTCAAACTCAACGGTCATTGATATTTCTTTTATTGGGCATTAAAGATAGAAATTAATTGGGTGCGCGACCTAAACAAAAAGCGGCATAGTGTTGCTACATGCCGCTTTCAAATTTATTTTAGAATTTATTTACCTGTTCATACCAGACTTTGCTTCCATGCTTAAAGTGGCATGAGGCACAGCACGTAACCTTGCTTTTTCGATAAGCTTACCCGTAACGCGGCAAATACCGTAGGTTTTGTTTTCAACGCGCACTATTGCCTTTTCGAGGTGGTCAATGAACGTGATCTGGCGGCTTGCCAACTGGCTCAACTGCTCGCGTTCCATACTCACACTGCCATCTTCCATTGTCATGTAACGGCCTTCGTCCAAATCGCCGCCTTCGTCACGGCGTGTAATGAGGCCTTGCAGGTAAGCCAACTCTTTTTTAGCGGCATCCAGCTTTTTTAAAATAATATCTTTAAACTCTTGTAACTCGGTATCGGAATATCTCACTACGGACTTTGCTTTTTCAATTTTTGGAGCGTCTAAAACACTCTTTGTAAAATCTGGCTGATATTTAACAGCTGTTTTCGTAGAAAGTTTAGGAACAACCACTTTTGATGGTTTCGCAACTTCCTTCTTAATCAAAGTTTTCTTTGCAGGCGCCGCTTTTGCAACAGCTTTAACTGACGCTTTTTTTGATACGGCGGCCTTTTTTGCAGGCTCAGCTTTTGCAACCGATGGTTTTGAAACCGGCTTTGCCGCCTTTTTAACTACTAAAGGTTTCGCCGGCACTGCTTTTTTTGCCGGAACCTTCGCTACAGGTTTTACCGCTTTTTTCGGAGCTGCTGTTTTTTTTGCAGGCGCTGCTTTTTTTGCCGGGGCAACTTTTTTCACGGGTGCTTTAGCCGTGGGTTTAGTAGCTTTTTTGGGAGCCGCTGCCTTTTTTGCCGGGGCAACTTTTTTTACCGTAGCTTTTTTTTGAGTAGCCATCTTAAATTAACCTTTTTTTGTTACAATCGTTATTAATTGATTTTCATTCACTTCAACTTCCGTACCCCCTTCTTCAATAGAAAGAAATTCCAGCTCGTCTGCCAGAATTTCCGCGCAAATATAGTGTTTATGAGCCATTAATGCGCTTTTTAAGGCGTCATTTGTGTCAATTTGCACATTTATTTTGTCTGTTAATTCGAATCCGTTGTCCTTGCGAATTTTTTGAATACGGTTTACAAATTCGCGCGCCGCACCCTCCTGCTGTAACTCAGGAGTGATGGTAATATCCAGCGCGATAGTCAGTGGGCCTTTTGAAGCCACCGTCCAGCCGGGAATATCTTCACTGGTCAGTTCTACTTCGTTGATTGCCAAAGGGATGATGTAGCCGTCAACGTTCAGCTCGAATTTGCCATCCCGCTCAAAGCTGGCAATATCTTCCTGCGTAAATTTTGCGAGAGCGGCAGAAACAGCTTTCATTTTTGAACCTAGCTTTTTACCGAGTGCTACAAAATTTGGCTTTATTTTCTTGGAAATGAATGTATTGTCAGGATTTAGGTATTCAAATTCCTTCACGTTCACTTCCGATTTGATAAGATCTTCAATTTTTGTGAGCTGCTCTTTCATGTTCTGGTTT
>MKRO01000049.1:4155-4640 GCA_001896965.1 Sphingobacteriales bacterium 41-5 | reverse complement strand
CGACAGGACCAGCGAAGAAGCATCCTGCGCCAGTTGCATCCTCTCCTCTAAACTATTATCAATCAACCCCTCATCGGTCTTTGGAAATAAAACGTGGTGAACAGATTCAACTTCATGCCGCCTGGTAACGGCATTAAGGTTTTGGAAAACGGAATCGCTGAAAAAAGGGGCGATTGGCGCCATCAGCCGAACCACGGTTTCCAAACATTCATAAAGCGTTTGGTACGCCGCAATTTTGTCTGCTTCGTACTCGCCTTTCCAGAAACGGCGGCGGCAAAGGCGTACATACCAGTTGCTAAGGTGCTCATCCACAAAGTCTTCGATCAACCTGCCGGCTTGTGTAGGCTCGTAATCATCCATCGTCTCGCTTACTTTTTTCACCAAAGTATTCAATGAGGAAAGTATCCAACGGTCAATTTCAGGCCTTTCGTTTACCGGAATGGAGGCTTCGGAATACCTGAAACCATCCACATTGGCGTATAAAG
>MKRO01000049.1:2311-4063 GCA_001896965.1 Sphingobacteriales bacterium 41-5 | reverse complement strand
CAGCGTGTGGCATCAGCACCAAATTTTTCAATGGTATCAAACGGGTCGATGGCATTGCCGAGGCGTTTACTCATTTTGTTGCCGTTCTTGTCAAGCACCAACCCATTACTCATCACCGTTTTAAACGCCACAGAATCAAATACTAAGGAAGCGATAGAGTGTAGCGTGTAGAACCAGCCACGGGTTTGGTCAACGCCTTCGCAAATAAAATCGGCGGGAAATGCGCCATCAAAACCGCTGTTAAACGGTTGCGGGTCTCCGGCTTTCAATTTTTCATAGTCCAATCCCCACTGCGCGTAAGGCATGGCGCCGCTGTCGAACCAAACGTCAATCAGGTCGGGCTCGCGGCGCATAGGTTGGCCGGAATCGCTCACAAGAACCAGTTCGTCAACATAAGGCTTATGTAAATCAATATCTAATTTTGAATTTTGAATTTCGAATTTTGAATCCTTATTAAATCCGGCCTTCACAGCCTTGTCAAATTCATTTGTCAATTCTTCAATGGAGCCGATGCATTTTTGTTCTGAGCCATCTTCTGTACTCCAAACCGGCAGCGGCGTACCCCAGTACCGGCTGCGGCTGAGGTTCCAATCCACCATATTTTCCAACCAATTGCCAAAACGGCCCTCGCCGGTGCTTTTGGGCTTCCAGTTGATCGTTTTGTTCAGCTCCACCATTCTTTCGCGAATGGCTGTGGTTTTAATAAACCAGGCATCCAGCGGGTAGTACAAAATCGGTTTATCGGTGCGCCAGCAATGAGGGTAATTGTGCTCGTATTTTTCTACCTTAAATGCTTTCCCCGCTTTTTTAAGATCAACGCTGATATCAACGTTCACATCCACATAATCTTTTTCGTCTTTGTAATCCTTTACATAGCGATTGCTGTAAGGCCCCATGCCATCTACAAATTTACCTTCCCTGTCCACCAGGGTTAAAATACCAATATTGTATTTTTTGCCTACTTTATAGTCATCTGCACCAAAAGCAGGAGCGGTATGTACGATGCCGGTACCGTCTTCGGTAGTAACAAAATCACCCACCAAAACACGGAAAGGCTGTGCACCGGGAGTTAATTCTTTAATCTTTTCCCTGGAGTTAGCCACAAAAGGCATTAACTGCCTGTACTCGATGTTTTCGAGCTGGGCGCCTTTAAATTCGGCTAATATTTTATAGGGAAGCAGTTCACCTTTTTCTCCTTTAAATTCGGGCATGTCGCCTTCCCTAAATTCACCTTCTTCTTTAAAATATTTATGTAGCAATGCTTTTGCAAGAATTACATTTTGGGGATTACAGGTGTAAGGATTGAAAGTTTGAACTAAAACGTAATCAATACCGGCGCCCACAGTTAAACCCAGGTTGGAGGGAAGCGTCCACGGAGTGGTTGTCCACGCAAGGAAACCAATGTTGGAATTTTGAATTTTGAATTTTGAATTGTCGATAGCATCAAATAAGAATTGACTTTTCTCATTCTTTACCACATCAAAAATTACAGTGGCTGATGTATCTTTTACGTCTTTATAAGTTCCCGGCTGGTTAAGTTCGTGAGAACTTAAGCCCGTTCCCGCAGCAGGCGAGTACGGCTGAATACTTACGCTTTTGTACAACAAACCTTTGTTAAACAGTTGCTTAAGTAACCACCAAAGTGTTTCAATGTATTCGTTCTTAAAAGTGATATAAGGGTCGTTCAGATCAACCCAGTAGCCCATTTTCACGGTTAGGTCATCCCACTGGCTTTTAAAGCGCAACACCGCT
>MKRO01000049.1:1105-2284 GCA_001896965.1 Sphingobacteriales bacterium 41-5 | reverse complement strand
ATTTTTGATTGTATTCTTCTACCGATATTTTTTTGCCAATATCTTCTTTAGTAATGCCTAACTCTTTTTCAACACCCAGTTCAACCGGCAAGCCATGAGTATCCCAACCGCCTTTGCGCTTTACCTGAAAACCCTGCATGGTTTTATAGCGGCAAACCAAATCCTTCAATGTTCTTGAAATAACGTGGTGAATGCCGGGCATACCGTTAGCGCTGGGCGGGCCTTCGTAAAACACGAAAGGTGGTTGCCCTTCACGCAGGGAAACACTTTTTTCAAATGCTTCATTTTCACTCCATTTAGCCAGAATTTCCTTTTCGATAGAAGGAAGGTTAAGGCCCGAAAACTCTCTGTATTTCATCGGAAAATATAAATATTTTTATTGGCCGGATGGACTTAGGCACAATTAATTAATCCGATCGAAAAAGATCACGTGCGCTTCGGTTAACACCCGTTTTTAAGCTAAAAAAGAGTGCAAAGGTAACGATTTTAAGGGTTAAAAGTTGAAAGGTTTTTAAGTTGAAAAGCGGTAATAATGTTTACAAAACCAACGCGTAAGGAATATTGGTATTGTATATGTTGACCCTAACATTGTTTCTTTATGGCTATTGGGTTCACCCGATATTTGAGTAAATTTACAGATAATTAAAACACGGTTTTTACATGAAAAATATGCTTTTGGCCAGTACCTCGGCACTTTTTGGAGGCCAATATCTCGATTATATAACAGATGAAATAAAAGAGCTTTTTAAGGGCATTGACGAAATCATTTTTATCCCGTACGCACGACCGGGAGGCTGCTCTCATGACGGTTACACTAAAAAAGTGGCGGATTTCTTTGCTTCGTTGAATATAAGTGTAGTTGGCTTACACCGCTTTGAAAACCCGGCAAAAGCTTTACAAAATGGCAAAGGATATTTTACCGGCGGAGGTAATACTTTTCTGCTCACTAAAACCTTGCACGAACGGGGACTGATGCACATTTTAAAAGAGGAGATTGAAAAAGGCAAACCGTACCTTGGTACAAGCGCCGGCTCCAACATCGCGGGCCAAAACATTTGCACCACCAACGATATGCCGATTGTGTATCCGCCATCATTTGATGCAATGGGTATTTTACCGTTCAATATCAACCCGCATTATCTTGACCCCGACCCCAATCTGAAACATAACGGTGAAACA
>MKRO01000049.1:0-1097 GCA_001896965.1 Sphingobacteriales bacterium 41-5 | reverse complement strand
GGGAAACAAGGATTTTGGAATTTCTTACCCAAAATAATTTGCCTGTTGTAGGCTTGCGCGAAGGCAGCTGGCTACGCATCAATGGCGAAACGATTACGCTGGAAGGAAATTTAACAGCAAGAATTTTTCAAGTTGGGGAGGCCCCCTATGAAATGGGAACCGGATCAGAACTCAGATTTCAGGGTTTCTGATCCCAAGAAATCAATAGTTAGCAAATCCGTGGCAACTGCTCGCCGGGGAGATAGTTAACCACTCTTCTGCCACCAATCGCACTTTTGATCAAAACTTTTCCCGGTGTTTCGTTATATACAAAACCAATTACTGCGGCGCTTTTTCCTGCATCGGCCCCCCGAAGCAATTCAAGCACCCCGGTGGAAAATTCGGCTTTTACAATCGCGACGAAAACTCCTTCATTTGCAACATATAAAGGATCAAGGCCCAGCATCTCGCAGGCGCCCAAAACCTGATCTTGTATGGGCAAAGCTGTTTGATTGATTTCAATACCGAGATTGGTTTTTTCGGCCACCTCATTTAATACAGAAGCGAGGCCTCCGCGCGTGGCATCGCGCAGAAACTTAATATTCTCGCCGAACCTGTCAAGCAATTTTTCGATAATACCGTTTAAAGGGCGTGTATCACTTATGATTTCTGTTTCAAATTCCAAGCCCTCGCGTTCGCTCATAATTGCAATACCATGATTAGCGAGAGGACTATTAATGATGATTACATCACCATGTTCTATTCGATCGTGATGAATTTCTGCGTTAGGGTGAACCACGCCAATGCCGGAAGTATTGATAAATATTTTGTCGGCTTTGCCGTGCTCAACAACTTTAGTATCACCTGTAACAATTTTCACTCCCGCTCTGTCGGCGGCCATTTTAATGCTTTGCAGGATCTTGCCCAGGTCTTCTGTTTTGAGGCCTTCCTCCAAAATAAAAGAAAGCGATAAATATTTGGGCATGGCACCACACATAGCCAAATCGTTCACAGTACCATTTACGGCAAGCTCACCAATATTTCCGCCTTTAAAAAAAATCGGGTGAACCACGTAACTATCAGTGCTGAATGCAAGTTTGCCTTGCAGGTCAAATATG
>MKRO01000048.1:27077-35058 GCA_001896965.1 Sphingobacteriales bacterium 41-5 | reverse complement strand
CTGCTGCTCGCTCTTGTTCGCATCTTTATTAAGCCTGAAATGATCGATGGCGCCGAGGCCCAAAAACGACAGTTCCACCTTATCGTTGAATTTGGTATGTGTTTTAAATTGAAAGTCGTTATAAGTAGGCAGAAAAGGGAGCTTGAGTATTTTAAATAGTAGCTGCAGGTACGATCGTCTTACCGAAAAAATTGCGGATGTATTAGTGCTCAATGGCCCTTCACCGCGCAGACCGATATCGGTTGTGCCCAACGTCAAAGCCCCTGACCACCTGTCGGTAAGTCCCTCTTTGAGGGAAATATCCATCACCGAACTCAGCGCATTGCCCTTATTCACTTCAAACGCACCTGTAAAAAAATTCACATTTCTGATAAGGTCGACATTAATCAAACCCACCGGCCCGCCGCTGGCGCCCTGTGTTGAAAAGTGGTTGATGGTAGGTATTTCAATATTATCAATAAAAAATCGGTTTTCTGAAGGGCCGCCACCGCGAATGATAATATCGTTGCGGAAGGAACCTGAAGTATTATTAGACCCGGCTCCCGGCAAAGCCTGCACTACTTTGGAAATATCCCTGTTGCCGCCGGGGCTGCGCTGAATTTCATTGACGCCAAGGTTGCGGAGCGAAACGGGGCTTTCCCTCGTTTTATCCCGCGTTGACCTTACCACTACTTCATCCAGCGACACCTGCGCAGGTTTCAAAAGAATTGTCAATTGCACCGGGTTCGCTATGCTGGTTTGAATCTCAAAATACGTTGAGGTTTCATATCCTACCGCTGAAATCTCAATGTTGTATAATCCGGCAGGAACTTCCAAGCGGAAATAACCCGAGTCATTTGCCTGAATGATATTATTCATTTCAGGAACAGCGATGGTTGCAAATGATACCGGCCTGTTATTGGCCTCATTTAAAACATATCCGGTTATTAATGTATGATTCTGAGCGAATAAAGAAAAATTTGCTAAGGTTAAAATGAGAATTAGAAAAAATGTTTTGGCGAGGCGACTTTTTACTATTTTCATCTTCGGGCTTAAATGGTGAAACAAATGATGACAATTTCATGACAAAACAACACTAACATTACTTTTTTGAAAAGGTTTGAGAAAGATGGAAAAAGTTTTTACAATTCAAAAATGGTATATATCTTTATGATATCATTTTAATATCAAATCAAATTTTTATGGAAAAGATTGTAAAACCGATGTCGGGCTTTCTGGCTCTCATTATTTGCCTTGCTTTGTTACCGGTATCTGTCTGGTTGTTTATTAAAGGCGGCACAACTTTCGAAAACGGAGGAAATGGGACATTGCTTATTGTTTTGGGCGTGTTAGCGGCAATCGCATTCTTCTTTTTTATTAAAGGCCTGATGATTATTCAGCCCAACCACTCCCGTGTGATGACATTTTTTGGCAAATACGTTGGCACGGTAAAAGACAATGGCCTGTTTTTCATCAACCCGCTTTATGGTACGCAAAAGGTGAGCCTTCGCTCAGAGAATTTGCAGGGGCAAACCTTAAAAGTGAATGACAAAATGGGCAATCCCATTGAAATTGGCGCCGTAATAGTTTGGAAAGTGGGAGATACCTATAAAGCCGCCTTTGATGTGGAGCGTTATATGGAGTATGTAAAAACTCAGAGTGAAGCGGCAGTTCGTCACCTTGCAGTTAGTTTTCCGTACGATAATCTGGAAGACGAACATGCAAATATCACGCTTCGCGATGGCGGAGACCAGGTAAATAAAATTCTGGAACAGGAACTGACCGACCGGTTGCAGCCCGCCGGTATTGTGGTTCAGGAAGCGCGCATTGCTCACCTCGCTTACGCTTCTGAAATTGCGGGTGCTATGTTGCAGCGCCAGCAGGCAACGGCAATAGTAGCAGCCCGTACAAAAATTGTTGAAGGCGCCGTTGGCATGGTAGATCTTGCTTTAAAAAAACTTTCAGCAGAGAATATCGTAGAGCTTGATGACGAACGCAAAGCCGCCATGGTAAGCAACCTGATGGTAGTGCTTTGCGGTGAAAAAGCAGCAACACCTATTTTAAATGCCGGAACACTTTATCAGTAAACCGAGAGAATATAAGTTTTGAAAGATAAAAAGAACTTTGTGCTAAGGATTGACTCTGAAACTTATCAGATTTTGGAGAAATGGGCTGGGGATGAATTTCGCAGCGTGAACGGGCAAATTGAATACATATTACACCAGGCCATGTTGGATAGCGGACGAAAAGTCCTCGCAGCAAAATCGAGGGCTACGCAGGACCTACAAAAGAAACAGGGTTCCGGCTGATGATTGAAGAAATCGTTCCCAAAGTAGAAGCGCAGAGTACCAGCCGTGTGGACAGACGGGCAACAGGGATGCCATATGTTCAACAGTTGGTAACATAAAAAATACTATCTTGCCGTACAATCAAACGGTATGCGCATTGTTCGATTTTTATTAACTGCAGCAATTACTTTGTTTTTAATTTGGGCCTTAAACCGGCCGTGGGGAAGTACCCTTCCAATGCCTTTGGGCAAATTTTTAAGCCCGCAAAGCGGATTTTGGCAAAATGCTGAAAGTGTAAACTACAGTTTTAACGAGACGCTCTCTTTTCCGCAACTGAAGGGCAAGGCAAATGTGTATTTTGACGAAAGGCTTGTGCCGCATGTATTTGCGGAGAATGATGAAGATCTTTATTTTATTCAGGGTTACCTGCATGCAAAATTTCGTCTGTTTCAAATGGATTTACAAACCCGCGCTGCCGAAGGGCGGGCATCTGAAATTGCGGGACCAATGGCAATCAACTACGACAAAGAGCAACGCAGGCTTGGGATGAAGTATGCTGCGGAACATTCCTTGCGTGCGATGGAACAGGACCCTCAGGCAAAATCTTTTTACGGTGCCTACACTGCCGGCATCAACGCGTACATCAATTCTTTAAAGCAAAACGAACTGCCGCTTGAATATAAGCTACTTAATTTTCAACCCGAAGAGTGGACGAATATGCGCACGGCCTTGCTTTTAAAGATGATGGCAAAAATGCTCGCATCGGGCGAAGATGATTTGGCCTACACAAATTTAAGATCAGTACTAACCAGCGAACAAATTGCTACTTTATATCCGCAAATTAATGATTCGCTTGTGCCGATAGTGCCTAAAGGAACGATTTTTCCCACACCTTCTTTTCAGCCACAATACCCCGTCAGTGCCGATTCTGCCTACTTCGGATCGGGGTTTACAACAGCAGCAACCGAAGCTTATAAGCCCGACAGGGACAACGGAAGCAATAACTGGGTAGTTGCAGGGAAGAAAACGGCAAGCGGCTTCCCTATTCTTTGTAATGACCCGCACCTGGAACTTTCGTTACCATCAATTTGGTACGAAATGCAATTAAGCACCCCACAAACAAATACTTATGGTGTTACGTTGCCGGGAAGCCCCTTTGTTATTATTGGTTTTAACGATAGTATCGCCTGGGGCGTCACCAATTCACAGCGTGATGTGAAAGATTATTATTCCATAAAATACAAAGACAAATCAGCAAAAGAGTATTGGTTTAATAATGAATGGAGGCCAACACAACAAAGGATTGAAGAAATAAAAGTGAAAGGTGCGCCATCAGTTTTTGATACCGTTTCCTACACTGTTTTTGGTCCGGTAATTTATGATGGAAATTTTACGGATACCGTCACTCACAGCGCCGCTTTGGCGGTTAAATGGATGGCACACCAAACGGGCGACGATGGCAGCACATTTTATAAGTTGAATCGCGCAGCCAATTACAATCAATATGTGGATGCCATCAAAACATTTGAATGCCCCGGCCAGAACTTTGTTTTCGCATCTAAAACCGGCGATATAGCAATTTGGCAGCAGGGAAAATTTCCGAATCGGTGGAACGGGCAGGGACTTTATGTGATGCCCGGCCAAGATAGTAGTTATTGGTGGCAGGATTTTATACCGCAGGATCAAAACCCTCATGCTTTAAATCCTGAGCGCGGATTTTTAGAAAGTGCCAACCAGCGGCCGGCGGATGCAGCCTATCCTTATTTTATTCCCGGGGGCTACATCACCGCAAGAGGTATTGCTATTGAAAGATATTTATCAGCAATGCATAGTGCCACGGTTCAGGATATGATGAACCTTCATAATAATACGTTTAATGTTACTGCAGAAGATATGTTGCCGTTAATGTTGCAAAATGTGAACGTTACGGCTCTAAGCCCTGCGGCTTTAAAATATTATAAAGAAGTAAAAGAGTGGAATCTTATGGCCGATGCGGCCTCGCGCGGGCAGACGATTTACCAGGTTTGGTTTGACAGCCTGAGGCGAAATATCTGGTATGATGAGTTAGGTAAAAATGTTGGGTTTAACGACTTGCCTGAAGAGCAAACTACATTGGAACTTTTAAAAAAGGATACCACGGCGCTGGGTTTTGTTGATGATGTTACCACACCGCAACACGAAGACCTGCTAACTGAGGTAACCGCCGCACTGAATAAAGCTTCGGCGCTTCTTTCTGAAAGGGAAAAGGAGGGTAAATTGCAGTGGGCAAAATTTAAAGATGTTTCAATTTTTCATTTATTAAGAACGATTACCCCTTTTGCGAGAACGGGTTTAAATGTTGGAGGTTGGGGTAATGTGATTAATGCCGTTAAAAAAAGCCACGGCCCCAGTTGGCGAATGATCGTTCACATGAACTCGCCAACTGAGGCATTCGGCGTTTATCCTGGTGGGCAAAGCGGTAATCCCGGCAGCAGGTTTTATGATAATGCCGTAGATACCTGGGCCAACGGCAAATACTATCAACTTTGGATGATGAAGCCGGAAGAAAAAGCGGATAAGCGGGTAAAGTGGACGATGAGCTTTCACAACGGCTGATGAAAACCGGGAGGTTGCGAATTAAAGTTCGTAGTTTTTGCTAAAACCAATAATCATTTAACCATTATACAAAACAAGATGCGTTTTATTTTAAGTATCATCATCATCGCAGCAGCTTCGTTTTTCGCCGGTTTATATTTTCCCTGGTGGGTAATTGCGGTAATTGCATTTTTAGTTTCGCTGTTACTGCCTCAGCGGCCTTCCGCTTCTTTTATTACTGGATTTATAGGCGTATTTTTGTTATGGATAATTTTAGCCGCTTCAATCAATTCGTCCAATGCCGGAATTCTTGCAGGCAGAACAGGACAATTGTTAAAGATAGGCAACAGCCCATCTATTTTGATTTTTGTTACCGGTTTGGTGGGCGGGCTTGTAAGCGGCTTTGCTGCACTCACAGCTTCCTACCTGAATTTTAAAAGAGGGGCGGGTACGAATTGAAATTTTCTTAAAAAATAATATTAGTCTGGTGTGAACGATGGAATTCCAACCATAAAAGAAATTGCAAAAACGCTGAATGTTTCTGTTTCAACAGTTTCCCGCGCCCTCAGCGACCATCCGCGCATCGGTATCAAAACAAAAGAAGCCGTAAAAAAAATTGCAGCCGAAATGGGTTACGAGCCCAACACCAAAGCTATATTTTTTAAACAGCAAAAGAGCTTTGTGGTGGGGGTAATTGTACCACATATCAGTGAGGACTTTTTTTCAAGAAGTATCAATGGAATTGAAGATATGGCAATGCAGCACGGCTACACAATCCTGTTTGGACAAAGTCACGACAGTTTTGAAAAAGAGAAGCAGGTGCTTAACGCCATGAAAAGACAGCGTGTGGATGGTTTACTGATCTCCCTGTCTAAAGAAACTGATAGCTACGATCATATAAATGCCCTGGATAAACTTAACATTCCGGTTGTGTATTTCGACAGGGTGCCATCCGGCAAGAAAGTTAATAAAGTTTATTGCAATCTTTATAACAGCATGGTACAAATGGTTGATATTCTTTTCAAGAAGGGCAGAAAGCGTGTGGCTTTCATTAATGGGCCTTCTGAACTTTCGGCGAGCAAGGAAAGATTTGACGGGTATGTTAAAGGCGTGAGTAGAAGAAAACTAAAAGTGGATATGCAAATGGTGGAACAAACTGATTTGTCAGATAAATCCACCTGCGACGCGATGGAGAGTCTTTTAAGTTTGAAAAAACGACCGGATGCTATCATTTCGTTCAATGATTATGTTCACCTTGATGCTGTAAAATATGCGACGCATAAAGGTGTAAAGGTAAACGATGAAATTATTTTTGCCAGTTTTGCTAATATTTCAATAAATAAACATGCCGCGTTTCCACCGGTTGTGTCAATCGATCAGTTTCCATATAAACAGGGAAAATTGGCAATGGAAATGCTGATATCCCTGTTAGATTCAAATGCTGAACCTGATACAGGAAATAAAACACCTGTCAATTCTATAGAAGTCCCCTTTGCTATAGTAAGCCAGCCAAAATAACCTGTACAAACGATTGCACACCAATATTTAATTTTCAAGTCTTATTTTTAAAAAAATTAGAATCCGTATGAAAGAGGTTTTGAGTTTGTTTGGTTTTGATCAAAACGACTATGATGTAAGGTCTTATGGTAGCGGCCTTATCAATCACACCTGGGTGGTTGAAGGGAAGGAGGAAAAATATATTCTTCAGCGAGTTAACGACAACGTATTTAAGAGGCCGGAGGATATTGACACCAATTTGCGAGTCGTTGCAAACTATCTTAAAGAAAATTTCAAAGATTATCGTTTCATCGCACCACATAAAACTGTAAACGGTAAAACTCTCGTTTATATCAATGGCGAGGGATACTACCGTGCATTCCCTTTTGTAAAAAACAGCCATTCTTTTGACGTGGTTGAAAAGCCTGAACTGGCTTATGAAGCGGCTCGTCAGTTTGGTATGTTTACAAAATTGTTATCTGGTATTGATATGAAAGACTTAAAGATTACGCTTCCGTCTTTTCATGATCTTTCCTTAAGGCATACACAATACTTGGAGGCTTTGAAAAACGGAAATGAACAACGCATTAAAGAATCCGCTGATTTTATTAGAAGATTGAACAAGCATTCCAATATTGCGGAAGAATATGAGCAAATCAAGGCAAACCCCGATTTTAAACTTCGGGTAACCCATCACGATACAAAAATCAGCAACGTTCTTTTTGATAATAAAGAAAAAGGTATTTGTGTGATTGACCTGGATACCGTGATGCCGGGCTATTTCATTAGCGATGTTGGCGATATGATGAGGACTTATTTGAGCCCGGTGAGCGAAGAGGAAAAAGACTATAGTAAAATCGAAATCCGGGATGAATTTTATAAAGCCATTGTAGAAGGATATAAAGAACAAATGAATGATGAGCTGACCCAAACTGAAAAGCGATATTTTTTATATGCAGGAACGTTTATGATTTATATGCAGGCGCTGAGATTTTTGACAGACTATCTCAATAACGATATTTATTACGGTGAAAAATATCCCGGACACAATTACGTTCGAGCAGGAAATCAGATTACACTTCTTGAAAAGTTAATAGCGAAAACCTAAATGTGAGGCTTTACTATTTTAAGCAAACGGTTGCGCCGTAGAAAGCGGTTTTAGCATGTAAAAAAAGACGTAACTTGGCAACCATTAATTATGATGTAAGTTATGAGATTGATATTATTGTTTCTGTCATTATTAAGTATAAATACGTATGCAGCATCGCAGGAACTCGCAATCGTACCAAAACCAAAATCAATAATCCCCGGCAAGGGAAGTTATACAATCACATCGCAAACGCCGATTGTAATTGGAAGTGAGGAAGACCGCAATACGGCTGATTTCTTTAATCAGTATTTGAGAAACTACTATGGGTTTGAACTGGCTGTAACAAAAGGTGGCGCCAATGGAATCTTTATCACTACCGGATCATTTAAAACCGATATTCAGGGATATCAATTAATATCAGACGCAAACTCAGTTCGGATCATTGGTAACACACGCGCGGGAACATTTTACGGGATGCAAACATTAATTCAGCTACTCCCGGTAACTAAATCAACCACATTAGTAATTCCCGCAGTTCAAATTAATGATGAGC
>MKRO01000048.1:18467-27062 GCA_001896965.1 Sphingobacteriales bacterium 41-5 | reverse complement strand
CGACGTATGCCGTCATTTTATGCCAGTAGAATTTATTAAAAAATATATCGATTACATAGCCTTACACAAACTCAATTTTTTTCACTGGCATCTTACCGATGACCAGGGTTGGAGAATCGAAATAAAAAAATATCCAAAATTAACTGACGTAGGTGCCTGGCGAAACGGAACGATCATTGGCCCTTACCCCGGAACAGGCAATGACGGCCTGCATTATGGAGGGTATTATACACAGGAACAGGTGAAAGAAATAGTCGCTTATGCCGCAAAAAGGCATGTTGAGGTAATTCCTGAGATTGAAATGCCGGGGCATGCATCGGCGGCTATTGCGGCATACCCCTATTTAAGTTGTTTTCCCGGTCAATCAACTTTTGTAGATGCCAAAACACCCTTGAACGGCTCAAGGGAGGGAAAGCAGGTACAACAAACCTGGGGTGTATTTGATGATGTTTTTTGCGCAGGCAAAGAATCAACTTTCGGGTTTTTGGAGGATGTTGTTTCAGAAGTGATGCCGTTATTTCCTTCAAAATATTTTCACGTGGGCGGCGATGAATCGCCAAAAAAGCATTGGGAAAAATGCCCCAACTGCCAGCGAAGGATAAAAGACCTGAAAATTAAGGGCGATAAAAAACATCCCGCAGAACATTATCTTCAAAGTTATTTCATACAGCGTATGGAAAAATTCCTGAACAAAAATGGTAAATCTTTGATTGGCTGGGATGAAATTCTGGAAGGTGGCCTGGCGCCAAATGCAATTGTAATGAGCTGGCGCGGGGAGGAAGGAGGCATTGCCGCCGCTAAAGAAAACCACTTTGTTATCATGACTCCGGGCAGTTATGCCTATTTTGACCACCAGCAGGAAAAACACGACGACTCCGTAACCTTTTCAAATAATCGTTGGTATCTTCCCATCGAAAAAGTTTATTCGTGGAAAGTTGTTCCGCAGGTTTTAAGCGCATCGCAAAAACATTTTATTATGGGGCCGCAGGCAAACTTGTGGACGGAACAAATGAAAAGCCCTGCAAAAGTTGAATACATGCTTTTCCCAAGAATTGCAGCATTGTCAGAGGTGGGCTGGACACAACAGGCAAACCGGGATTTTGCTGAATTTAATAACCGCCTGCAAATGCAAATAAAACGCTATGACCTTTGGGGCGTGAACCATTTTTATAAAAATAAATAAATCATTTTATGCCAAAGAAAAAATCGATAAATGAAAGCCAGATCGATAGTCTTGAAAAGATTGATGTAGAAATTTATCCCGATGCAAAAGCAGGCTCATTAGCCATCGCTAAAACAATTGCTTCTTTAATCAGGTCCAAACAAAAGGAGAAGAAAAAATGTGTTTTAGGCCTTGCTACCGGCTCAAGCCCCAAAGGGCTTTACGCAGAACTGGTTCGAATGCATAAAGAAGAAGGGCTTAGTTTTAAAAACGTGGTTACGTTTAACCTGGATGAATATTATCCCATAAGCAAGGAAGCGGTGCAAAGCTATAACCGCTTTATGTTTGCCAATCTTTTTTCACACGTTGACATCAAACCGGAAAATATTCACATTCCTAATGGTGAAGTGGGGAAGGATGATATCAAAGCCGAAGCCGCTAGTTATGAAAAGCAAATAGGCAAGGCGGGTGGCATCGATCTTCAGGTTTTAGGAATCGGCAACAATGGCCACATTGGTTTTAATGAACCCGGCTCCGGCATCTATACGAAAACAAGGCTGGTGAATTTAACCAATTCAACAAGGCAGGCAAATTCATTTGAATTTGCAAATATGTCCGAAGTTCCGCGCCAGGCTATTACGATGGGGATCAATACCATTTTAAAATCGAAGCAAATAATATTGATGGCCTGGGGTGAAGGAAAAGCAGACGCTGTGAAAGAGGCTGTGGAGGAGGATGACACCGAATTGGTTCCTGCCTCGTTTTTACAGAACCACGATAATGTTACATTTGTTTTAGACGAAGCGGCCGCGTCTCAATTAACAAGAATAAAATCTCCCTGGCTTACAGGAGATTGCGAATGGAACCCCCAGACAATAAAAAAAGCTGTTGTGAATATGGCGCTCGCGCTGAAGAAACCTGTTTTAAGCCTCACGAACAAAGATTATAATGATCATGGTTTAAGCGATCTTTTAGTTGAAAAGGGAGATGCCTACGATATTAACCTGGAAGTGTATTATATGCTTCGCGACATCATCACAGGGTGGCCCGGAGGAAAACCAAATGCTGTGATTCCCGCACATCCTGAAAGATCGGTCCCTTATCCAAAAAGGGTTATCATTTTCTCCCCACATCCTGATGACGATATCATAAGCATGGGGGGTACTTTTCTAAGATTATTCGATCAGGGCCATGATGTGCATGTGGCTTATCAAACCTCAGGAAATATTGCCGTGACTGACGAATTTGTTACGAGGTTTTTAGATTTTGCGGTGGGGTTTGATGAGATCGCCAAGATCGGGTCAGACAAGCCGCAGAAAATATTAAATCAGTCAAAAAAATATATTGCATCAAAAAAGCCAAACCAAATTGACACACCAACGATCAGGAATATCAAAGGCCTGATAAGAAGAGGAGAGGCAAGGGCAACCTGCCGATACGTTGGTATTCCTGAAGAAAATATACATTTTCAAAACCTGCCTTTTTATGAAACCGGCACTATTGAAAAAAGCCCGCTGGGAGAAAAGGATATTCAAATAACCATGAACACCCTTCGGCAAATTAAACCACATCAGGTTTTCTGCGCCGGTGACTTTGCAGACCCCCACGGAACGCATATTGTTTGTTTTAAAGCAGTATTGGAAGCGTTGCAGAGAATTAAAGCGGAAGGTGATGAGTGGATTAATGACTGTTGGCTATGGCTTTACAAAGGCGCGTGGCAGGAGTGGAATATTGAAGACATTGAAATGGCGATTCCCATGAGCCCGTCGCAGGTATTAAAAAAGCGTTTCGGGATTTTCATACACCAATCGCAAAAAGATATGGTGCCGTTTCAGGGGTCCGATGACAGGGAATTTTGGCAACGTGCAGAAGAAAGGAACGCCAATACCGCACAGGTTTTCGCAGACCTTGGCTTAACGCACTATGCGGCAATGGAAGCCTTTGTGCGTTGGCATTATTAGGGTTACAATAAGGGATTTTAAACAACGCACCTGTTTTATTTTTATAAGCAGGTGCGTTGTTGTTTGCGCGAATCGAGCTTAAAAGAAAAAGCCACCCAAATTTTTGGGTGGCTTTCTAAACGTATCATCTAACATTAACCAAATAGTCCTTTTTTCAAACTTCTAATGCCCTCGCCAATTTTAAAGCCGTTGTGATAAACTTCAATTTTATAATCTCCCGGAACAAAACCCTCAGGGTTTGCAACAGGGAAGGAAACACCTTTCCTTGTGCCGGTTTCATATTCAACCGGAACTTTTGCTGTGAAATTACGGTCACCGTCCTGGCGCGTTGTCATCGCCCCCGAGCTTAAAGCAGCGTTTTGTACAATTGTTCCTTTAGGGTCTGTCACTATCACGTATAAATCTGCCGGGCCCGAAGTCGTAATTCTGTTTTCCACATTAAAAGCAATCTTCAATTTGTCAACCTTTCTTGCAAAATTGGTTTGCTTTTCTTTACCATTCCTTGCATCCCGCAATGGTGTAATGGACATGCCGGTTGCAGTCAGCGTACTTGCTACGTCAACAGTGTTGGCCAATTCATCATTCTCCGTGGTACGTGTTGCAAGGTTCTGGTTCAACACCTGCTTTTCCTGGTTCAGGTGGGTATTGCGAACGGTAAGCTCCTGATTTTCACCACGTAACTGTGTAACCTGCGCCTCCAGCCTCCCAATCTGTCCGTTTAACTCACCAATTAATTGGCGTGCTCTTCCCAAGTCGGCGGCAGTGGCATTTTTATCATTTAAAATCCTGTTAATCTCTGTTTTTCTTGCATCAATTTCTTTTTGTAAGGCAGATTTTTCTCCCTGTAATGTGTTATTGGCTCCGGTTATTGAGTCAAGCCGCATTTCAGCCAGGTTAAACATTTGCCGGAGTGAATCTGATTCGGACAACGCAGTCGCCATTTCGGTTTCGGACGTAGCTGCGCTACCGGTACCGGCGCCCCCTGAATTGTTTTTCCAAAGCATATAACCCCAGGTACCCAACAAAGCGGCCACGAGTAACCCGATTAAAAGATTTCGTCCGCTGTTTCCCGAGTTTTTTGAGCTTGTATCAGACTGATTTGTAGCCGATGGATAATTTGTATTTGCCATGATGAATTTAAATTACGATTTTGCTGTTCTAAAGATAGTTTAGAGTTTTTAATAAAGTGACAAGTTTTCCGCACAGAAATTATGCCAAATCGCTCTATTGGTAACCTGTTATTAACATTAATAGCGTTTACTACTTAAAAATATTATTTTAGCGCGATGGCTATCGAGAAGATTTTAAGTGAATGGAAAAAAAAAGTGTTCAAGCCTATCTACTGGCTAGAGGGAGAAGAAGAGTATTACATTGATAAACTGGTTGATTTTGCGGAACACCGTATTTTATCAGACAGAGAAGCTTCCTTTAATTTAACAATTTTTTATGGCCGTGATTCAAATTGGGCTGACATCGTTAACGCGTGCAGGCGTTACCCGATGTTCTCAGATTTTCAGGTTGTGCTAATCAAAGAAGCGCAACATCTTAGGGAAATTGACAAGCTTGATTCCTATTTTCAAAATCCACTACATTCTACAGTGCTGGTGGTAGCTTACAAAGATAAAAAGCTTGATGCACGAACTAAATTCGCAAAGCTGGTTAAAGAAAAGGCAGAGGTTTTAGTTACCAAAAAAATGTATGATTCGGCTTTGCCGGATTGGGTAAATAAAATGGTGAACGGATTGGGGTACACTATTACGCCGAAGGGCAATGCCCTTTTGGTTGAGCACATCGGTAACGATCTTAACCGCATTGAAAACGAGATTGAAAAGATTTTGATCAACGTTGGAAGCCGCAAGTCAATTACTGAAGAAGACATTGAGCAGTTTGTTGGAATCAGCAAAGAGTACAATATTTTCGAGTTGCAATCTGCCCTGGCAAATAAAGACATGCCAAAGGCGATAAAAATTATCCAGTATTTTGGAGCTAACCCAAAAGTTGCGCCAATGCAGTTAGTGCTGCCTTCTTTGTATGCATTTTTCAGCAAGGTTTATATGACCTACGGCGTTAGCGGTGCAGATGAGACAATTGCCAAACAGATAGGCGTTTCACCTTTTTTTATGAAAGATTATTTAAAAGCATCCAAAACTTATGGCTTCAGTGGAACTGAAAAAATATTGCTGCTGCTGCACCAGTATAATTTAAAAAGTATCGGCATCAACTCGGCACGTGTTGAAGATGCTGATTTGATGAAGGAGCTGGTGGTAAAGGCGATGATGTAAAGTAAAGTTGAAGATTATGAATTACAGGCGGCATTACCTGAAATCTGCAACTTGTAACGATGCGTAAACTCATTGCCCGGAAAGTATTTTTAAACTATTCACTTTATCCTCATCAATCTTTTTTACCAATGCTTCCAGGTTGTTAAATTTTTCTTCGAGCCTTAAAAAAGCTTTTATGAAAACACGCGTTGTCGCGCCGTAAATCTCCTTATCAAAGTCAAAAATATTCACTTCAATCACCCTTTTTTTGCCATCGACAGTTGGTCGAAAACCAACGCTCATCATGCCTCCGTGAATTTTTCCGTAACTGCCGTCACTATTTTTTACAGCGCATTGAACGGTGTATATTCCATCGCCGGGCGCTATTTTTTCGTCATCTGTGATTTTGATATTTGCGGTGGGGTATCCTAATTGCCTACCGAGTTTGTCTCCGTGCATCACAACCCCTTCAAAAAAGAAATCGTAGCCTAGTAAAGTGTTTGCAGATTTAATATCGCCGCGAATAATTGCTTCCCTGATTTTTGTGGAACTAATGGAAATATCATCGAGTATATGTTTGGGGATTTCTTCAATCTTATAATTGTAGGTTTCGGAAAAGGCTTCCAGCATCTTATAATCGCCCTTTCTGTCGCGGCCAAAGCGATGATCATAACCGATGATTATTGTATGCGGATGAAATTTCGTAACTAAAAATTCTCTGATATAATCTTCAGCAGCCTGGTTGGCAAATGCATCTGTGAACGGCGCAACGATGAGGTGATCTACCCCTGATTTGCTCAATAACTCAATCCTTTCGTTCAGTGTGTTTAAAAGGCGGATGCCTAAAATGGAAGACGACACAATTTTTCTGGGGTGCGGATGAAACGTAATGATGACAGATTCTCCGCCTACTTTTTTTGCCTCCTTTACCAGTTGCGCTATCACTTTTTTATGCCCTTCGTGCACGCCATCAAAAGTACCGATGGTAATGACCGCATTTTTGAAAGCAGGTAAATTTTCAATATCGTAATGAATGTTCATGGAGCGCAAAATTAAGGATTACAACCCGGTGTAACCCTTGCAGTATGATTGTACATACAAAGCTTTCATTTTCAGATAAGCTTATTTTTATCTTTTTGGCGAAAAAACAATTTCTTAACAAACAAGGGAAGAATAATTACTTTCCGATACAAAACTTCCCGAAGATCGTTCCTAAAATATCCCGATCAACTTCTACCTGGCCCGTAATCTCACCAAGGTAATGCAGGGCGCGGCGGATGTCAATAGAAAGCAAATCACCCGAAATATTTTTATTCATTCCTTTTTCAATCGCATTGAGGCTTTCGAGTATTTTTTCTAATGCTTCGTGATGCCGGGCATTTGTAACGATCGTGTTCTCGGTATTGACGGATTCTCCAATTGCTTTTTCAAAGATCACTTTCTTCAGTTGTTCAATTCCAAAATCTGTTTTAGCGGCAATACGGTTTTGGCTAAAGTGTGGCGTTACCGATATACCCTGAGCTTCCATTTGGCTGCGCCATTTATCAAACTTGGTGTGCACTTCAATAGTTTTATCCGCATATATTTTCAACCAGGGAAAATCGTTCGGGTCTTCGTCGGTCATGTCAATCAGGTGTAGAATAATGTCGGCGCGTTCCGCGTTTTGTTTACTACGCTCAATTCCAAGATTCTCAATCTTATCCGTGCTGTGTTCGCGGATGCCGGCCGTATCAATCAATCTGAATAATACTCCGTTAATATTTAAAGTCTCTTCAATGGTATCCCGCGTAGTTCCTGCAATTTCGCTTACAATTGCACGCTCTTCATTCACCAAAGAATTTAACAGGGTAGATTTTCCTGCGTTTGGTTTGCCGATGATCGCAACACTCACTCCATTTTTAATAGCATTACCGAGGCTAAAGGAACTAATAAGATTTGAGATTTGAGATTTGAGATTTGAGATCAGTTGTTGAAATTTTTTACGGTCGGCAAATTCCACGTCTTCCTCAGAAAAATCTAACTCCAATTCTATTAAAGCAGCAAAGTTTATCAACTCATCACGTAATAATTTAAGGTCGGATGAAAAACCCCCACGCAATTGTTTCAACGCCGTTTGCTGTGCGGCTCTGCTGTTCGCCGCAATGACATCGGCAACGGCTTCTGCCTGCGCCAGATCCATCTTTCCGTTTAAAAAAGCGCGTTGGGTAAATTCACCCGGCCTTGCAAGCCGTGCGCCACAAGCAACACAGGCGTTAATGATCTGCTGCTGAATATAAGGTGAGCCGTGGCAACTGATTTCGACCGTATCTTCCCCGGTGTAAGATTTCGGGTTCTTGAAAATTGTAACGAGCACGTCATCTATCACTTCTTCCGTGCTCGGCGCGAGAACTTGCCCAAAATGGGCCGTATGGCTTTTTTGGTTTTTCAATTTTTTACCCCTGAACAGTTTATCGGCAATTGTAATTGCCTCGGTTCCACTAAGCCGTATTACAGCAATCGCCCCCACACCGGGTGGAGTTGCCAGTGCCACAATTGTATCTTTCCATCCTGCAAGAGAATTCATAACCTCAAAATTAAACATGATTTTCTCTAATAATCAGATTAATCAAACAAATCATAAAAATCATAGTCCAGACCATTTACTTTTGCCGCGATGACTATTGAAGCGTTACAACACACAAATTTTGCCGAAGGCGCTGTTCTGTTAATTGATAAACCTTTGCAGTGGACCTCCTTTGATGCAGTAAGAAAGATCAGGTATTTGATTAAAATAAAAAAAGTTGGCCATGCCGGAACGCTTGATCCGTTGGCAACCGGCCTGTTGATCATTTGCACCGGAAAATTCACCAAAAAGATAAACGAATTCATGGCGCAGGAGAAGGAATACACAGGCAGTTTTACGCTCGGCGCCACTACTCCTACTTATGATTTGGAAAGTAAGCCGGAAAACTTCAAACCGTATGAACACCTTACTAAAGAAGAAATCATTTCAGCCACTCAAAAATTTATGGGTGAAATTGATCAGGTACCGCCCATCCATTCAGCCATAAAGAAAGACGGCAAACGGGTATATGAACTGGCGCGTAAGGGTGTGGATGTAAAACTGGAACCACGAAAAGTTACAATAAAAGAGTTTGAAGTGGATAGCAGCGAACTGCCCATCGTTAAGTTTCGCGTGGTTTGCAGCACCGGCACGTATATACGCAGCCTG
>MKRO01000048.1:16467-18316 GCA_001896965.1 Sphingobacteriales bacterium 41-5 | reverse complement strand
CCCGAGAATGAAGAGTGCGATACCTGGCGGAAATGCACGCAACGATGCCGCTGCACAAAAGCCGGTATCGTTTGAATATTGCAAAACAATAGGTGTTAGAGATTGCAGGTAGCTCAATAAAAATCCTCAATGCATTTTAGTAGAATGGCCGAACTTTATTGTCCTTAAGAAAAGGGATTCTCACCTTGTCAATATGAAAAAGAATTTTATTAAACGAGCTTCAGAACAATTATTAAACTTCCTTGCGACGCTTCCGGTCAGCCGAACAGGCAGGCGTTCAGCAATAGTGCTGCTATTAAGCCTATTACTTTTTGAAAGCAATGCTCACGCACAACCTTCTTCTGTGTCAGATGGAGAGAGGAAAACCTATTGTAACCCTCTCAACCTCGATTATGGTTATACGCCCATACCCAACTTCAGCACCTGGGGCAGGCACCGCGCTACTGCAGATCCGATAATTGTAAACTATAAGAACGATTATTATCTTTTCAGCACCAATCAGTGGGGCTATTGGTGGAGCAATGATATGCTCAACTGGAAATTTATCAACCGAAAATTTTTGCGGCCCTGGAGTGGCGGTGTGTATGACGAATTGTGTGCGCCGGCTGTTGGTATAATTGGTGATACGATGCTGGTCTTTGGTTCCACTTATACCAGTACATTTACGATATGGATGAGTACAAACCCAAAAGCTAACGAATGGAAACCGTTGGTTGACAGCTTTGCCTTAGGCGGCTGGGATCCTTCATTTTTTACGGATGATGACGGAAGGTTTTATATGTATAACGGCAGCAGCAATAAATGGCCGTTTTATGGTATTGAACTGAACCGTAAAACAATGGAACCTTATGGCACGCGTAAAGAAATGTATGTGCTGGAACCCTGGCGCTACGGCTGGCAACGTTTTGGCGAACATATGGATAATACATTTCTCGACCCATTTATTGAAGGCTCGCACATGACGAAACATAATGGAAAATATTACCTGCAATATGGCGCGCCGGGTACTGAGTTTAGCGGCTACGCCGATGGATTACTGGTGGGCACCGGGCCTCTCGGTCCTTTTGAAGCACAGAGCGATCCGCTCAGTATTAAATTAGGGGGCTATGTGCGCGGCGCCGGGCATGGAGCCACTTTTACTGATAACTTCGGGCATTACTGGCATGTATCTACGACGGTTGTTTCCGTAAAAAATACATTTGAAAGAAGGCTGGGCATTTGGCCCACTGGTTTTGATGAAGACGGCGTGATGTGGTGTAACACTACTTTCGGTGATTATCCGCACTATATTCCCGCGCGGGGCATTAAAGATGAATACGGGAAAAAAGGTACGTCTCCTTATTTTACCGGCTGGATGCTGTTGAACTACAACAAGCCCGTACAGGTATCATCGACGCTTGGCGGTTATTTGCCCAATAATGCTGTGGACGAAATCACAAAAACTTATTGGAGTGCAGCCACCGGTAATAAAGGTGAATGGATTCAAACCGATCTTGGAAATGTATCAACTGTGAACGCAGTGCAGATCAATTACGCCGATCAGGATGTGGATCAAAACAGGCTGGGTAAATGGAACAATCAATATCATCAATACAAAATGTACTACTCGGTTGACGGTAAAAAGTGGAATACGTTAATTGATAAAAGCAATAACAAAACTGATGTGCCGCATGATTATGTTCAGCTTATGAAACCCGTTAGCGCACGATTTATAAAGCTTGAAAACATACACATGCCAACGGGGAAATTTGCCATAAGCGGTTTGCGTATATTTGGAAACGGCAACGGCGCTAAACCCTCGCCTGTTGAAGGGTTTGTTGTGCTGCGAACGGAGAAAGACAAACGTAGT
>MKRO01000048.1:2950-16445 GCA_001896965.1 Sphingobacteriales bacterium 41-5 | reverse complement strand
GCGCCCTGTTGATAATGCTTTTGCTTACAATGTTTATTATGGTACCCAGCCTGATAAATTGTACACGAGCATCATGGTGCATAGCAACAATGAATACTGGATGAAAGCCATGGATTTGCAAAAGCCGTACTATTATTGTATCGAGGCGGTGAATGAAAACGGCGTAAGTGAAAGGAGTAAGGTGATCGAAGTAAAATAACGGTTTGCCGCAGATAGGCGAATTGTAAGAACGATTTTGCCACATAAATTTTATGCAGATTTTGTTGTTTATGATAAAATCATTTTGGTAATTAAATGTAAGAAGGCAATTATTGAAGATCATTTTAATCAGGGATTAAACTATCTTGCAATCTCGAAGGTTGGGGCTGGCCTCCCGTTAAATTTTTATGACGATTCTTTACAGTATAAAAGGATCGCGGCAATAGCCTGATCTTCGAATCTGCGGCAATTAATTTAAAAGGATATTAGAGTTAATATTTTTGTGCCACAAACAACTTAATCTACGCATCTGCGTTATTTTAGTATGAAGAAATTATCACTACTTCTGATTTTTGTTATTGGGTTTTCTGTGGCGAATGCGCAACAGCCTTTTCCGTTTTGGAACGATATTCAGAAATTTAAATCACAGGACAGTATTGCATTTCCCGCATCCAATCAAATCCTTTTTGTCGGCAGCTCTTCCTTTACAATGTGGCGCGACGTAAACGATTATTTTCCGGGGTATAAAATTTTAAACAGGGCTTTTGGCGGATCACAATTAGTTGATCTCATCCGCTATCGTTATGATGTGATCTATCCCTATCAACCAAAACAAATTGTAATGTATTGCGGGGAGAACGACATCGCTGCCAGCGATACCGTCACGGCTGATATTGTAGCCGAGCGTTTTAAAACATTGTTCCACCTCGTTCGCGAAAAATACCCCGCGACGCCTTTTGCTTATGTAAGCATGAAACCCAGCCCCTCAAGAAAACATCTGATGGATAAATTTGACGCAGGAAATAAACAGATTGCAGCGTTTTTGAAAAATCAAAAAAATGCTGTATTTATAGATGTGTACAGTAAAATGCTAAAACCTGACGGTAGCCCGATGGATGATATTTTTTTAAAAGACAATTTGCACATGACAGCCAAGGGATATAAAATATGGCAAAAAATACTTAAGCCTTATCTGAAAAAATAAAAATATAGAACCTTGCATATGAAGCAGTTTAAACTTTTAGTATTTGCCGCGCTTATTTTGTTTACTCAAAATTTAGACGCGCAAACCGGCGACGCAAAATCCGATAACCAGCGGATGAACGCCTTCATCAGTTCGCTGATGAGCAAAATGACTTTGGAAGAAAAGATCGGCCAGTTGAACCTGCCCAGCGCCGGTGAGTTTACAACCGGTACGGCAACGAATTCTGATATTGGCGCTAACGTAAAAAAAGGTAACGTGGGCGGTTTGTTCAACATCAAAGGCGTTGAAAAAATTCGCGCCATACAAAAAGTTGCGGTGGAAGAAAGCCGTTTAAAAATTCCCATGATATTTGGTATGGATGTGATTCACGGATATGAAACCACCTTCCCAATTCCTTTGGGACTTTCCTGCACATGGGATATGAAAGCTATCGAGAGATCGGCAAGAATTGCAGCCATCGAAGCCAGTGCTGATGGTATTTCGTGGACGTTCAGCCCCATGGTCGACGTTAGTCGCGATCCGCGCTGGGGAAGGGTTTCAGAAGGTAACGGTGAAGACCCTTACCTCGGTTCACAAATAGCAAAAGCGATGGTGAAGGGATATCAGGGCAACCTGAAAGCCAACAACGAAATTATGGCATGTGTAAAACATTATGCGTTGTATGGCGCGGGTGAAGGTGGCAGGGATTACAATACAGTTGACATGAGCCGCATCAGGATGTACAATGAGTTTTTCCCGCCCTATAAAGCTGCGGTGGATGCCGGCGTAGGTAGCGTGATGGCATCCTTTAACGAAATAGACGGCATTCCTGCTACCGGTAATAAATGGTTGTTGACGGATGTGTTGCGCAAGCAGTGGGGCTTTAAAGGATTTGTGGTTACTGATTATACAGGCATTAATGAAATGATTGATCACGGTATGGGCGATCTTCAAACAGTTTCAGCATTGGCTTTAAAAGCCGGTGTTGATATGGATATGGTGAGCGAAGGGTTCTTAAAAACATTAAAAAAATCTTTAGCGGAGAAAAAAGTCACGCAGGTTGAAATTGATGCCGCTTGCCGCAGAATGCTTGAAGCAAAATACAGGTTAGGCCTCTTTGATGATCCTTATAAATTTTTAAATGCACAAAGGGCTAAATCTGAAATCTACACTGCCGCTCACAGAAAAACAGCAAGGGAAATAGCTGCACAAAGTTTTGTACTGTTGAAAAATGCTCCTTATCCTTCGCAAGGCACTGCGCCTATCCTGCCGCTAAAAAAATCCGGAAAGATTGCATTGATCGGTCCGCTTGCCGATGCCGCAAATAATATGGCCGGCACCTGGAGCGTTGCCACGGTGCAGGATCGGAGTGTTTCTGTACTTCAGGGTTTGAAAGATGTGCTGGGCACTAAAGCAGAAGTGCTGTACGCGAAGGGCTCTAATCTTTCGGAAGACTCAGTTTTTGAAGGCCACGCAACAATGTTTGGTAAATCTTTAAACCGCGACAGGCGTTCGGCGGAAGCGATACGTAATGAAGCGCTGCAAGTTGCGAAGAATGCAGACGTGATTGTAGCTGCCGTTGGCGAAAGCGCAGAGATGAGCGGTGAAGCGAGCAGCCGCAGCGATATCGAAATTCCTAAAGTTCAACAGCAATTATTAAAGGAGCTTTTAAAAACCGGTAAGCCCGTTGTTTTACTTCTTTTTACAGGAAGGCCATTAACACTCACCTGGGAAGATAAAAATGTACCTGCAATTTTAAACGTTTGGTTTGCGGGTAGCGAAGCCGGGCACGCAATTGCTGATGCATTGTTTGGTGATGTAAATCCATCAGGAAAACTTTCAATGACCTTTCCGCAAAACGTTGGCCAAATTCCTCTTTTCTATGCCCATAAAAATACAGGCCGCCCGTTGCAGGAAGGCAAATGGTTCTCAAAATTCCGCAGCAACTACCTGGATGTTTCAAATGATCCGTTGTACCCTTTTGGTTACGGGTTAAGTTATTCCACATTTAACTACGGAAATATCAATTTAAGCAACAATTCATTAAAGGGTAATCAAACATTAAAGGCAAGTGTTACGGTTACTAACTCAGGAAAATATGATGGCGCTGAAGTGGTGCAGCTTTATATTCGTGATATTGTGGGAACGGTTACAAGGCCGGTAAAAGAGCTAAAAGGATTTCAAAAAATATGGATAAAGGCGGGGGAAACAAAAACAGTATCGTTCAACATCACGCCGGAAGATTTGAAGTTTTATAATTACAGCCTTAAGTATGATTGGGAGCCGGGTGAGTTTGAAATTATGGTTGGGTCAAATTCAAGGGATGTGAAAAGTAAAAAAATAAATTGGCTGAAATAGTGATTACATTCACAGTCATCATTAAACGATTCTATACCAATTAAAAATGAAAAAATTATTATTAGTTGCAGCTTTATTTTACAGCAGTTTATTATTTGCACAAAAACAGCCACTCCCTTTCTGGGATGCTATTCAAAAATTCAAAACGGCTGACAGCAGCAGCTTTCCGGCAGCCGGCCAAATTTTATTCATTGGCAGTTCATCGTTTACATTCTGGAAAGATGTTGCAGATTATTTTCCAAAACATAAAATTATAAACCGTGGTTTTGGCGGCTCAAAACTGGTTGATTTGATAAGGTACCGCTATGAAGTTATTTATCCCTATCAGCCAAAACAAATAATAGTTTATTGTGGTGAGAATGATTTTGTGGGACCCGATTCTATAACAGCCAACATAGTTACTGAAAGATTTAAAACCCTGTTCCGGCTCATCAGGTCAAAATATCCTGCCACACCCCTCGCCTATGTGAGTATGAAGCCCAGCCCTTCCAGACAAAGATTTTTAGAAGAATATAAAGAAGCAAATAGCAAGATTGCCCTGTTTTTAAAAAGCCAGAAAAATACAGCCTTTATAGATGTTTACAGCAAAATGCTGAAACCCGATGGCAGCCCGATGGATGACATATTTTTGAAAGACAAATTGCACATGAATGTTAAAGGCTATAAGATATGGCAGCAGGCAATGCAACCTTACCTGAAAAAATAATAGTATGAGAAAAGCCGTTTTGTTATTACTGTTTTTAATTGGTTCTGGTTCGTACCAGGTGTTTGGCCAGAATCTTTCCCTGTTTCAAAAATTCTGGTTCATACAAAACGGAGACACGCTGCCTTACCGCCTCCTACTGCCTGAAAATTTTGACGCCTCAAAAAAATACCCGCTGGTACTTTTCTTACACGGAAGCGGTGAGCGCGGGCGCGACAACGAAAAGCAACTCACGCATGGCGCGAAATTATTTGTACAGGCAGCAAACCGAAAAAACTTCCCTGCAATTGTTGTATTCCCTCAATGCAGCGAAAGGTCATTCTGGAGCAATACACAATTTCTGTTTAACGATAAAAATGAAAGAAGCCTTTATTTCGTAAACGGGGGCGAACCGTCAACACCCATGAAGATGTTGATATCCCTCGTTAATAATCTTTTTGTTCAGTATAAAATTAAAAAAGACCAGGTTTATGTGGGGGGCCTGAGCATGGGTGGTATGGGAACCTTTGAACTCGTAAACCGGATGCCCCATACATTTGCAGCAGCCATGCCTATTTGCGGCGGGGCAAATCCATCAATTGCTTCAAACCTGAAGCAAACGAACTGGTGGGTTTTTCATGGTGCAAAAGATAATGTGGTGCCGCCGGCTTATTCGGAGAACATGGTAAAGGCCATGAAAAAAAATGCGGTGTCCGTTAAATTTACTTTATACCCTGATGCTAACCATAACAGTTGGGACGCGGCATTTAGTGAACCCGACCTGCTCAGGTGGTTGTTTTCAAAGCGATTGCTGTATAATAATTCTCACGAATTCAACAATTAGCAATTGTAATTGTTAATTATCAGTAAATGATTTATTTTGAAATCAATGTGCTGCCAAAATCCCTTATTTTAGCAGCATCGGCAACAAAAATCAGGTTTATTGCAAAAAATGATCTAATTTCAGGAAGAACAATTTTTTTAATGAAGAGCCTACTCAGACTTGCAGGTTTTACGGTGATTGGGTTAGCAGCAGCAACTGCTACGGGGGTGATTTATGAACTCAGTAAAAGAAACCGCCTTATGAAAAAGCTTTTAGAAGTTTCAAACGAGGGTTACGAAACAGCACCGGATATTATATTTCCCGATAAAACTCACTCAAAACAACCCGATAATCTTAAATACGGGCCGTACATACCAAAATATTTTTAAGAAGGGCCGTTGGGCTCTTTGTTAATTTTATACGTTTTTATCACGGCAATTTTTCTATTAGCATTACTTTTGGCTAATGCGTAAATTTTTTCAATACCTGTTTCGCAGGCCGGTACTCTGGCTTTCTTACAAGTTTGATTCTAAGCCTGACAAAGAAAGAATTTACAATGCGCTCACAGAATTGTTTAATAAAATAATTGAAGACCCCGGTAAAAAGGGCCTGGTTATCCCCGCTGCGGATTACGCAGGTAAATTCATTATTTTTTCAGATCAGCACAAAGGCCGCCGCAACGGCGCCGATGATTTTACAAACGCCGAACCCAATTATTTAGCGGCACTCGACCATTATTACAAAAATGATTTTTGTTTTATTAACCTCGGCGATTGCGAGGAGCTTTGGGAGAATACATTACCTCAGGTAAAAAAGCACAATGTGAATGTGTTTGCCGCGGAGAAGCTTTTTCTTTTAAAAAATGCCTACTATAAAATTTTTGGAAACCATGATCTTTACTGGGCCAACGACCCGCTGGCAGCGATTGAACTTGAAACGGTTTATGGCGAAAAACTTAAAATTTATGAAGGCGCTATCATTACTATTGATCTCGGTGAAAAAAGCCTGCAAATTTTCTGTACCCACGGCCATCAGGGCGATGCGCGTAGCGATGGTAATTGGTTTACTAAATTTTTTGTGGCAAGAATATGGGCTCCCTTTCAGGCCTATCTGCGCATCAATACCAATGAACCTTCCAATAACGAGTATAAAAAAACGGTGCATAATGAGATTATGTATGAGTGGGCATCTACGCAAAAAAATACAGCTTTAATTACAGGCCACACGCATCAACCGGTTTTTGAATCGCTCACCCATATTGAAAGGCTTAACAGGCAATGGTTTTATGCGAAAGAGAAAAATGACCAGGATACGGTAAATAAAATTTATGATGAGGTTAAGCTGTACCGCAACAGGTTTGATACAATAGAACTTGATTACGCGAAGTATTCGCCAAATTATTTTAACACGGGTTGCTGTTGTTTTTCTGATGGCGATATTACAGGCATTGAAATTGAAGATGGATTTATCCGGCTTATTAAATGGGAGCAGGATGAAGGGCAGTCAAAAAGAATTTTGCTTGAAGAAAAAGCTTTAAGCGAATTGGGTTCTTAATATAAAAAGAATCTCCGGCAGGCGCCGCGCGCATTGGGATCGCATCCCCGCAACAATTTATTAACGTAACATGAGTTCGATAAGATTTTAATTATTTAATCCGATCTAGAACTGGCGTTTGTGCGATTTAGAGGGTGGTTTACTATCCCTAGGCTTCTACACACGCCGGCTTGTTGTTGAATCCAAAATCAATACTGCGGTGGTGTGTATGCCAAAGATCCTGAAAGTCTTTGAGCAAATCAATGACTGTTTCGACCAGGGTTCTTCGCTTGAGCATAAATTTCTCCTTTATGTTCAATAATTTGTTTTTTATATTGTTCCGAATTTTTGTAATCAGTTTAATGCCCTGCTCAAAAAGCTGTTCAAAAGGATTTTGACACACATAATCCGCATCGCCATAAAGTGTAGTACCAGCAGCTGTATTTTGACACAGTGAACGACTCCGGGGTTATTATCACTTACGTCCCCTGCAGTAAAAACTACAGCCATTAATTCACCTGCTCGTTAATTCCCAAATGTAATTTCAACCCATAAAACCCTGCCTGCCGCAGGCAGGCATCCGGTGAAAGTTTTTCCCCGTGCTGCTATATTCTTAAATATTTTATGATTGTGAATACGGTAATTATCACAAACCGGTAGTTTGGTAGAATCTATATACCTACTACCCGTTTGCTTACCCAAGCCCTGCCAGTGAATAAAAAAGTACAGCCCCATATTCACATACTTCTTCAACTCAGTAAACCTGTTGTAAGACACTTTGCTAATAGGTGGGTTGGTGGCAATTATATGTACGTTAATAAAAAGCCTATTGCTGATAATCCTTTTTTACCGGGCGATTGGCCGTATTATATTTTTGTGTTAGAGTTGGTTGCTCTTGCTCATTTTTATATTATCTACCTTTCTTTCTATAAATTAAAACGATGGGTTTAAACCGCTCAACCTGATACCCCGGCGTAAAAACTACCAAGCAATATTTGCATTTATTTAAGAGTCGATGCCATACTAAAGAAATTTAGTGAACGTCATATTACCAGAAGCGTTCATGAATGCGTTCATCAATTAACAATTAAAACTTACAAAAATGAAAAAGTATTTTAAAATTCTGGTTCCTGTTTTAGCAGTGATGTTATTTGTGTCGTGTGCATCTGCTCAGTATCCCGTGAGAGATAGAGACGACAGGCGTTATGACGACAGTCGCTATGAAAATGACAGGTACGGCAATAATCGTTACGGCAATAACTGGATGACCATCGCGCGCACACGTGTTTCCAGATCTGGCAGTTCTGAAAGGGTAAATGTAAATTCCCGTTATGGCAACATTCGTCAGTTATTATTCAGTTCTGATGGCTCCGTGAATATTTATCGTGTAGCTGTTCGTTACAGCAATGGCCGCACCGAAGAATTGAATGTTCGCAACAACAGGCGGGATAACAGAAGGGAAAATAATTATAGCAACGATCTGATAGTAAGTGTGCCAAGCCGTGGTTACGCCAATGTTCGTCAGGTGATTTTTTGGTATGATACCGATAATTACTCCCGCAACAGGCCAACCATTAGCGTGTATGCCAGGTAAATGGCTCTCAATTCAGATTTATAAAACAAGGTTTACAAAGCTCCGCCTCGTGCAGAGCTTTTGCTTTTTCTAAACAATAATTTAGAGCAAACGCAGGCCAACAGCCGGAAAGTACGAGACTCATTATTAAAATTCCAAGACAGAGTCTTTTTTCATTTCATCAACACATTATAAAAAAAGAGGCCACCCTTTTGAAGGCAGCCTCTTTTATATTGCGAAAGTTTATTAGTTTCTGCGGAGTTGTGGATGAGGAGGAGCAACTGTATTTGGTCCATCTTCGCCTTCCGAAGCGGCGCGGAGGTCAACAGTATTGCAATCACCGCCATCCTGGCCCGAAGAGAATATAAACCTGTCACCGCTGATGCCTTCTTTTTCTATCATATGAGTAATCACCTTATTTACATGATCCCAGCTTAATTGCTGTAATTTTTTAGTTGCAGCACAGTAACCCGTAACAACCACTTTACAGTTTGGGTTCGCTCTCATTTTTTCTGCAACAGAAGCAAGAGTGGCTACTGCATCATTAGTGAGTTTATTAGAATTTGCAACGAAAGACACGCCTGGTAAAGTTCCTAAGGTTGTCGCACAAGTAACTTCGGGGCAACCTTTGTTATAGGCCGGGCCAGGAGTATCAGCGCATGCGTCATCTTTATCAGGAACGCCGTCGCCGTCGCGGTCAGGGCATCCATTCAATTCTTTAGGTCCGGCCTGATCGGGGCATGCATCGTCTTTGTCAGCAACGCCGTCGCCGTCGCGGTCAGGGCATCCATTCAATTCTTTAGGTCCGGCCTCGTTCGGGCAGGCGTCAAGGTAATCAGGAATACCATCATTATCAGTATCTTTTGGAATTTCCACAACTGGCGGAGGAGGAGTAGGAGCTATCCTGCGGCCAAAGGGTTGTGCAACGCCTAATGAAAAGAACGTATTGTTATCTAATCTTTTTTCATTAAAAGCAAAGCGATAATTACCCTGCAGGTAAATATATCCCTCGCTTGCCAGGTTTACCTGTAATCCCAGTCCCACTGGTGCATAGGGTGTAAAAATGCTTTTTGCATAATTACCCAATCCAACCCCGGCGCTTAAAAAAGGGTTAAAAAGATGGTCATCGCTCAACGCTTTCAGGTGAAAAGAAAGCTCAGCCTCGTTTTTATAATCTGTAAAACGATTCAGGTCGTTTGCCGGCTTTTGATAATTTGAGAATAAACCATTGTAACGAACAGAATAATCCAAATGGTTGGTTAAGCCATTCCAAAACATGATAGAAAAGCCCGGATCAACCTTTCCAACTTTGGGGAGCGATGCTGAAAAATCTACAAGATTTCCACTGAACCCAATTTGGGAAGCTTTTTTGGGGCCATCAAATTCAATTTGTGCCATTACTAATGTACTCATCAGCATTAAGGCAAATGTTAGTTTTAACTGTTTCATTATCATAAAATAAAAATTTAGTGTAAATGATTATATACCAATCCTTGGCGGAATTATCTAAATTTGTGCCAAAGTTAAAATTTTGTAAACAAAACTCTAAAAAAATCTAAAAATGAGCGGAGTAGATATATTGGGTTACGCTGCCGGAGCGATTACGACGCTCACTTTCTTGCCACAGGTTTTAAAAACTTATAAGGAAAAATCTGCCAAAGATGTTTCTTTGAATATGTTTCTGATTGCCGCCATTAACGAGGTAATGTGGATTGTTTACGGTGCGTTAAGGGAAGATATGGTGATCATACTTACCAATGCAGTTGTTTTATTGATGTCTCTAACGATGATCTTTTTCAAATTGAAATACGGCAGGAAGGAAATAATAAAGCAGAAAACCACTTAAAGGTTCACTCTTATACTTCCAAAAATGCCGAATTTTTCGGTTTTTGTGCTGATGTTAGATTTTGGAAGCAGGCGCCAGATAAAATCCACGCGAAAGAATCTTAAGATATTGTCAACGCCCGTGCCTACTTCCAGGTATGTTTTACCGTCAAGCGTTTGAAACGTATGGCCTTCGGCGAAATTTAAAGTCTTGTTAGCTTCTGAAAGTTGTCCCCAAAGCGCTTTTACCGTGTAAAACTGCCTGAATTTAAGTTTAGGCACCAATCTAAAAATACCGTTACCGATATTGTGTTCATAATTCAATCCCACGAACCGGTCCTGCACAAACTCGTAGCGGTTCATCATGTTAAACGCATATTTATTGTAATAGTACAACTCGTTGCCCGGGGCGATGTCTAAAAAAGTATAAGGAACCGTGCCAAACGTTCGCCCGGTATAGGCTTGGTAGGAAATGGCTCCCAGCGGCGGCGTGGGAATGTAATCCGAAACACTTGCCAAAAGCTTGGTGTAATTATAGCTGCTCCGCAGGATGCCGCTGACACCCTGAGTGATGGTTGCCTCCACAACCGGATAAGGGCTGCCCAGGCTGGTACGGAAAAACTGGGATTCGATAAATTTTTCCTGAAAAGCAAACCGTAACCGTAAAGAAAGTTCGGTACTGGTGAGCCGCTTTAAACCTTCTCCAAAATTTTCAGCCGGCACCAGGTTGAGCAGCGGCGTGTAGCTTTTATTGGAGATGGAGGCGAGCGTAGAAAAGCCCGACCGCAGCTCGTTAAAAAATTCAAACTGTGTTTGCTCAAGGTTGATGAACTTGCGGGGAATATTGGGTTTGCGAATAGCAAAAGAGAAAATATTGTCCTGCGAAATTTCGCCGTAATAATTCTGCCCGAAATCCAGGTCGTTCCGGTAACCGAGGTACCAGTATTTTCGGGGGTCTCTTTTTGGCAGGTAAAAAAGTTCGCCCTGGCCTTTAAATTTTTTATCGCCAAACCCGTAGGCCAGGTAAGTGTGCCATCTAAATTTTTTATTGAAATTTTTATTGCTGGCCACATCAAATCTTGTCCGAAAACCCTCCCAACTATTCCCGGAAAACCAGTTAAAAGCTGAGCCGAGCTGAACATTGCCCACATCAAGATAACCCGTTGTTAAAAACACAACCTGTTTGGTAATTTTTTGATAGGTTGGTGTGTTAATAAGCGTGTCAATCATTCTTATAATGCCCTGTTCAGACCTGCTGAGTTGTTCGTGCCGGGCCGTATCCCAAAATATTTTTTGCTTTTCGCTGGCTCCTGGCAACACCACAATTTCCTCCTGCTCTTTATTTTCTGCAAGCTTTCGGCTAACGGCGCTGTCGTTGACGACAATTTTTTGATAGGTGCTTGTTTTATGGCCAATCACGCCGGGTGTTTTATTGCCAACCGGTGATACATCCACCACCATTTTTTCGCGGGAAACAAACCAATCACCCTCGCTCAGCCGCTTAAATTCCTGCACAAAACTAAACCGTTCCATAAAATTCACATCGGCAGTTTTATCCAGCGAAAGGTTCATTTTATAAACGCCAAAGGTTCCGGCGTGAATCCAGCAATCGCCGTTGAATGTGTTCATCCCTTTTCTACGCGGTGTAAACAGCAACCTGAAATAGCGGCTGTCGCCAATTTGTTGCGTATCTGTTACAAAATATTTGTAATAGAAATCGCCGTTATCGCTGATGGGGCTGATAAATTCTTTATCGAAAACATTAATATAATTGTTGTAGACGTTAAACACCTGATCCATACCGCCCAAAAACTTTACCATGCTTTCGTTCTTCACGCCATTTGTATTTACGGCCTTTATTTCTTCGCGGCGTTTGAGTGGTTTTTTTTGATAATAATAATCCGAAAGTGATTCCGTTAAATAAGTGGGCAATATTTCCACACCGTCAAGCGTATCAATATTTTTCCTGATCAATTCGTTGATGGGCCTGAAGGGTTTTATACTTGAAACCCTTTTTAGGCTGTTAAAATTTTTAAGGTCAACCTGTAGTTTGTTATACAGTTCGTAAGAAAAGTTTTCGTATTTATAGCGGTTGTTTTCGGGCTTGTGTTCCACCACTTTTTTCCATAGCCATAGCCCGCGGTCAATTTTCTTGCTTTGCACCACTACGCCCTCGTTAAAAGTGCCTCTTTCCATCGGCACGGTCACGATAATTTCAGAAGAGTCGTTGTTGATTTTAAGGTTATAGGTTTGAAATCCCACGCGGGTGAAAACAAGGGTATCCGAAGGCCAGGCCGGCATTGAAAATGCAAACCTTCCTGCAGAATCAGAAACCGCACCGGTATTAGAACCTTTGAACTGGACAGAGGCGAAAGGTACTGGTTCCTCGCTGTGTGAATCTTTAACAGTACCGCGAATAGTTTTTTGCGCAGCAATTTGCATACCTGCCAACAAAAAAATGAAGCATATAAGTACGGAACGGATCATTCAACAGCAAAACTAAGGGCTGCATTTGAAACTGCTTACAGATATTTTGTTATATCTGAGAGGGAACAAAAATCTGCCGAAGGCCAAAAACTCCTGCCGCTTTGTTCTTTATTGGTATTGCAGTATTTTTAAAACTTTAAACAACCCCAATATTCATCATGCTATCAATAAAAAGTTTCGAATTTAACCCGATACAGGAAAATACCTATCTGCTCTTTAATGAGCAGGGCGGCTGCGCCATTATTGACCCCGGTTGCTATTACGAAAATGAGCGCAAACAGTTAAAGGCTTTTATTGAAGACAAAAAATTAACGCCCCGTTATCTCATCAACACGCATTGCCATTTAGACCATGTTTTCGGGAATAAATTTGTGGCCGATACCTGGAACCTGCCGCTTCACCTGCATGAAACGGAAAAACAGGTTTTGAACTTCGCGCCAAAATCCGCCGAAATGTATGGGCTGTCATTTGAAAATTATTCAGGAGCCATGAATTATTTAAACGAAGGCGATATTATAAAACTGGGAGAAGATGAATTAACAGTGTTGCTCACACCGGGGCACTCACCCGCGAGCCTTAGTTTTTACTGCGAAAAAGATGGCTTTCTAATCAGCGGTGATGTTTTGTTCAGCGGTAGCATCGGCAGAACCGATCTGCCCGGCGGCGATTTTGCCACGCTGGAAAATTCCATCAAAACAAAATTGTACACGCTGCCCGATGAAACCAAAGTATATCCCGGCCACGGGCGTGGTACCAGTATAGGGTTTGAAAAAAAGAATAATCCGTTTGTGAGGGAAGAGTAACCTCCTGGTGCCTGAGCGGAGTCGAAGGCGGACGGGGAGGTTTATTCCCTTCCCTTCGGAAAGGGCGTTTACGACCAACGAACTAAATATAATTATCCAAAGGATGGACTTCTCATAATCCCCAACTCCAAACCTCTCAACTCAGCCAGTCCTTTTAGTCTTCCGATGGCCGTATATCCCGGATAAGTTTTTTTAGTGAGATCATCGAGCATCGCATGGCCGTGGTCGGGGCGCATAGGCATGGAAATGT
>MKRO01000048.1:0-2891 GCA_001896965.1 Sphingobacteriales bacterium 41-5 | reverse complement strand
AGTGATCCGCTTCATAAAAATCTCCATTAGGTTTGCGCCGCGTGCTGCGAAGGTGTAAAAAATGAACCTGCTGGCCCAACCGCCGCATCATTCCCGGCAGGTCGTTATCTTCCCGAACACCAAACGAGCCCGTGCAAAAACAAAGGCCGTTTGATGGCGAGGGTACCGCATCCACAATCGCCTGCGCATCAGTTTCCGTTTTTACGATCCTGGGCAGGCCGAAAATAGAAAATGGCGGGTCATCGGGATGGATAGCCATTTTAATCCCCGCTGATTCCGCCACCGGAATAACCTGCTCCAAAAAGAAAAACAGGTTTTTACGAAGCTGGGTTTCATCAATATTTTTATAAGTTTCCAAAGCATTCAACACGCCTTCAACCGTAAATGCTTCGTCGGTACCGGGCAGGCTTAATAAAGTGTTGGTGAAAAGAATTTGCTTCTGAGTTTCGGTAAGGCTGCCGTATTTGGTTTTCGCTTTTTGCAGCTCTTCTTCTGTATAACTTTTTGCGGCACCCGGGCGTTGCAGCATCCACACATCAAAAGCGATGAAGGCTGATTTTTCAAAATACAGGGCTTTGCTACCATCGGGAAGTGTGTAATCAACATCAGTGCGCATCCAGTCGAACAGCGGCATAAAGTTGTAGGCCACCACCTGCAGCCCGCATGCAGCAAGGTTTTCAAGGCTTTGCTTATAATTTTGGATGTATTGCAAATAGTTGCCCGACCTTTTTTTAATATCTTCATGCACGGGAAGGCTTTCCACCACTTTCCAGCGTAGCCCTGCATCTTCCACCATTTGTTTACGCTGATTGATGGCTTCAACCGGCCACACCTCGCCAACGGGTATTTGGTGCAGCGCAGTTACCACTCCGGTGCATCCGGCCTGCCTGATGAATGTAAGCGGTACGGTATCGTTGGGGCCAAACCAACGCATCGTATAAGTCATGCCAATTTCAAAACTCATTGCTGAAAATTATTTTTTCCCGCTGCTTTTTCTGGTGATGATCTCGGGCGTTAAAACTCTTGATTCAAAATCGGTAACAGGCCGTTTGCTTTCAATCATCTGAAGTAAAAAATTTGCAGCCGTTTGGCCCATTTCAAACGCGGGTTGTTGAATAACGCTTAAAGAAGGGTTTAGCAATTCTGTATTTTTTGAATTACTAAAACCTATCAGCGCCACCTGTTCGGGAATTTTAATTCCTTTAAGATTCAGGTAGCGTATGATTTCCGTTGATAACCTGTCCGACAGGCTCACAACGCCATCGGGTTTATTTTTTTGTTTGAAAAGCTGGTCGAGCGCTTTTTCAACCTCATCCTGAATATTGCGGCCGTAATTGCAATATTTAATCTGATCCTTTTTTAACCTCATCCCTTTTTCGTTCAGCGCCTTTTCGCAACCTGCAATACGTTCCTGCGTTATGGAAAGGTTCAGGTTGTTACAGATAACTGCAATATTCTTGCAACCATTTTCAATCAGGTGTTTAGTGGCCTGGTAAGCCCCGAAATTATTATCAACGGTTACTTTGTGGCTATCGATCTCACTGCTGATGCGGTCAACAAAAACAATATGCATGCCCCGGTCTTTCAGGTCGCTAAACTGGGAAAACTCATCGGTTTCGGCCGAAACGGAAATGATGACCCCATCCACCGACCGGGAGGTGAGGTATTCCAAAATCTGTTTTTCCTTTTCAACTGATTCTTTGCTTTGGGTAATGATGACATTATAGCCTTTGTTGTAGGCAACGGACTCCACGCCATCGATGATCTGGCTGAAAAAACTATTAGCGATTTCTGCCACAACAATGCCGATAGAGCGTGTTCTTTTTTCTTTCAGGCTGAGCGCTGCCGGGTTAGGGCGGTAATTATTTTCACGGGCATAATCCTGAACCTTCTTTTTTGTATCCTCCCCGATTTCGTAGCTGTCACGCAACGCGCGCGACACCGTTGACGGCGATAACCCGAGTGCTTTTGCAATATCTTTTATGGTAATAGCTTCAAATTTCACTAACTGTTTCTCAACTTATTTGCTAAGTTAAAAAATATAATCCGCACAATTGCTCCTTTGCATTCGTTTTCGGTATCGTTTGCGTAAATATATGCTTTGGAAAACAGATTTATGGCAAAAAAACAATAAACTTTGTATGGATGATTGCCTTGAATTGCTTGTTATACGTTGCTTAAATTATAATTCAGGGAGTAATTATTGTCGATATTAAATCATGTTTATGAATAGGATTTTATTTCTCAGCTTGTGCGTTTTGTTTACCGCGGTAGCTTATGCACAAACCCGGCAGGTGAACGGTGCCGTAACAGACCATTTAGGCGTACCCCTTGCAGGCGCCACGGTTTCTTTAGAAGGTAGCGGCACGGCCACCCAAACTAACGAAAACGGAGTGTTTACCATTACCGTCCCCTCCTCGGGATCACCGATGCTGGTCATCAGTGCGGTAGGGTACAATACGCAAACCGTACCCGTTAGCGGCGGCAGCATCAATGTAGCGCTTACGCAGCACGTGGTGGCTGGCGATGAAGTGGTGGTAATTGGTTATGGCACCTCCAGGCGCAAAGACCTCACGGGCGCCATTTCATCTATCTCCTCGCAGGAAATTATGAAAGCGCCGGTAGCCAATGCGGCCGAAGCGCTTACCGGCCGGCTGGCAGGTGTGCAAATAGCCGCTACAGAAGGCTCGCCTGATGCGGAATTAAAAGTACGCGTGCGTGGCGGTGGTTCTATTACAGGTGATAATACGCCGCTGATCATTGTGGACGGGTTCCCGGTAAACAATATAACCGATATTGCCCCGGCCGATATTGAATCCATTGACGTTTTAAAAGACGCGTCTTCCACCGCTATTTATGGTTCCCGCGGCGCAAACGGTGTTATTATCGTA
>MKRO01000047.1:8352-8833 GCA_001896965.1 Sphingobacteriales bacterium 41-5 | reverse complement strand
GGGTATTGATAAAATTGTTCTTTTACGGGACGGTTGCCACTGATGGCGATCTGCAGGGTTTTACACTTTTGTATTTCAGGATAATCTTTTAGTTGATTGATCAATTCTTTAATTGTCGCAACTCCTTCTGTTTTGCAATCAATAAGTAATATGAGTTTTTTATTTTTATCAGGGTAGATATGTCCCTTATTCGCAATGATTTTTTCTTTTATGGGATCCAGGTAAAGGTGCCTTAAGGTTTTGGCTGGATTTGTGTTTTTAGATTCATGAGCTACCAACAGGTTATTATTTACCAGGAAAACATCAGCTTCTATTGAACCGAAGCCCTGATCGTAAGCCATTTGAAAAGGGCGGGCTTGTTCATAATCGTTGTGGGAATGAGCGTTTGAAGTAGTATATTTTTTGTTCTGCGCAAATAATTGTGCGGCTACAAAAAGCATAATAAGAAGAATGAAATGCCTCATTGATTTCTTTTACCGGA
>MKRO01000047.1:7512-8302 GCA_001896965.1 Sphingobacteriales bacterium 41-5 | reverse complement strand
TTTCTTTTACCACAATCAAATCACCCATTTCAACCTGCGTGGGCAATAACCCAATCTTTACTACCGCCCGCTTACCTTTTATTTCCAATACTTCGCCAACCTGATGATTACGTTTCATTTTTACTTTGTCGCCCGCCTTAATTTCACCACCGATTTCATCATATTTTGAATCGATCTTTTTCTGCATTTTGCTGGACTTCTGTTTTTCCCCACGGTTGAAAAGCAGTGCTGTCATGCCTTTGATGAGTTTGTCCTTATTCTCTTCCTTCCTCCATTGCAACGTGATCTCTTTCAGCTTTCGTTCCATATCTTTCAAATAAGCAATGCGGTTTTCGCTGATCTTGTTTTGCTCGCGCAGCACTGCAACCTGCTGTTTATGCTTTTCTTTATCCATCACATGCTGCATTTCGTTTTGCAGGCGCTCATTTTCTTTCAGCAGCTTTTGAAGTTCTTTATCTTTCCGGGCAATGTCGCGAAGGTCTTGTTCTGTTCTGTTTAATAATTTATCGAGCCGGTACTGATCATCCTCCACAAGGTTACGGGCTTTTTCAATTAATCGTTTATCAAGACCGATCCTCTCCGCAATTGAAAAAGTATAAGAGCTTCCCGGTTTGCCAACGATCAACTGGTATTGTGGTTCCAGTTTTTGCTCATCAAAAGCCATCGCGCCGTTAATAATACCCGCGGTTTTGCCCGCCATTATTTTAAGGTTGAGGTAATGTGTTGTTACAACGCCAAAAGAATGTTTTCGGATCAGTTCCAGTAAAATTACTTCAGCGAAAGCGCCGCC
>MKRO01000047.1:6914-7470 GCA_001896965.1 Sphingobacteriales bacterium 41-5 | reverse complement strand
AGTTTTGCCATTCGCTTTTTCGATGAAATATTTCATGTGGATTAGATAGCTGCTGTAAGTGCTCAGTTCAAACTCCAGGCTTTGTGTATCACCAATGTGTATCATCAGTTGTTTGAAAATTCCAAACACACTTGATGGGTGCACCGGTACGAGCAATCCGCTCTGTACCATCATTTGTAACAACCCGATGGTTTTCATCGTAACCGTTTTACCGCCGGCATTCGGCCCGCTGATTAAAAGGATACGCTGTTTATCGTCTAACGTAATGGTGACGGGGATTGTAGGCTTTTTTGCTTTTTTATTGTAGAGGTACAACAAAGGATGAAATGCGTGCACTAACTGTACGTGAGCCTTATCAAGAACCACCGGAAACTCGCCATTAATATCTAATGCAAATTTTGCTTTGGCACGAATAAAATCATATTCGCCAATAATGCTGTGATACACGCCCAATAAACCCGCATGGTCAGACAGCCTTGCGGTGAGTTGGCGTAAAATTTTGTAAACCTCTTTTCGTTCCAATGTTTCCAGCTCACTTACTTCATTATTCAGATGC
>MKRO01000047.1:5160-6877 GCA_001896965.1 Sphingobacteriales bacterium 41-5 | reverse complement strand
CACCATGCAAGACGCCTTTAACCATTCGTTTTTGCTCGGCAAAGACAGCTACTACGCGGCGGCCGTTCATGAAACTTTCTTCAATCTCTGCGAGGTAACCTTGTTTGTTAAGTTTGGAAACGATCTTCTCAAATACGCGGCGCAATTCGTTTCGCCTGCGGTAGAGGTTCATTCGAATGTCCCGAAGTTCAACAGAAGCGGAATCCTTCACCTGGCCGGCATCATCGAGTACTTCGTCAATCTGTTTGATGATTGCTTTTTCATAATGAGTTCCTTTGAGCAGTTCTGCCAAACCGGTATAAGCCTGCCTGCGCTCATCATCAAACCAACGAAAGATTTTTTCCATACTCTCGGCCAGCCTTCGAATTTGCAAGAACTGGTCGCCCTGTAGAACCGCCCCGGGTATGGAGAGCAGTTTTAATTCTTTTGCCAGGTTGAGAATGTAGTCGTTGGGAAAATAGATTGCGTTTTGAAGGAGTTGCTTGTATTCGTGGCTTTGCCTAAGTTCAGCTTCAACAAAGTTTTTGTGTGTATGAATTCGAAGATTACCGGCTTTTTCGCGGGCGTATTCGCACTGGCAATGATTGGCCAATAATTCTTTTATTTTATCGAATTCTAACTGTATATATGCGGATTCGGGATATAGCTTCATAAATGGAGTGCAAAGATAAATAATTGCGATATTTTCAATTTTATCGCGGCTGGCTGTATTTTTCGGTTGATTTTATCAGGGTTTAATTTGATATGGTAGCAACAGGGGAACAAAATTGTTTTCAATACAGAATCTGAATATTTAATTCTAAGTCGAAAACGTAAGGCCAAAATTTATTTCTAAAATAAAATTGGTTTGAATGGTATATTTGCTCATATCTGCGTGTTGGAGTGTTTTTAATGCAACGCTCAAAAATAGCTGTTGTAAAATTAATCGTTGTAGTTAATGGCTAAGAGATATGCTTAGAATCGCAGAGTTGTGTTACTACAAACGTGGATGATAATAATCATCTTATAAGTTGTTATTTTTTGCCGCTGTTATAAAAAACATTGTTTAAAAAAATTATATGAATATTGAAGATCGCTATCAGCAACTACTACAGCCTTCGGCCAAATTGGTTGAAGATATTTCTAAAATAGATGGTGATATTGCAATTCTGGGTGTTGGGGGTAAGATGGGGCCTGATCTTGCAAAGCTCACTGTTGAAGCTATTAAAAAGTCAGGCAGTAATAAAAAAGTTTATGGCGTTGCCAGGTTTTCAGAGCCGGAGCTTAAAAATGAATTGCAGGCCGCGGGAGTGGAAACGGTGCAGGCCGATTTGTTGAATGACAATGACTGGGAAAAAATGCCCGCGGTGAAAAATGTGCTTTACCTGGCCGGTACCAAGTTTGGTACGAAAGGTAACGAGGCGTACACCTGGGCCATGAACACGCACCTTCCTTCCAAGGTTGCTGCTTATTATAAACAATCAAGAATCGTGGTTTTTTCAACAGGCAACGTGTATCCCATGTCGCCGGTTGCCGGCGGGGGATTAACTGAAGATATTGCCGCCGGGCCGGTTGGTGAATATGGGCAGTCGTGCCTGGGCAGGGAACGCATCTTTCAATATTTTTCTTCCATCAACAAAACACCGGTTCTTATTTATCGTTTGAATTACGCAAACGATGTTAAATATGGTGTGTTGCTGGAGATAGCAAAATCAGTTTTAAAAGAAAAAGCAATTGA
>MKRO01000047.1:4308-5141 GCA_001896965.1 Sphingobacteriales bacterium 41-5 | reverse complement strand
TGGGTAATGTAAACGTGATTTGGCAGAACGATGCCAATGAATACGCCATCCGCAGCCTGTTGCATTGCTCCACACCCGCAAAAATTTTAAACATCACGGGCCCTGAAACTATTTCGGTGCGCTGGCTGGCAAATTGGTTTGGCGAATACTTTAACAAACAACCGGTATTCTCCGGTACTGAGTCCCAAACCGCTTTATTAAGCAATGCCGCAGAAAGTTTTCATCTTTTTGGCTATCCTGCCACACCATTAAAAACAATGATGCAAATGATTGCTGAATGGATCGGCAGCGATAAACAAACTATTAATAAACCCACTCATTTTCAGGAACGGCATGGCAATTACTAATTTACCCTCACGCGAAATTCTGGATTTTTTATTCGAAGGAACGGTGATCCCTGCGCACCCGTTGGCATTGTTACCCGGGCAAAAAAAGATTGATGAAGATGGCCAACGAAAGCTTACCCGCTATTATATCGACAGTGGAGCGGGAGGGGTTGCAGTTGGCGTTCACACCACACAGTTTGAAATCAGAAATCAGGAGTTTCAACTATTAGAACCGGTTTTAAAAATTGTTTCCCAAGAAATTGACAGGGCAGCCCTTGTGAAACCGTTTATAAAAGTGGCGGGAGTTTGTGGTACTCCGGAACAGGCCAGGGCCGAGGCGCATCTCGCGGTTAAATATGGTTATCATTTTGGCCTGTTAAGTATGGGTGGTTTGCCGGGTTTGTCTGAGGCGGAACTTATAGAACGCGCAAAAGCTGTGGCTGAAATTATTCCGGTATTTGGCTTTTATCTGCAGCCTGCAGTAGGTGGCCGCATATTAAGCTATGA
>MKRO01000047.1:3768-4248 GCA_001896965.1 Sphingobacteriales bacterium 41-5 | reverse complement strand
GCCATAAAAGTTGCGGCATTCAACCGGTATCAAACTATTGATGTGGTAAAGGCGGTTGCTTCCTCGTCCCGCTCAAACTCAATAGCGCTCTATACAGGCAACGATGACAATATTGTTGCAGACCTAATTACACCGTATAAGTTTATGGTTAACGGCAATCCGGTTACCAAACAATTTATTGGCGGCTTGTTGGGGCACTGGGCATTTTGTACCGAGCATGCTGTGGAAACTTTGCAACAGGTGAAGCAATGCATCCATAACAAATACGCCGGAGTAGAAAATTTGCTAAGCAAAGGAATTGAAATCACCGACACTAACGCGGCGGTATTTGATACTGATAACAATTTTCACGGCTGCATCTCCGGCATTCATGAAATGCTGTTGCGGCAAGGTGTTATGAGTAATACAGAATGTTTACTTGATAGAGAACAGCTAAGCCCCGGTCAACCAGAAAAGATTAATGATATATGCAGAGCTTAT
>MKRO01000047.1:2489-3690 GCA_001896965.1 Sphingobacteriales bacterium 41-5 | reverse complement strand
GTTGATCGAAATCGTTAAACAAAGGGCGGGAGAGGTTAGGGAGATGGTGCTACAAAACCGCAGGTATTTGCATAATAACCCCGAACTGTCTTTTCAAGAATTTCAAACATCGGCTTATATAAAAAAGCAACTGGACGAAATAGGCGTGAAATGGACCGAAGCTGCAAATACAGGTATAATAGCAGAAGTTTATGGAACAGCTGGGCCGGGGCCATTAGTGGCGTTACGGGCCGATATGGATGCCCTGCCAATAGCCGAAGAAAACACTGTTGATTATAAATCGGCGAATGAAGGTGTAATGCACGCATGTGGGCATGATGTGCACATGGCTACGCTATTAGGTGTGGTAAGGATTATAGTTTCTCTAAAACATGTATTTTCCGGCACTATTCGCTTTTTATTTCAGCCTGCCGAAGAAGTATTACCGGGAGGGGCCAGTCGCATGATTGATGAAGGCGTGCTTAGCAATCCCGCGCCCATCGCGGTTTTAGGCCAGCATGTTCGGCCCGATATTGAGTGCGGTAAAATTGCAGTTACAAGCGGCCCATCCATGGCATCAATGGATGAAATATATATCACCATTCACGGGCGTGGCGGCCATGCTGCTCAGCCACATAATAATATAGATCCTGTTTATATTGCGTCGCAATTGGTGAACGCTTTACAGCAGGTGGTAAGCAGGCACGCCGACCCGCAAATACCAACGGTGTTGTCGTTTGGAAAATTCATTGCCAATGGTGCTGTAAATATTATTCCGGATTCAGTTTACCTGGAAGGGACCTTCAGAACATTTGATGAGGATTGGCGCTACACGGCTCATGAGCATATAAAAAATATCACTAACGGGCTGGTTGAGGGCATGGGAGGTAGGTGCGATCTTGAAATTAGATGCGGTTACCCAAGCGTCAATAACAATCAAATACTTACTGAAAAGTTAGTGAAATCTGCCAAAAAATATTTGGGACATGAAAACGTGGTGGAAGTTGAAAAGTGGATGGCTGCTGAAGATTTTTCTTACTATTCCCAAAAGCTTCCCTCAGTATTTTATTACCTGGGCACAGGAAATATGGGTAAAAATATAACAGCGCCATTACACAGTGCCCAATTTAATATTGATGAAGATGCCTTGGAGTTTGGATGCGGTATGATGGCCTGGTTTGCTCTTCATTTGTTAGAAACTCATAGTTCTTCTGTGGAAGCT
>MKRO01000047.1:0-2417 GCA_001896965.1 Sphingobacteriales bacterium 41-5 | reverse complement strand
ATACTAAATTAAAATCCCTCTTTGTTTATAACCTTTCAAGCATTTCAACCACTTTTTCTCTTTTTAGAATCAGGTAGCCCAATCGGTCTTTGCTGATCCCTTCCTTTAATTGATAGCTGAAAGATAGAGCGTCATCAGTTACGGTGGTTTCAAAATGCCGGAAAGCGATGTTATCGTGTTCTCTTAATTCTTCGCCAATTTCGTACAAGTGTGTTGAAAGTATAAATAGGGAGCCCTTCACCTTAATAAGGCCTTTGATTACGGCAATCGAACATCGCATGGCATCCTGTATATTGGTGCCTTTAAATAACTCATCAACCAGCACCAGCCATTTTTTGCCGTCGCTCACTTTAGTAACTGTGTTTTTAATCCGCTGCACTTCGTTAAAAAAGAAACTTTCGCCTTTTATAATATTGTCTTCCACATTAATATTGCTGATGAGGCCATCAAACATTGTAAGCGTCATTTTTTTTGCGGGCACACCCATGCCAATATGGGCAAGGAATACGGTGCTGCCTACTGCTTTGATCAGGGTGCTTTTGCCGGCCATATTCGCGCCCGTAAGAAACAGGAAATTGTTATCGGGATTCATGGAAAGATCATAAGGCACAGGCTTTTCCAGTAAAATATGGTACAGGCCTTTCGCATCCACAACGGGCATGTCGTCTTCAATAAATTCAGGAAAAGCCAAATTAAATCTTTCCACCGCCATGGCCATCGAATACCAGGCATCAAGCCTGTAATATATGTCCATCAACTCCAATACTTCGCCCTTATAATCTCCTCTTACGTTGGCGGCGAAATAAAGGTTGCGGTTTATTGACAAAGGTTCATCGGGCGACGTTTCTGACATTTCTTTTAAAACGGGGTAGGAGAGCAGGCTCGTGATCCGATCGATATAAATCTGGAAATAAATTGGCAGATCAAGCCCCTGCATTAACTCAGTAATTTTCTTTAATCCGGCGAAAAAGTCAACGAAATGCTTCATTGAAAAACGAACCATGCCGTAATCAGCGCTGTGCAGTAAACGATAGGTATATGCCTCAACCGTACCGGGGTTGTTCCCGATTTTGTCCAGAGCGTATTCTAAAAATTTTTCAATGACCAGCATGGTGCCATTGGTGATATTGGGCGGCCATTCGTCAAGGCGCGCTGTTAGCTTTTTAATAATCGACTGTGTACCTTTTATTTTATTGAGATCATTGAAGGGAGTGGAGAAAAAGCGTTTCAGCCATTCTTTTCCCCCGAATGTTCGGGTAAAATTGAGTTTATGGAAAATTGAAAAACTTTCCTCGTGATGAAAAATAGAAATGTCACTAAACGAAGTGTTGTCAATTTGCATATAGCAATATTAGATTTAAAAGTGTGGCAGCCTTAGCGGTCAAATAACAACCGCGCTCCCTTTTGAGACTCATCCCACACGGGTATTCCATAAATATCGTAAACTAAATTTCCGTTTACAAAAGTTTGCGTAATGCCAGCCGGAAACGCAAAACCATCAAGCGGGCTCCAGCCGCATTTGTATAAAATATTTTCCCTGGAGGCAATAAAAGGATTGAAGGGGTCCACAATCACAAGGTCAGCAAAATATCCTTCGCGAATGTAGCCTCGTTCTTTTACCTGAAAACATTCCGCTACAGCGTGGCTCATTTTTTCTGCAATTTTAGGCAACGATATCTTACCCTGTGCATAATAATGTAGCATTAAAGGCAATGAATGTTGTACCAAAGGCAAACCCGCATGAGCTTTAAGATAGGGTTCATTTTTCTCGTCAAATGTATGAGGCGCGTGGTCTGTTGCAATCACATCAAGGCGGTCATCAAGCAGGGCTTCCCAAAGTGCAGTTTTGTTGTTTGAAGCTTTAATGGCGGGGTTACATTTAATAAAATTTCCTTTTTCTGCATAATCGTCAGCGGTAAAATGAAGATGGTGCACACAAACTTCTGAGGTAATCCGTTTGTCTTTCAGGGGCAGCATGTTTGTAAAAAGTTGTAATTCCTTTGCTGTGCTGATGTGTAAAATATGCAAACGCGATCCATGTTTTTTCGCCAACTGAACGGCGTAGAAAGAAGATTCGAAACATGCTTCTTCATTGCGAATTACCGGATGATCGGCAGCGGTGAGTTCACGCCCTGAGTCTAATGCCTTTTGCATATTGGCTTTTATGATGCGTTCATCCTCGCAGTGGGTCGCGATAAGCATTTCGCTTTCAGCAAAGAGTTTTTCCAATACGAGCGGGTTATCCACCAGCAAATTTCCTGTACTGCTGCCCATAAAAGCTTTGATGCCGCAGATTTTATCTTTGTGCGCATTTGCGGTGAGGGCGTCGTCAGCATTAGTATTATTGGTACCAATGTAAAAAGAATAGTTAGCTAAAGAATTTTTGGTAGCAATGTTGTATTTTTCTTCCAGCAGGT
>MKRO01000046.1:29428-31772 GCA_001896965.1 Sphingobacteriales bacterium 41-5 | reverse complement strand
CCACAACAATATGTGTTTTGGGCATTGAGCAGCTCAGCCGCGCGTTCCCCTCATTTTCAGTGATGGCGATGCCGCCGATATCCGACAAAAGAAAATTGGCGCCTGTAATGCCTACTTCGGCATCGGCATATTTCTGACGTAACTTTTCCCGCGCCACAATCGTGAGTTTTTCGGGGGACAGGGTTGGGTCGGTTCCTAATTTTTCAGCAAAGAGTGCTGCAATCTGCACCGCACTTTTGTGCATGGCCGGGGTTACAATATGGTAAGGGGCTTCGCCCGCGAGTTGCTGAATATACTCTCCCAGGTCGGTTTCAACACTTTCAATGCCGTTGTCTTCAAGGTGCTTGTTCAGGTGAATTTCTTCGGTAACCATGCTTTTGCTCTTCACCACCGTTTTACAATTTTTTGCTTTGCAGATTTCAAGGATGGCCTCATTAGCTTCTTTGTCATCGTTACACCAAATCACTTTTGCGCCGCGCCTGGTTATAGCCGATTCAAAGTTCTCCAGCATCAGGTCGAGCGTTTCCATTGCCTTCCACTTCAAATTTTTAGCCCGCTCCCTTGCCAGAAAAACATCCATAAATTGTTTTTTACCACCGGGAACTGCGGCATTGTATTTGGCAATATTGAAATTGATCACCTGGCGATGATCCCTGTCTGCGGCTTTTATTGCACTTTTTTTATGAAAAGTGGAGGATGATTGCGACATGAAATATTTTGTTGTGAGTGCTACAAATGTAATGAAAAAACCCCTGAGGTTTTTGATACCTCAGGGGTTTTCGCCTGCCTGATGTTTTGCCACCGCTTCGATGGCTTCATAAAATTCTTTTCCGTATTTTCTGGTGAGGGGCTCTTTTAAAAATTTATAAACGGGCACTTTTAAATTTTCGCCGAGGCGGCAAGCCGGAGCGCATGTTATTTTTCTGGGTTCGTAATTCAGCCGTTCATAATCGCCGTGTTTACCTTTGTACGCGATAATGGGATAGAGGTGGCAACTAATTGGCTTCTTCCATGAAATTTTTCCCTCATTATAGGCCTGTTCAAAAGCGCATTTGATTAAACCATTTTTTTCGCGATACGCATACACGCAAATTTCATTATCGCTTGGGAGCGTGGGAGTAACCCATCCAAACTCTGTACTGTATTCATATTTGCCTTTTTTTTCTATCCGGGCAATTGCGTTTTTGGTGAGGTAGGGTTTGATGGCTTCATAGTGCTCTACAACTTTATCGAGTTCTTCCTCGCTCAACGGCGCACCCGCATCACCATCCTCACAGCAGGCGCCTTTGCATTTTGAAAGGTCGCATACAAACTGCTCTGAGATGATGTCGTCGCTGAGGATTTTATTTTCGATTATAACCAAACCGGCAAGTTGATGTGTTTATTTTCAATTAAAAACCGTTCTACTTTATTATTTCTGCAAGTTTTGCTTCCAATTCTGCACCACGTAAACTCTCGGCTATAACATTGCCCTGGGGGTCTAATAATACGTTATAAGGAATACCGTCAAACTGGTATAAAGGGATAACCATTGATTGCCATTGCTTCAAATCACTCACTTGCGTCCAGGCCAATTGGTCTTTTTTAATCGCATCCAACCATGCATTTTTATCTTCATCAAGCGATACGCCCAATATTGTAAAATTTTTATCTTTAAACCTGTTGTAAGCATTAACAACATTAGGGTTCTCCACGCGGCAAGGCCTGCACCAACTCGCCCAAAAGTCAACCAACACATATTTTCCTTTGAAGGAATTTAATGAAACGGGCTTGCCGTTAACATCGGGCAGGGTAAAGTCAGGCGCGGCTTTACCAACCCAGTTTGCACCGCCCGCTGCCGCTTGTGCAGATTGCGTTTGCGCATCAAGATTTTTTTTCAAACCCGCAAGGCTGATGTGGTCGGGGTTATCTTTTACTGCGTTGTTAATAATCGCCATAACTTCGCTATTATCAATTGGCGGAAGGCCCGTGTTGGGGTTGTTGGCCGATGATTGATAATAACCCAGTTCAAACAATGTTAATGCTGCATTCTTTGATTTTTTTATCTCCGCCAATGTGTACTCTTTCAACTCCCGTGCGGTGGTTGCCGCAAATTGTGCTTTTAAGTTGATAAGGCTATCTTTTGCAACAATGCTCCTCAAACTGTCCGCTTCCCTTGTTGCATCAAAAATACTTTTCAGCTTGTCATTAAACGCTTTCATGAATTCCTTCATCGTTTGACTGGCGGGCGATCCTTTCACTTCGTACTTTTCGGGGAACATTTTATTCTCCTTGCTCATGGTTGCATCCAACTCAACTGATGGTTTATCATTTATCAGCGACGCCACGGGATAGTCGTTCTCAT
>MKRO01000046.1:27542-29383 GCA_001896965.1 Sphingobacteriales bacterium 41-5 | reverse complement strand
ATAGCTGCTTCACCCATCGGGCTGCTCAGGGAGAAACTCCCGTCCGCTCCCAATGCAGCCGTGTCAACGGTTACAGGCCGCATGGTTCCTATCGAAATCTCTTCAAGGTAAACCATTTTTCCTTCGGCATTTTGAATTTTTCCTGATACTTTAAACCTTTCGCCTCCCTCATCTTTACAGGAAAAAAACAAAATGGTTACAAGAACTGTAAATAAAACTTTCTTCATTATTTTAATTTTTCTAAAAGAATTTCGTTTGTCTTTTTAGGATCGGCCTTGCCTTTTGTGCGCTTCATCACTTCGCCCACAAATAAAGCCAGCAGGCCCTTTTTGCCTTTTTTATATTCTGAAACTTTGGCTGCAAATTTTTCAAGTACTTCATCTATTACCGGTTCCAAAGCAGTAGCATCAGACTGCTGAATCAGATTATTTTTTTCTGCCAGCGCAACCAGGTCTTCTGCCGGGTTTTGAATTAAAAGTTGAAACAATTTTGTTGATGCCGCAGAAAAACTCAGCCTGCCGTCATCCACACAATTAACTAAAGAAGCTACCTGCTGCGGTTGCAGAACAAACCCTGAAATAGATTTTCCGTTTTCGTTCAACCAGTTTTTTACCGGGCCGAGCATCCAGTTGGCGGCTGCTTTATAATTTTTTGTATGCCGAACCACCTGCTCAAAATAATCAGACGTTTCTTTTTCCTCCGTTAAAACCTGCGCATCATATTCCGGCAGTTGATATTCTGAAATATATTTTTGAATTCTTTCTGCAGGTAACGCGGGAATGGACGCTTGTATTTCGGCAATAAACTCATCTTTTAAATCAAAGGGCGTCAAATCCGGATCGGGAAAGTAGCGATAGTCCTCAGCGTCTTCTTTATCGCGAATGGCAAAAGTAGTTCCGTTATTGGCATCAAAACTGCGGGTTTGCTGTTTGATTGTTTCGCCGTTTTCGAGTTTCTTTATCAGCCGCCCTGCTTCAAAATCAATCGCCCGTTTTACATTCCTGATGGAGTTCAGGTTTTTTACTTCAACCTTTGTTCCCAGTTTTTCATCGCCTTTTTTTCTTACAGAAATATTAGCATCACAGCGCATACTGCCTTCTTCCATATTGCCGTCGCAAACATCTAAATACCTAACCAGTTTGCGTAGTTCACTTACGTAAGTAAAGGCTTCGTCACTACTGCGAATATCGGGTTCCGAAACAATTTCAATCAGCGGTGTACCGGCGCGGGTATAATCCACCGCCGTATTTTTATCATCTGCATCGTGCAGGCTTTTGCCGGCGTCTTCCTCCATGTGGATACGGTTAAGCCGGATGCTTTTTTCGCCGTGTGGCGTTTTAATTTTCACAAATCCGTTCTTGCAAATGGGTGTGGTGTGCTGAGAAATTTGGTATCCTTTGGGAAGATCGGGGTAAAAATAGTTCTTACGCGCGAAGTAATTTTTTTGCTCGATTTCGCAATGACAGGCCAGCCCCATTTTTATGGCATGGCCGATTGCTTTTTGGTTCATTTTTGGTAACGAACCGGGATGCGCCAGCGTTACCGGGCTTACGTGCGTGTTAGGCTCAGCTCCAAACGCGATGCTGTCGCCACAAAACAACTTGCTTTGTGTAAGCAGCTGAGCGTGAACTTCAAGACCCACCACAATTTCGTATTCGCCGGAATTACTCATAAAGGCGGTAAAAATAAGCATTCGCAACCGTAAATAAAAGTGATGAATGTTACAGAAATTAGTTAAAAAACCCCTTCGAACCAACCGCTAAACTACAAATTTGTATATTGCGCCATCTTATAACGAGTTGCGAAGCTGATAACCATTTAGTTGTTAGATGAATATTGTG
>MKRO01000046.1:26896-27462 GCA_001896965.1 Sphingobacteriales bacterium 41-5 | reverse complement strand
GTACTTAAAAGGCTCCTCACAAAAGCGCGTTTTACGGAATTTGGCCAGCATTATAATTTTGACGAGGTTTTGATGAACAAGGATATTGTAAAAAAGTTTCAGTCATTTGTTCCCGTGCATGATTATAATAAAATTTACGATGAGTGGTGGAAAAAAACACTCGACGGGGTTCCTGATGTTTCGTGGCCGGGCAAAATAAAATATTATGCCTTAAGTTCCGGAACATCTGAAGCTGCCAGTAAATACATTCCCATCACTACAGATCTGTTGCGCAGCAACACCATTAATTATATTCGACAACTGCTGAGCGTTTTTAGCTACGAAGATGCCAACCGTAAAGCACTCACTAAAGGATTTTTGATGCTGGGCGGAACCACCGATCTTCAAAAAGGCGAAGCCGGCTGGTATGCCGGTGACCTTAGTGGCATTCTCGCAAAAAAAAGGCCTTTTTGGTTGCAAACTTTTTATAAACCGGGCGGCCGCATTGCCGAGATGAAAGACTGGGATCAAAAGCTGAACGAAACTGTGGAACATGCGCGCGATTGGGATATCGGTTATATTGACGG
>MKRO01000046.1:17449-26805 GCA_001896965.1 Sphingobacteriales bacterium 41-5 | reverse complement strand
GGCGGCGTAGCTTTTCAACCTTACAGAAAATCGTTTGAAAAACTTTTGGGCAAACCGATCGTTTATGTTGAAAACTATCTTTCAAGCGAGGGTTTTATTGGTTTTAAAATGCGTGAAAAGGGCGGCATTCAGCTTGTGACAAATAATAATATCTTTTTTGAATTTGTTCCTTTCAGCGATAAAAATTTTGACACCAGCGGCAATATTGTGGCCAATCCCGAAGCGTTATTGATTGATGAGGTGGAAATAGGAAAAGACTACGCCCTGCTGATGAGTACCAATGCCGGGTCATGGCGCTATTTACTTGGAGATACCATTCGTTTCATTGATAAGAAAACAAACGAAGTTGTAATTACCGGTCGTACCAAACATTTTTTAAGCCTGGTTGGCGAACACCTGAGCGTGGAAAATATGAACCATGCTATAGAAGCCGCCAACGATCATTTTAACATCAGCATACCTGAGTATACGGTTGTTGGCTTTCCTCATGAAAACCTTTTTGCTCATAAATGGTATGTGGCCACAAACGATACCGTTGATGCGGGCGCATTAAGAACTTTCATAGACAATGCTTTGCGCAAAATAAATGACGATTATTCTACCGAGCGTGACAGCGCGCTGAAAGATGTTTTTCTTGAAATTTTACCGGAAGAAAAGTTTCTGAAATTCATGGAACTGAAAGGAAAAGTTGGCAGCCAGCACAAATTCCCCCGCGTAATGAAAGGCCGGATGCTGGAAGACTGGAACCGGTTTCTTGCCTCCGGTAAAATTTAATTCTTCTCTTGCAAAAACTTTTTTTATTTTGTTGCCTGTATGATTGAAGCCTTTTTAAAAGGAATAACACTTGGGCTTTTGCTGAGCATAGCCGTTGGGCCGGTGCTTTTTTCCATCATAAAACACAGTATTAATGTTGGTCACAAAGGTGGTTTTGCTTTTGTGGCCGGCGTTTCTGCCAGCGATTTTACACTGGCAATCATCAGTAATGTGTTTACAGCCCTTTTTGAAACCCTCAGCTCTCACAAGCAAATTATTGGCATCTGCGGTAGTATATTTTTAATATTGATGGGTATTTATTTTTTGTTTTTTAAAAAAGTCAAAATAAATGATAAGGGTAAAATTCTGGATGCCGAAATGCGCGGCCGCGATTATGTGAGACTGTTTTTTTCAGGGTTCTTCATGAATATTTTAAACCCCGCGGTATTTTTATTCTGGCTTACAACTTCCACAACTTTTATTAACCACACCATCCGCGAAAGGATTGTTCTTTTTTTAACCTGTCTTCTTTTTGTATTAGCTGCGGACATTATAAAAGTGATGCTTGCGGGCAAAATCAGAAACCGGCTCACGCCGCATAATATTCAACTTATTAACCGCTTAAACGGTATTATTCTTATTGGGTTTGGGATTGCTCTGATTTGGGGCCTCGCTTCTCACACTATACCTGATTTTCCGGCCCAATAGGTGTAACTTGCAGCAATATGAAATATTTTTTATTGATCCCCGTCTTCGTTCTATTCTTCGCAGCATGTAATAACCAAGCTGCGCAACCGGAAGAAAAAAAATCATTGGCTGACAGTCTTTTTGATGACGTGATGGCCGGCCACGATGTTGCCATGCCTAAAATGATGAAGCTTGAGCGGCTTCAAAACCAAACAAAAGCAGCCATTGATTCAATAAACAAACTTCCCTCAGCCAAACAAAAAATGCTGGCAAATTATAAAACGGAATTGGACAGCACTTTAAAAGCTTTGGATTACGCCGATTTTGCCATGAACCAATGGATGGGAGAATTTAAATACGACTCCTTAAAAAATAATGAGCCAGAAAGAGTAAAATACCTGCAAAGCGAATTAGAAAAAGTTAACAAAATGAAAGATGCCGTTTTAAAAGGCATCAACAAGGCGGATTCGCTTTTTTCTAAGAAATAAACTACTTTTCTCTTTCAATTTCTTTGCAAAGTGCTTGAAACGTTTCGTCAACAGAGCCCGATCCTGTAATGATCCTGAGCATATTTTTTTCATTAAAGTAATTGGCCACCGGCTCCGTATCGCGCTGGTAAATAGCAAACCGCTTTCTCACAATTTCTTCGTCGGAGTCATCAGCCCGGCCGGAGGTTTTCCCTCTGTTTAAAACTCTTTTAACCAACTCGTCGTGGTCCACATTCAAAAACAAAACGCTGTCAATAGCTGTTTTCCGGAGCGCTAAAAGTTTTTCAAGAGATTTTGCCTGGTTAACCGTTCTTGGAAAGCCATCAAACAAAAACCCTTTTGCTTCTTTGTTTTCTTCCAGGCAATTGTCAATAATACCCACCACCATTTCGTCGGGCACCAGTTGGCCTTTATCAATCAGCTTTTTTGCCTCAACGCCCAATGGAGATTTCTTTGCGATTTCTGCGCGCAGCAAATCGCCGGTGGAAAGATGAACGAGTCCATATTTTTCCACCAGTTTGCCGGATTGGGTTCCTTTTCCACTACCCGGAGGCCCGAAAAGAATGAGGTTGTACATTTGAAAGCCCTGGTTTTTATTTAGGTTGTAAAGATAGGGAGCAAGTTTTCATAACGAAATGTTTTTACTCAGAAAATCTTGCTTTTTTACCAGCATACAGTTTATAAAGGATACTCAATGCCTTAAAACCCCTTTGTTTTCCACAGTTTGTTAATATATTCAAAAGTGCTATTTTTGCCAACCTTTTTTATATAATAATAAATATTTATGTCAGTAATTCAGAAGATTCAGGATAAATACGGCAAGGTAATGGCCATCATTATTGCCTTTGCACTTGTCATATTTGTGGTGATGCTTGCGTTTGAAAACGGAGGAAGCTTGTTTCGCGGCCAATCTATGACCGTAGGAAAAATCAACGGAGAAGAAATTAGCATTCAAAACTTCAGTACCCTTGTTGAGCAACAAACTGAAATGATGAAGAGCCGCCAAATGGGTGATGGTGAAATGGCGGCACAACAAGCTAACGAAGCTGCCTGGAACCAGGAAATTATGAGAGTGCTTATTGACCAGGAAACCGAAAAACTCGGAATTACAGTTGGTAAAAAAGAACTCAACGACCTTTTGTTTGGCACAAACCCGCCGCAGGAGTTAAAGCAGGCCTTTACTGATCCTCAAACCGGCCAGTACAACGGCGCGGTTGCCCAGCAGCAAATCAATGAAGTTAAATCAAAAGGAACCGCTGAGCAAAAAGCACAAATGAATTCTTTTTTAGACCAGTTGGTTCTGCAACATTTGGGAGAGAAATTTGATGCATTGTTTTCAGCCAGCATTAATTTCCCTAAATGGATGATTGAAAAACAAAATGCCGAAAATGCTTTGATGTCAAAGATTTCGTTTGTTAGGGAACCCTACACCAGCATCTCCGACTCTGCAGTAAAAGTTACCGACGCAGATATTCAGGCGTTCATCAATAAAAATAAAAAAGATTTTAAACAACCCGAAAGCCGCAGCATTTCTTACGTAGCTTTTGATGCGCAGCCAAGCGCAGCAGACAGCACAACAGCGATGAGAAATATTACTGAATTGAAAGCGGCTTTTGACAGCACCAGAGACATTGAAAGTTTTCTCACCAACCAGGGCGTGAACACTTTTTATAATGGTTACATTAGCAGCAATAGGATACAGATCCCCATGAAGGATTCAATTTTCAGAGTGGGCGTGGGCAATATTTACGGGCCCTATATTGATGGCAGCAGTTATAGCCTGGCAAAAGTTTTGGGTGCAAAACAAATTCCTGATACAGTGAAAATCAGACATATTTTGATTGGCCTTGCTACGCAGGATCCTCAGTCCGGGCAACAAATTCCGTTAAGAGATACCGCTACGGCAAAAAAACTGGCAGACAGTGTTGCTTTGGCGATCAGGAACGGCGCTAATTTCGATTCGATGGTGGTAAAATTCTCCACCGATCCGGGAAGCGTAAACAACGGTGGTGTTTACGATGATGTGCCATCCGGCCAAATGGTTCCTGAATTCAACGACTTTATTTTCGGAAACCCTGTTGGCAGCAGAGCTGTTGTAAAAACCGATTTTGGTTACCATATTATTGAAATCCTTTCTCAAAAAGGAAGTTCAACCGGTTATAAAATCGCTTATATAAGTAAGCCGATTGAAGCAAGCCAGGAAACCGATATGGCCGCAAACAACGAAGCCACCAAATTTGCAGGCCAGGCAAAAGATCAAAAAACATTTAACGAAGCGGCGGAAAAATTACAAAAAGAGAAAGGAATTAATAAAGCAATTGCCACTGATATTGCTCCAACCGGTTCAATGATTCAGGGCGTTGGCAGCTCAAGATCATTTGTAAAAAGCATTTACGAAGCCGACCTGGGCGATATTGTGCAACCGCAACGTGTTGGAAATTATTACGTGGTAGGCCTTGTTACAGAAGTAAACAAAGAAGGTACCATGAGTGCAGCAAAGGCCAGAATGATGGTAGAACCATTATTGCTTAACGAGAAAAAAGCCGACCTCATCACGACCAAAATAGGCAAAGTAACAACTTTGGAAGCTGCGGCCACCGCATTAAAAAAATCAGTTGAAACTGCCGACAGCCTTCGCTTTAACGGGCAGGGTAACCCCGTGCTGGGCTTTGAACCAAAAGTGATTGGCGCGTCTTTTAATCAAGCCAATGTAAACAAAGTGGTTCCCGAAGCCATCGCAGGTTCGCAGGGTGTGTATATTATTCGTGTAGATAACATTATGGCTACTCCGGTTGCCGCCGCTAATGTAGAGCAGGAAAGAATGATGAGGTACCAGCAGGCCAAACAGCAAACCCGCTTTGCTGCGTTACAGGCATTGCGCGAAGCAGCTACCATAAAAGATAACCGGAATAAGTTTTATTAATTATATTCGAGGCGGAATTTCAACCGAAATCCACTGCAGGGCAGCCCCGTAAAAGGGGCTGTTTTCGTTTAAACCCCTAAAACATTTCGCCGTTATTCATTGTTACTATTCAAATGGAAATTAAAAACAAAGTTGCCGAAAGCGGCATCATTACATTGAATCTTGAAGATTTTTTTTCAAAGGAAGAAGTTATTCTCTTTGACATAAAAGACCACCTCTTCATGGAAATGATTCTAAAAGAAAAAGATTTTCGTGAAGCTTTAAAAACCCTTGACTGGGAAAAATACCGGGGCAGAAATGTTGGCATCGTTTGCTCGGCAGACGCTATCATTCCGCAATGGGCTTACATGCTCATTACAACTTACCTTTTTGGCGTTGCCAGGTTTGTGGCCGTTGGCGATGCCGATGAGATTAAGAAAAGATTGCTACTAAAAGAAATCAACACTTTAAATACTGATGATTATAAGGACACCCGTGTTGTAATAAAAGGCTGCGGCGATATGCAAATCAGCGATTATGCTTACGCAGAAATCACACGTGTGCTTTTACCCGTGGCCAAAAGCATTATGTACGGAGAACCCTGTAGCACAGTGCCGGTGTACAAAAAGAAATAAGCTAAAACCAACCTCTTCTTTTAAACGCCATCAACATCCACACCGGAATGATAAACATCATCGCCACGGCTATCCAAAAACCCCAGTGGTGTTTGGTAAGCGGAATGATGTCGAAGTTCATTCCAAAAATGCCGCCGATAACAGTTGCCGGCGCCAGCACACAGGTTACAATCGCCATTACTTTCATCACCTCATTCATGCGCAGGTTTACGTTGCTGATGTAAAGATCCTGCATACCCATAATCATATCGCGGTAGTTGTCCACCAGGTCAATTGACTGCACGGCGTGATCGTAAACATCTTTATAATACCGTTCGTTAAACTCTGTAAGCAAATCGCTTTCGCTTTTAATAATATTCGCAATCACTTCGCGCAAAGGGTAAATGCTGCGTTTCAAAACAATCTGCTCTTTTCTGATGGCGTTGATGTTGGCGAGGGTTCTTTTATTGGCGCTGCGCACAATCTGTTCCTCCAGGTCTTCAATCTGATCTCCCAGTTTATCCATCACCAGAAAATAATGGTCAACAATGGTATCAATCAGCGTGTAGTATAAATAATCCGCTTCCTTGCCGCGGGTTTTACTGGTGGGTGATTTCAGGCGCTCGCGCAGCGCATCAAAAACGTCTCTGGAGGGATCGTCCTGAAAAGTGATTACAAAATTTTTGCCCAGCACCAGGCTTATCTGCTCCTGCTCTACCGACTGTTTTTGTTCGTTGTAATAAAGCATGTTCATTACGCTGAACAAAATTTCATCCATTTCATCCATCTTGGGGCGCTGGCCTACCGCTAAAATATCTTCGCGCAACAGAGGAGAAATTCCAAACCGTTCGCCAATGGCATCCACATCGTTTTTTCTGAGGCCATCCACATTCACCCAAACAATTTTTCCGTTACCCGTATTTAATTTCAGGCAATCAATTACGCTCATGTCCTTTCTTTCCTCAATGGCTTCCTTGTTGTAGACAAAGGCAGAGATCACAACGTGCGCCGCTTCTTCCCGCTCAGGAAGCACCGTGGGGTTTACTGAAAGAATTTCGCGGGTCCTTTCTGTACCAAAGAGTTCCAGCGGGTTTAAAATATACCTGAGGTATTTTTCAGTTTGGGATTTCATTACGGAAAGATAAAATTTATTGAGGAAAATGTAGAAGGGAGCGCTTTGAAAAACAGCGAAGTAAAAACCGGCGAAATGGCTGTAGTAGCAATTTATAGGTTAGGTTCATGCTGTACTTATTTTTATGTATTGGGCGTCAACATAGACGACGGCACGAGGCGTACTGAACAGAAAATATTATTCCCAAATATGGAAACTCTCCTTGCCTTTGTTGTTTGTCTTTTCAGCGCCAAAGATTTTTCAAGACAGAATTTTATGAAGAACCACGCTCGCCATCGTTGACATTAATACAGCAGGCCTTGAGCAAGCAAAGGCCGAACTGCAACAACCTGTACCGGGAAGCAATTTGTCAAATAATTGTCTGGTGCAAACTCCGGTATTTATGCTTTCTGTCTGAAAAGTCACTTTTTATTTGCTTTAAAAATGTAAATTAGCATCTGGAAAAAATGATTTTGCCAACGTTGGGGCTACATTGAAAGGTAGTAGTTTCTCTTCTGCCCCTTTGCCGAACCGATAAAACCGTTAAACGCTACCAATAACTACACCACTCAATGAATTCCCTAAATATAAAAAAATGAAACGTAGAAATTTTATCTTCAGTGCCCTTTCAACAATACCAATTTTTTCGTTTGCAAAAGTTAAACTATCCCGAGAGATGCAAACAGGAAAACCATTTAAGGTAAATTCCGGAGCAGCCAGATTTGGAACACACTATAAAATGAAAGGCGTAACTCTCAATACGCTCGACATTAAAATTTCCGGTAGAGATACAAATGGAGGACTGTCAGTATTTGAACAAACCGGACAAACGCCATACGGTGGCCCGCCATTACATATTCATATTGACCAGGACGAATGGTTTTTTGTAACGGAAGGAGAATATTTATTTCAGTGCGGCAAAGAAAAATTTCACGTTCAGGCGGGTGATACAATTTTTTTACCGCGAAACGTTCCACATGCTTTTATTCAACTGACCGAAAAGGCAAGAACAATTGTTTCTTATATGCCGGCCGGAAAAATGGAAGCTTTCTTTGCGGTCACCGATAAATGGGAATCACCACCATCTAAAAATGAAATCGCAAAAGTATTTTCGGAACATGGCATGAAGGTGGTTGGAGAACCGTTAAAAATTGATTGAAAACCCAGCAGTGAACATCTACAAATAAAGCATAGCTTGTAGCGCTTTCTGAAATTAAATATACCCCACGGATAAATCTGTGGGCTAACCCCCGATTTAAATCCTGAGTCAGGTGTAATGAACAATCTGTATTTTTAACCCTTGTCATCGCAATAAACCTATAAACAAATACAGCAATGAAACGAAGCACGATAGATTTTTCTCACATAGTGGAATGTACATGCGAAGTTCCTTGTCTAACCGACAGGCTGGCATCCAACCATTAAAACCCGCCCGAACGGCATTCAGCCGGGCGGGCATAAAAATATATACGAATGAAAGCCAGGCATTTTTTATTATTTGCAATCTGTTTCCTCTTCGCGGGTAGCGCCACTACATCTCTTGCTCAGGCAAATGACCGGATTAAAAACATTGAAGCCGCACTCCCGGCCTTAGATGAAATGATGCGTAACACCGCCAAAGAAAAACATTTTCCGGCTTTGGTTTATGGTATCGTTGTAGATGGCCGAATGATACACACAGGAAATACGGGTTACACAAATGTTGCAGATAAATTTTTGGCAAACAGGCAATCTGTGTTCCGCATTGCATCCATGACCAAAAGCTTTACAGCAAGTGCCATCTTAAAGCTTAGGGACGAAGGCAAATTAAAACTCGACGACCCGGCTTATCTGTACATTCCGGAAATGAAATCGCTGAAATATTTAACCACCGATGCAGCGCCCGTAACCATCCGTAATTTACTCACACATACGGCAGGCCTTCCCGAAGACAATCCCTGGGGCGATCGCCAATTGGCCACCACTGATGCACAATTGTTGGCGTTAATAAAAAAAGGGATTTCATTTTCAAACAATCCCGCAACCACGATGGAGTACAGTAATTTGGGGTTTGCGCTTTTGGGTTATATCGTTAAACAGGTTTCCGGTGTAACTTATCAGGAGTATATCACTAAAAACATACTGCTGCCATTGGGTATGGCACATACTTATTGGGAATATGATAAAGTACCCAAAAAGGAACTGGCGCATGGTTACCGCTGGGTAAACAATCAGTGGCAGGAGCAACCCTTATTACATGATGGTACTTATGGCGCCATGGGCGGATTGATGACCAGCCTCGAAGATTTTTCTAACTATTTATCTTTTCATCTTTTGTCGGCCACACCAGGCAATACTCCCGAAAAAGGACCGTTAAAAAGAAGTTCGGTTCGTGAAATGCAGCGCCCCTGGAGCTTTTCACAAGCATACAATAAAAATACTTCAACGGGGGCTCCCTGCGCCACGGTAATAAATTATGGTTATGGATTGTCCTGGAGCAAAGACTGTAATGAAAATGTAACGGTAGGCCATAGCGGCGGATTACCGGGTTTTGGAAGCAATTGGAAAATAATGCCGGAGTATGGGGTCGGCATCGTTTCAATGGCAAATTTAACCTATGCCCCAATGTCTGCCTTCAATACAATAATGTTGGATACATTGATACCACTGGCCGGTTTGAAGCCGCAAAAACATCAGGCCTCGGCCATCTTAACACAGCGAAAAGAAGAATTACTTCAATTATTGCCCGACTGGAAAAATGCTGAGGCCTCCGGGATATTCGCGGATAATTTTTTTCTGGATTACTTCACGGATTCTTTAAA
>MKRO01000046.1:12453-17443 GCA_001896965.1 Sphingobacteriales bacterium 41-5 | reverse complement strand
GGCAACTACTCTTTTTAATAAAGCGGGCAAAATCAACCGTGTGGGAGAATTGGTTCCCGAAAACAATTTGCGTGGATCATTTATTTTGGAAGGAGAAAACAGCAATATTGAAATTAGTTTTACACTCACGCCTCAAAATCCTCCGTTGATACAGGAGTACCAAATACGGGAAAGATCAAAAAAATAAATTGATTTTTTTCTCAGGTGCCAAAATAAAAAGGGAGAGAATAAGAATACTCCCTCCGGTCTATTACATGAGAAAATTTATGTTGTTGATATCCGTTTAAATATCGCCGCGTTTTAATCTGCTTACCAGCAAAATTTCGCCATCTGAATTGGCTTTTACGGTATACCAGTGCTTACTACTTTTTAAAACCACATTGTAAACGGTACCCGTACTGTTTGATACTTCCGTTACACCCCAAATTTTATGAGAGTACTTTTTTTGAATATTGTAAAGAATATTCGAGGGCAGATTTTCCTGTTGGTAGTACCTGATGGTTTGAACAAGTTTGCCGTCGTTATCAAGAAAAGCTTTTGTTTTTACATCGCCGCTTTTAAAAGTAGCTTCGGCATATTTAGCGGTACTGTTCCATGTTACATTTTGAGCGTCTTTAAAAACCTGGTTAAAGGTTTTTAATACCTTTTCATTTATGGGCAGATTTTTTTCTGCAGCAAAAACATTCAGGCTGAGGAATACTGTAGCTAAGAGGATTAAGTTTTTCATTGTTTTAAATTTTAGAAGTTATTAATTATTTTCGGTTTGTTTCTGAAACAAAAGTAGGCTGCACAAGGCCTGTGAGGCAATAGGTTTCTGGCAAACGGGCAGTGAAACAACGGTGAAACGCGGTTATTACGGTGCCAACGAACAATGGTAAATGCAACCTTTTTGAATACATCGGTAAATGACGGTTTTTTGATTTGCACAAGTAGGTTTATAACAAGAAGTCGCCGAAAACAGAAATATGTTACAGCTTATTTGTGATGAAATTGTTAATTGCAACGCCGCTTTGCAATAAGCCTGAAGGATGCCGGGCCTCTCGTATAAATGCTTAAATGGGGCGCAAAACATTTTTATAAAATTGCGCTCCGCTGCTGGACCTGCCTACCGCAGGCAGGGTTCGATTCCACGCTCGCCCTTCGAGCACTCCCGCCAGCGGGAGATATTTCGCCTCCTGAAATTTCAACATGACTCAGGTAAAATTGTTATGCACCCCTTAAATAAGAGTGTCTTATTATTCATGCATAAATCCTTAAATTTACCAACTCCCTAAAATGAAACTTGTTTGTAAATGATCCTGATCGTAGATGATTCCCCGGAAAATATTATTTCTCTACAAAAAGTTTTGGAAAAAAACGGCTTTGAAGTTGATACCGCGGCCTCTGGTGAGGAAGCGCTGAAAAAGATTCTGCAAAAATCTTATGTACTAATCATTCTTGATGTACAAATGCCCGACATGGACGGGTTTGAAGTTGCAGAAGCCATCAGGGGTTACAGCAAAGCTAAAGAAACAGCAATTATTTTCCTCTCTGCTGCCACGGCAGATGTGCAGCTTATTACCCGCGGTTATTCTTCGGGGGCGCTGGATTACATAAGCAAACCCGTTGACATTAACATTTTGCTGCTTAAAGTGCAGACTTTTTACCGCATTTACGAACAGAGCCGTGAACTGAAAGACATACAGGCTAAACTTCTTGATGAAATTGAGTTTCGCAAAGAGGCCGAACGCAAAAAAGATGAATTCATCAGCATCGCGAGCCACGAGCTTAACACACCCGTTACCAGCGTAAAAGGCTACCTGCAATTGTTAGAGCGTAGTATTGATAAGCAGGATATGGAGGTAACAAAATCAAGGCTTCAGAAAGCGAGGAATCAGGTGGATAAACTGCAAATCCTTATTTCTGACCTGCTGGATATTTCAAAAGTAGAAAGCGGCAAACTGCAGTTCAATAAAAAGTTTTTTGTCTTTGATGAAATGCTGGATCGTGTACTCGAAATAATGCAGCCAAACAACCCGCAGATTAAATTGATAAAAAACGGGGCGGTGAAGGCTAAAATATTTGCTGATGAAATGCGCATGGAGCAGGTGATTGTGAATTTTATCAGCAACGCGCAAAAATACGCACATGAATCCGAAGAGATTCATGTCAATTCCGAAGTGCGTGGCGATCAACTTTACTTTTCCGTAAAAGATTTTGGTATCGGCATGCCGGAAGAACATCAGAAAAATATTTTTAAAAAATTTTACCGTGTTGAGGAAACTGCCGAACGCTTTCAGGGATTTGGCATTGGCCTGTACATCTGCTATGAAATTATCGAACGGCACAATGGTACGATTGGCGTAAACAGCATACCCGGTAAAGGCAGCGAATTTTATTTTTACCTACCCCTGCAACCCGAACAGGAAAAAAATTAATAAGCTTATGAAGGTTTTTAATCGCGACTTGGTTTTAGGACTTGGAATCTCATTGTTCTTACTTCTTATTTCTTCGGCGGCCTCGTACATCAGTATTAAAAACCTGATCAACAGTTCGCGTATGTTACGTGAAAGTAATCACGTTATTAGTGCGCTCGACAATACCACTTCGTTGATAAAAGACGCTGAAACCGGGCAGCGCGGCTATTTACTTACCGGCGATACTCGCTTTCTGGATCCTTACAATGCTTCCAAGGGGAAAATAGAAACACAGCTTGATGAGCTTGACGCGGTTTTTTCAAAATCCTCTTCACAGTCCGGGCACCTTAAAGAATTAAGAGAAAGTGTTGAGTCCAGAATTACGATTTTGGATCAGAACCTGAGCCAAAAAAGGCAAAATAATAATAACGTTAGCAACGAACAGCTTTTTAATGGGAAACGGTATATGGATGATATCCGCCGGATCGTTTCTTTAATGCAAAAAGAAGAAGAAGCGCTGCTGGAACAACGGACCGAAAGGGTGAACACGTTTGCAAAGTTCACTCCCTGGCTGATCATTTTTTCGTCTCTTCTTGCCATCCTGATCACTTTGTTTTTTTACCGCAGAGTAGCTCAGGACTACGGTGAAAAAACAAACCTTACCAAAGAGCTGGAAGGAAAAAACAAAGAGGCCGCCGGCCGTTTACAGGCAATTGAAAAAGTTGCACAACAAATTTCAGTTGGCGATTATGATATTATTGGTGATGAAAAGTTGGCAATCGATCTTGGTAATGTGGCAGGCCCGCTCAACCATATGGCTAAAAATCTTCAAACCAATTTTACAACACTTGAAGAAAAAGAGTGGCTAAGCTCTTCCATTGCTCAGCTAAACGACAGAATGATGGGAGAAAAAAACATTGAGGTTTTTGCATCGGATATTATTGATACCATTACGCAACTTACCGGTAGTAATGTAGCAGCAGTTTACGTTCATCAAAACGATAACAGCCTGCATTTCGCTGCGGGCCACGCCGTTTCAGACGATGTAAAAAAAGTGCTGAAAGTAGGGGAAGGCATTGCAGGGCAGGCATTCAAGGACAGAAAAACAATTCTTGTTCAGCATATTGCTGATGACAACATTACCATCAGTTATGCAACAGGCAATACCAAGCCTAAAAATATTGTGGCTGTTGCCATTACACGCTATAATATTCCGCTGGGTGTGATTGAACTTGGCTCAACCGGGGATTACACTCCGCTTCAATTGGAGTTTTTAAAAAATATTGCCGAAAATGTAGGAATTGCGTTTTTTGCCGTTCAAAGCAGGGTGAAACTTCAGGAACTGTTGGAAGAAACACAGGCGCAGGCCGAAGAATTACAGACCCAGCACAGTGAACTGGAAAATATTAACGGCGAGTTGGAAGCGCAATCACAAAAATTACTGGCTTCGGAAGAAGAACTTCGGGTGCAGCAGGAGGAACTGATGCAGAGCAATCAGGAACTGGAAGAAAGAAGCAGTATGCTGGAAGAAAAAAATGCGCTCATTGAACAGCATAATCTGGATATACAACAAAAATCCCTGGAGCTGGAACAAAGCACCAAATATAAATCTGAGTTTCTGGCAAATATGTCGCACGAGTTGCGCACGCCGCTCAACTCAATTTTGTTGCTGTCCAAACTAATGTCAGACAGCGAAGACCTGGATAAACAGTATGTGGAGTATGCGGAAGTAATGCAGCATTCTGGCCAGGGGCTGCTCACACTCATTGATGAAATACTGGACCTTTCAAAAATTGAAGCCGGGAAAATGGTTTTGAATATTCACGATGTTCCAGTGAAAGAAATCGCCAAAGACATGGAAATGATGTTCAAACCAACGGCTACGCAAAAAGGCCTTGATTTGAATATTGAAGTTGACTCCAATGCTGTTGAACATATCAAAACAGATAAACAACGAATAGAACAGATCCTGAAAAACCTGCTTTCAAACGCGCTGAAATTTACCTCAACCGGCAGTATCACTCTCAAAGTTTCAGGCAATCAATCCAAAGAAAAAATAAGTTTCGGCGTAAAAGATACGGGCATTGGTATTGCTAAAGACAAACAAAGAATGGTCTTTGAGGCTTTTCAGCAGGCCGATGGATCCACTCAAAGAAAATACGGAGGAACCGGCCTGGGTCTTTCGATCAGCCGCGAGCTGGCCCGTCTTTTGGGAGGAAAAATAGAGTTGCGAAGCGAGGAAGGTGTGGGAAGTGAATTTACACTTGTCGTGCCCGTGGATGCAGAAAAGGCACAGAACGCCATTGCGGAAACGGTCGTTGTCCCTGAAGCGAAAACGGCTACGCCCCTTCCACTGGTTGAACAGCCGGAGCGTTTTATTACAGAACATATCCCGCAGCCGGTGCCTGATGACAGAGACAGTGTTACTGATGGCGATAAAGTGATCTTGATTATTGAAGACGATACCGATTTTGCAAAAATTTTACTGAAATACACGCGCAGCAAAAATTACAAGGGAATAGTGGCCGTTCGCGGCGACTCGGGCATTGAGCTGGCACAGGTTTATAAACCGCTTGCCATATTGCTAGACATAC
>MKRO01000046.1:11880-12369 GCA_001896965.1 Sphingobacteriales bacterium 41-5 | reverse complement strand
GATGTCCTCCTTAAAAATGAAACAGGAAAGCCTGCTGAAAGGAGCGGTGGACTTCATCAACAAACCTTTTGCGTTGGATCAGATGCAGGAAATTTTCAGGAAACTGGAACATGCGCTCAACAAGTCGCCAAAAAAAGTTTTAATTGTTGAAGAAAATGAGCAGCACGCCAAAGCATTAAGCTACTTTTTAAGTGTTCATGATATTAATACCGATGTTTCAAAAACTGTTTCGCAGAGCATTGATTCGCTGCAAAATAATGATATAGATTGTGTGATTCTTGACATGGGTGTGCCCGATAAAAGCGCTTATGAAACTTTGGAAACCATTAAAGAAATAAAGGGGCTTGAGCAGCTCCCGATTATTGTATTTACCGGAAAAAACCTTTCGAAAGGCGAAGAAAAACGCATTAAAAAATATGCAGATTCCATTGTTGTAAAAACAGCGCATTCTTATCAGCGTATTTTAGACGAAGCGGGCCTCTTCCTGCA
>MKRO01000046.1:5803-11857 GCA_001896965.1 Sphingobacteriales bacterium 41-5 | reverse complement strand
AAAAATAAACCCAAACACTTCGATTCAAAACAGGGCAACTTTAACGAGTTACGTAATGTGCTGAAAGAAAAAACCGTGCTAATCGCCGATGATGATGTTCGTAATATTTTCTCGCTGACCAAAGCACTGGAGGTTCACGGAATGAAAGTAATATCGGCAATGGACGGCAAAGAGGCAATGGCCGCGCTGGAAAAAAATCCTGAAATTGATGTGGTGCTGATGGATATGATGATGCCGGAAATGGACGGTTACGAAACAATCCGCGAGATCCGTGCCTCCTCCCGCTTCCGGGGCCTCCCTGTTTTAGCCGTTACCGCAAAAGCCATGATGGGTGACCGCGAAAAATGCATCGCTGTGGGCGCTTCAGATTTTATTTCAAAACCCGTTGATATTGATCAGCTCATTTCCCTGTTAAGGGTTTGGCTGTACGATAAAATATAAAAATCCGTTTATGAATAACTCAAAGGAAATCCTTATTATAGATGATGACAGCAAAAATATTTTTGCGCTGAATGCAGTGCTGACAGCCAAAAAGTATAAGTGCGTTTCCGCACAAAGCGCCAGGGAAGGCTTCAGGCTGCTAAAATCCAACAACAATATTGGCCTGGTGCTGATGGACATGATGATGCCCGAAATGGATGGTTACCAGGCAATCCGGAACATGAAAAGCGATGAAAAATTGAAAGACATTCCCGTGATTGCCATTACCGCGCAGGCAATGACCGGTGACCGCGAGAAATGCCTGGCCGCGGGAGCAGGCGGCTACGTTTCAAAACCAGTAAATGTGGATGAGTTAGTTGAAATGCTTAAAAAAATAATCCCCTCATAACGTGAAGTCAGCCCGCAGTGATGAGTTTGTAGATATCGTTCTGGCCGATGTGCTGGAAGTGTACGGGTATGATTTTACCGGTTATTCCCGGGCGTCGTTAAAGCGGCGTATCGTCCGGCTTTACGAAATGGACAAGTTTGTGTCCTTTGCTGAATACCGGTACAGAATCAGGACTGACTCGAACTATTTTAAACGGTTCCTTGAAGAGATCACCATCAACGTTACCGAGATGTTCAGGGATCCTGATTTTTATCGTGACCTGCGAACAGAAATTCTGCCAAAACTGGGAACTTACCCTTTTATCAGGATATGGGTAGCGGGCTGCAGCACCGGCGAGGAAGCCTATTCCGTTGCAATTATTTTGAAAGAGCTGAACCTGTTGCACAAATCGCTGATTTACGCAACTGATATCAACAGCGCCGTGCTGGAAACCGCATCGAAGGCAATAATCTCACTCAACAAACTGAAACTTTACACAGAAAATTATATTGATGCAGGCGGAACCGCTGATTTTTCAGACTATTATACGGCCAGTTATTCTCTTGGAAAACTAAAAGATGAGCTCAAATCGAAGATTATTTTTTCTACTCATAATCTGGTAACCGATAATTCTTTCAATGAGTTTCAGTTGATCCTTTGCCGCAATGTGCTAATTTATTTTGATCGCCCCCTGCAAAACCAGGTTTTTGAGCTCTTTGATGGAAGTTTGGAAAAATTCGGATATTTGGCTTTGGGAACAAAGGAAACACTTGATTTTTCTCTTGTTTCAAATAATTACGAACGCACAGGCGCCGGAAAAATCTGGCGAAAAATTCAGTAAATATGGAGCAGCGCTGTGAAACTCTGATCATTGGCGGATCAGCCGGAAGCCTTGACGTACTCTTAAAGGTACTCCCGGATTTAAAGGCTGATCTTGCTTTCGCGATTATCCTGGTTCTGCATCGGAAATCAGGGAGGGATAATATGCTCACGGAGTTGCTGCGTTCAAAAACCGGGCTCAGGGTAAAAGAGTTGGAAGAGAAAGAGCAGATAAAAGCCACGAATATTTATATCGTGCCCCCCAATTACCATCTTCTTATAGAGAACAACCGCACATTTTCGCTCGATGTTTCAGAAAAGGTGAGTTTTTCAAGGCCATCCATTGATGTAACTTTTGAGAGTGCCGCTGAGGTTTTTCGGGAAGCCCTGGTCTGTTTACTGCTTTCCGGCTCCAATTCTGACGGTACCGACGGAAGTAGAAAAGTAAAAGCGAATGGTGGCAGAGTTTTTGTGCAGAATCCTATTTCTGCAGGCTCACCTTTTATGCCGCAAAACGCCAAAGAGCATGGCAACATTGACGCGGTGCTAAACATTGAAGAAATTGCAGAATTTATTAATCATTTATAGGAATGAATTTGAATAAGGAACAAGAAGCGCAAAAAAAAGTCTTTATTTTTGATGACAATACTATGATACTGGAACTGTGTACAGATATTCTTAATGATTTGAACTACGAAGTAAAAACTTCTCCCACCGCCAATAATATCGAATTGCAGGTAAGCGAATATATGCCAGACCTGATTTTTATGGATAACTCGCTTTGGGGTATGAGTGGAATAGAGGCTACACGACTGTTGAAATCCAACGAGAGGCTCAAAGACATTCCGGTTGTTTATTTTACGGCTAACAGCAACGTCAGCGATCTTGCTGAAAAAGCCGGCGCTGACGACCATATTGCCAAACCCTTTGACCTGTTTGAGTTTGAGAAGATGGTGAAGAAATATTTGTAACGGATGCAATCTGCGCATCTGCCGCAACCTTTATTACTCCAAAATAAAAATTTAAAGCGCGCTTTGGTGCCCTTTTGCTCGCAGGCCATCGCGATATTCCTATTGCTTACATTTGCATTAACCAATTTTAGTTTTATGAAACTTGATACAAAAATTATACATGCAGGTGTGCAGCCCGATCCCTCAACAGGCGCAATCATGACGCCGATTTTCCAAACTTCCACTTACGTGCAACAGGGGCCTAACGAGCATAAAGGCTACGACTATTCGCGAGCGGGCAACCCCACGCGTACGGCGCTGGAAAACTCATTAGCGGCATTGGAAAATGCAAAACATGGATTGGCGTTCGCCAGTGGTGTTGCTGCCACAGACGGCGTAATCAGGCTATTAAAACCAGGCGCTGAAGTGATCGCAGCCAAGGACATGTACGGCGGTACTTACAGGCTTTTTTCCAAATTATGGGAAGATTTTGGTATTAAATTTATTTATACCGATACCACAAATATTGAAAACGTTCGAAAGGAGATTACAGGAAAAACAAAACTCATCTGGGTTGAAACGCCCACCAATCCTTTGATGAATGTAACCGATATTGAAGCTGTAGCAGCTATTGCTAAAAAATCAAACGCTTTGCTTTGTGTTGACAATACTTTTGCTTCACCCTATTTACAAAACGCCATTGACCTGGGCGCTGATATTGTGATGCACTCAGTAACAAAATACCTGGGCGGCCATAGCGACGTGGTGATGGGCGCCTTAATGATGAATAGCGATGAGCTTCGTGAAAAACTTTTCTTTATACAAAAAAGTTGTGGCGCCGTGCCGGGCCCGATGGATTGTTTTTTAGTGCTGCGCGGCATTAAAACTTTACACGTGCGCATGCAAAGGCATTGTGAAAACGGAAGAAAAGTTGCCGCTTTTTTACGCAACCACGATAAAGTTAAAACCGTTTACTGGTGCGGATTTGAAGACGCCAAAGGCTACGAAACAGCTAAAAAGCAAATGCGCGATTTTGGCGGCATGATGAGCTTTGAGCTAAAGGATGAAAATGTAGCGGCCGCAATTAAAGTATTAAAAGCTACTAAAATTTTTGCATTAGCCGAAAGCCTCGGCGGCGTAGAATCGTTGATAAACCATCCTGCTACTATGACCCACGCTTCTATTCCGCGCGAAGAAAGACTTAAAAATGGGCTGAGCGATTCATTGATTCGATTGAGTGTTGGCATTGAAGACGCTGATGATTTAATCGAAGACCTGCAACAGGCGATTGGATAATTTTTTTTAAATTTGGCAAAAGCAATGATATGGGTACAGCATTGTCCGATACTGGTATTATCACGAACTTTAATCAACTTGACCCCACAAAAAAATATTCTTATGCAGATTATTTAAAGTGGCAATTTGACGAGTATGTGGAATTGATTAAGGGCCGGATATTTAAAAAAATGTCACCGGCACCGTTGAGAAAGCACCAGGCTGCAGTAGGAAACCTGTACAGGGAATTAAGCACTTATTTAAAAAATACAGAGTGCAGCGTTTATGTGGCGCCATTCGACGTAAGATTTCCGAAAGAAGAAACCGAAAACAAGAAAATTTATACCGTTGTACAACCTGATATCACAGTAGTTTGTGATAAAACTAAGTTGGATGATAAAGGCTGTATTGGTGCGCCGGATATGATTGTGGAAGTAATATCGAAGAGTTCATCAATAATGGATTGGAATTTTAAATTCAACCTTTATCAGGAAAATACTGTAAAAGAATATTGGATCGCAGAACCCATAAGTAAAGTACTCACTGTGTTTGTTTTGGATGAAGAAAATAAATACAAGCAAATAGCCGCTTACGAAGAAGAGGCAATGATATCTTCTTCAGTATTAAATGGATTTTCCATTTCCTGGAATGAAGTTTTTGAGGATTAATGAAAAAAGAGCTCACAAATTTTTTAAATGCAAAGGCTGCCCAATACGAGCAGCCTGCATTTATTAAAGGCGATCCCGTTTCCATTCCGCATCGCTTTACAAAAAAACAGGATATAGAAATAGCCGGGTTTTTTGCCGCTATTCTTGCCTGGGGCAACCGTAAAAGCATTATCGGCTCATGCGAGCGATTGATGTTGTGGATGGGCAACGCCCCATACGATTTCATCATGAATTTTGAGGAAGATGATTTACGTCCTTTCATGAAATTTGCGCACCGCACTTTTAACCCTACTGACCTTTTTCATTTCTTTGATTACCTGCAACTTCATTATAAATTTTTTGCAGAAGAATCGCTGGAAACTGCATTTACAAAACATTTACAGCCCGGTGATGAAAATATTGAAAATGCTTTGATTGGTTTTCACAACTCTTTTTTTGATCAAAAGTATTTTGTTGAATACCCTAACCGAACGCGCAAGCACATTGCCACTCCGGCAAAAAAATCGGCCTGCAAAAGGTTGAATATGTACCTGCGCTGGATGGTGCGCAGTAATGCAAAAGGCGTTGACTTTGGCGTTTGGAACCAAATCAAACCTTCGCAGCTCGTTTGCCCGCTTGATTTACATGTTGCAAGAGTGGCGCGGTATTTTAAATTATTAGGCCGCCCGAACAATGACTGGCTTGCAGCAACAGAACTCACTAATAATCTGAAAAAATTAGATACAAACGATCCGGTAAAATATGATTTTGCTTTGTTTGGATTAGGTGTTATAGAGAAATTTTAATTTTAAAGTTTTAATCTGATTATTGCGCCGAAGCACCTTTTTATTATAACATTGCAGGTATGAATGGAACAGGGAATAATTCGTATTATTATTCCCAGGGATGTTTAAAAAACAGATAAAGAATTTATTCAAAAAAAAATTACGCCAGACATTGAAACGATATTAGCAAGCGAAAACCTCAGTATTAACAATCGCGAATTATTACAGCGGCTGAAGAACGCTATTAGCCATTTGCTTTCAAATGACTTTGGCAGGTTAGTCAGCAGCCTTTATCGGTTTGATGTGCCGGAAACGAAGCTGAGAAATTTGTTGAAACAACATCCTAAAACAGACGCAGCAGACATCATTGCAAAACTTATTATTGAACGCCAGCTTCAAAAACTAAAATCCCGCCAACAATATAGTCAGCGGGATAATGATATAAGCGAAGAAGAAAAATGGTGACAACTACTTTTTGGAAAACATTAAATCTTTCACTTTCTCTTTGTCTTCTTTTTCTTTTTTAAGATTGAACATCGTTCCGAATACATAGTCCCACAGTGTGCTGCTCACCCCAAAGCCTTTGCCCTCATCTTTGTAATGATGTAGGTGATGATTGCGCCACAAGCCCTTCATCCATTTGAACGGCGGGTTCCATGCATGAATGGCATAATGCATGGTTCCGTACATTAAATATCCAAAAGCCACGCCGGGAAAAAACATGAACGCATATTTCCCAATGATCAAATAGAAAGTACTTAATAATACGG
>MKRO01000046.1:533-5793 GCA_001896965.1 Sphingobacteriales bacterium 41-5 | reverse complement strand
GAGGTTGGGAACGGGCGGCATAAAAAGCCTTTCCCTGTCTCTGGGATAGTGATGGTGATTGCCATGCATAATGTAGGAAATCTTTTTTATGGTTGGTTTCTCGCTCACCCAATGAAAAACAAACCGGTGCATAATGTATTCAAAAAATGTCCAAAAGAATATCCCTCCCAAAAAAACCAGTGCAACTGTTTTGCCCGGGAAAAATAGCTTCGTATGACTATAATAAAGCAAATAGCAAATTATAGGAATATACAAACCCCAAATCACCAGGGGGTGAGTCTTCGTAAGCATTTCAAGATAATCGTTTTTGAATAGCCGGGCTTGTCCTTTATTATGAATTTTATCAAATTTCATAGTGTAAATTTCTGTTTAGCAAAGGTAGCAAATATGCGTTTTTTTCGGTCATTTCATATCACAGAATTGTTAAATCTCACTTTATCTCATTAATCGTAAGACATTTTCCATTGACCGAGTTTTGGAACGAAAGCCCTTTTTCTTTGCAATTCGTACCGATAAATTGTTTCGCCAACCTCCCTGAAAAACGGGTACCCAATTTCTTTATACTCATATTTATTATCGTTTAATATATTATCGCTGTTGACGTAAATATTTCCACTCAGCATAAATTCAACATTGTTTTTAAAATCAACGATGTAACAAACATCTGTGAGAAAACCGTAACTCCAGCCTGTTTTATTAAATGAGCGGATGTATTCGGGAATTTTTTGTTTGCCATCTTTAAAGAAGAAAAATTTGGTGTAGCTGTCAAAATATTCTGTAGTATCATACTTCGGAAACGCGCTCTCAGATGGCTTTTCCGACATATATCGATAAAGCGACCGGTAATCATCCTCAGTTAAGTTGAACCGCCTTTTTGCCGGAACAGATTGAGGAAACAAAACCGACTGCATCATTTGCTGCAAGTCTTCCAGCGGCGCGTTATTTTGCATGGTAAAATCCAACGGTTCATTCACGAGTTGATCGTTTTTATCCCAATGCCCTTTACCCATGAGAATTTTTTTACTAAAATCAAATTTCACATCGCTGTAAGCTGCAGGTTGCGTAAAAATAGTTTTGCCGTCTTTCACAAACCTTATCTGGTTGGTGTGGCGGTTTTCATCAAGTGTCATATCAGTATAAAACCGGCGCAGAATGCGAACATCCTTATATCCCTTATTCCATAAAGATTCATGCAATGCTTTTTGCCCATCAAATTCGTACAACCTGTTATAAGCATCATTGTCACTGATCAAAAAAATTCTTTTTATATAATGATCAATGGATGGTAACCCGTTGGCGGATGTTTCATCTTTGGTGACGGCTATTTGTTTGTTATAAGAACTGTCAGTCAGCATGGCCGTGTATTTATCAACACCCCCGTTTATTTGATTTAGCTTTTCCAGCGCAGCAAAGGCTACAGGCATTTTCACCATTGATGCCGGATTAAAATAACGGTTCCTGTCAACGTTCAAATAATAATTTGTAAGTTTTGGCTGATTGTTTTTATCCCTGTCTATTTTTGTATAAATGATTTGATACCGAAATGTATCAGGATTATTCAAAACATTTAATAATAAGGGAGAAGCCTCCTTTCTTAATAGTTTCTCCAACCACGGAGTGTTTTTTATTTGGCCAAAACCTGTTTGCATAAAAATAATTGTCATGCTAAAAGATAGTAACAACTTCATGGTTACAATTTATATGCTTAAAACTCCACAACCAAATAAAATTCCCTTGTCAAACCAGTATCTTTGCGCGTCATAAATTGTATTGAAAATGAAACAAACCCCTTTTACACAAAAGCATATTGACCTCGGCGCAAAAATGGCTGAATTTGCGGGGTATAATATGCCCATCAGTTACAGTGGTATTAATGATGAGCACCAAACCGTAAGAAAAAACGCAGGTGTATTTGATGTGAGCCACATGGGCGAGTTTATTTTAAAAGGAGCCGGTGCACAGGATTTGATTCAACGTGTTACCACCAACGATGCATCAAAACTAAAATTTGGCCAGGCGCAATATAGTTGCCTAACCAACGAAAACGGCGGCATCATTGATGACCTGCTGGTTTATTATGTTGAAGAAAATGTTTACATGCTCGTTGTAAACGCGTCCAACATTGAAAAAGACTGGGCCTGGATTACATCTCACAATACAAAAAATGTGGAGATGCATAATATTTCTGATAAAACGGCTTTGCTGGCTGTTCAGGGCCCTAATGCCACAGCTATTTTACAGCCACTTACCGAAATGGATATTATGAACCTGAAATACTACACATTTGTAAAAGGAAAATTTGCAGGTGTTGAAAATGTGTTGATCAGCGCCACAGGTTACACAGGTGCGGGTGGTGTTGAAATTTATGTGGAAAATAAAGACGATAATGCTGAGAAAATCTGGAATGCGATATTTGAACAGGGAACACCCAGGGGATTAAAACCAATCGGCCTTGCGGCAAGGGATACGCTGCGTTTGGAAATGGGTTTTAACCTGTACGGCAATGACCTGAGCGATACCACATCGCCGCTCGAAGCCGGCCTTGGCTGGATCACCAAGTTTACAAAAGATTTTACAGCAAAAGATATTTTACAAAAACAAAAAGCCGATGGCGTACAACGTAAACTCGTTGGTTTTGAACTCATCGATAAAGGCATTCCACGCCACGGTTATGAAATTTGCGATGAGGCAGGCAACACGATTGGCGAAGTTACTTCGGGTACGCAATCTCCTTCTTTGGGCAAGGCAATCGGGCTCGGTTATGTACAAACGGCTTTTGCATCCATCGGTACGCCGGTTTTTGTAAAAGTTCGCGATAAATTAATTAAAGCAGAGGTGGTAAAGCTGCCTTTCGCATAAAATATGCTGAATGTTTAATGCTCAGTGCTACATGCATTTGGCCTGAAACTTTCCGCGTTTAGCATTTAAAAATGAAACCAACACTTTTTACCTGCGTTTCTCCGGCGTTAATTCATTTGTACGACCTGCGGGATGCTGTTGTCGTTATCATTGATGTGTTCAGGGCCACATCTACCATCGCTGCCGCACTGTATAATGGCGCTGAATGTGTAATTCCTGTTGATACCGTTCCGAAAGCTATTGAAGTTAGCAGGTCGCTAAACGGTATTGCCGCAGGTGAGCGCGATGGCAGGCTGGCAGAAGGTTTGAGCCACGGCAATTCCCCCATGGAGTATTCGAGCGATTTTATTGAGAAAAAAATATTAGTGCTTACAACCACTAACGGAACGCGTTTATTGCACATGGCGTTAAATAACGGCGCTGATGATATTATTACCGGCTCGTTCCCCAACGTGTCCGCTGTTTGTGATTATCTCATTAAACAAAACAAAAATGTAATACTGGCTTGCGCCGGATGGAAAGACAGGTTTAACTTGGAAGATACTTTATTTGCCGGTGCGGTTATCAGCCGGGTAAAAGAAAACTTCACCATTCATTGCGACAGTTCTTTAACAGCAGCGGTTTTATACCAAAACAGTAAAAACAACGTGCTATCCTTTGCAAAAAACTTCACCCACTATCACCGGCTGGTGAACCGGTTCGGCCATATTGAAGACATTGATTTTTGCCTGACTGAGGATATTGCGAATGTGCTGGCCGTTTACAAAGGAGGAAAACTGGTTAGCGAAAAAACCTAAGCGAATTTTATAATTGATTCTTAACCGGGTTGCCGCTGTTTTGATAACTCCCGCGTCAAAACCATTTGTATCACCCCCTTCCTGATGTCCTTAACCTGCCTGCCATTTAAAAATACTGTAGGTGTACCATTTACTCCTAACACATTCGCTTCCTGTATGTTTTTTTGAAGTAGCGCCTCCGCCGCCGGGCCTTTTCTGAAGTTCTCAAAAGCCTGTAGGTCAAGGCCACATTTTTTAGCTATATCAATTAGGTTTGTTTTCGGGCCTTTCTTAAAAATTTGGTTATGGAAGGGAACAAATTTTCCCTGCTGAAAGGCAGCAAGCGAGGCCCTGGCTGCATCACACGCGCCGGGGTGAAGGTCTTTACCAATACTATGGTTGCAGTCAGTATTTAACGGGAACTGTTTAAACACAATGGCAAAATCCTTATTAAAATTTTTAATAATGCTGTCGGTTTCTGAAGAAAATAAACGGCAGGCTGGGCAGTAAAAATCACTGAAGATGGTAAGAACCATTTTGACGGCCGTATCCCCCAACACTACGTCGCCGGTATTAACGCGTATTTGTTTTACCGGTTCTTTGTCGTAGTCGGCAAAAACTTTTTTAAAATCCACTTTCTGTGCGGCGGCTGCTTTAAGTGTTAGTACCCTTAAACCAAAAAAGCCGGAAAGAACAAAAAAACCAATGATCAGTACGCCTAAAGCCTTCCAAAAGCCGGTTGAGGAAAATAATTTTTTAATAGAACCGGATCGAAAGAAAGACTGTATATCGTTTGAAAATTCTCTCCGTCCGTACCTGTTTATTTTTGACAAAAGGAAAAACAGGAAAAAATTACTGACGTGGATAACCGTACAAAACGGGCAGAAAAGTGTTGGCTGTGAAATCATCAGAGCTATAAAAAAAATACCGGCCAATAACGCGCAAAAGGAAAGAATAAAAATAAAAAATTTTGATATGCTGCTAAACTCCTGGCCAAAAAACAAAGGAATAAAAAACAGCAGGCCAATGGAAAGATAATATAAAACACCCCAGCCGCCGAGGGGCAATCCTAAAGCCTCAGACCAGGAACTTGTTAGAGCTCCCTCACAGCTACTTCCAAAAACGGTGGAGCAGACATCCGGTGCGCCTGTATAAATATGTTTGAAAAAAAGGTATGAGGAAATAAAACCAGCAAGCAGCACTAAGAAAACAGAAACAATTTTTAGTACGCCGTTTTTCATGTTTGGTAATAATAATTAAAACGCTTACAAAGTGCCGCGGTAGTGGTTGCGGTACTTTGTAAACGAATAAATGTCATTAATCTCTATTTAGGAGATTTAACCTGGCAAACAAGGGTGCCATTGCCGCTAGGCGTAACCACTTTACTGGTATTTGTTGTTAACCCCAACATAGTATTACAGAGATCCCCTTTGGACCTCCATGCGCGACCGGTTGAATTGGGCACATTTTCGAATTGGCAAACTAACGATGTATTACCACTACTTGTGACAACAGAATGCGATGCTGTAGTAACAAAAAAACCGTCAGGAGTACTCATACCACAGCCAAATTCAGTAACTACATCGGCCGCGTTGTCTGATTCAGCTTTCCAGCTAACCAATAAA
>MKRO01000046.1:0-419 GCA_001896965.1 Sphingobacteriales bacterium 41-5 | reverse complement strand
GACACTTTGTGTTTCATACCAATCAAATCATGAGAAGTCATTTTCAACTCGAAACCCCCATTCAGGTTCTTTTTAGGGTCGTACTTTAACAGAAACAGAAGCATTGCCACTTGCGCTTATGGTAATACGGCCAACGCCAGCACCCGTTGGAGTACCATAACCTACATCTTTGTAAACCACTGCTTTACCGGTAGAGTTAGCAACCCCGCTGGCACTACAACTGTAATTGCCATTGCCTGAATGAGTAATAACAGCACGGCTATTATCCGCCCATACAAGAGCCCCATCCCCGTCATAAAAAGCGCAGCCAAAGTCGTTCATATGGAGTGCGCCATTGTCAGCTGCTTTCCAGCTAACCAATAAAACTGTTACAGCAAATGCTGCTGCTAAAAGAATACTTGCTTTTTTCATTTTGTTTT
>MKRO01000045.1:3258-5092 GCA_001896965.1 Sphingobacteriales bacterium 41-5 | reverse complement strand
GATATGAATTATTAATTTAAGCTACAATACAACATGGCTCTTTGAAAGTCTTTGTTTTCAGTTTTGCAGATCATGAGATCAGGCAGTTAAAAGTGCTGTTTTGAGTATTGTTCTGTTGGTTCTGATAAAATACTCATTGAGGCAGCTCTGACAGTGCTCATCGTTGTAATGGTGATGAATACCTCTTATCCATCCTTCCAGTTTCATGATCTGCCGGCGACAAGGGAAAAGTCATCGAGATAATTTTTTCACGAAGAAAATTTGCGGGTTATAAAAACATCTATACCTTTGTTAGTGAATACTAACAACCGAGATTTTAGATTTAGAAGAATATGCATCAATTTACAAACAGACAAATTGAGATAATGGAGGCTGCAACAAATAGAATTTCAAAATTTGGAATTCAGAATTTGACTACTAAAAGGCTTGCAGAAGACATCGGTTTATCTGAACCAGCTTTGTACCGGCATTTTAAAAGCAAAAATGAAATTTTACTGAGTTTGTTGGAATACTTCAAAACCGAAATGAAAACTCGTATTCAATCGCTTGTTTTTAAGTTAACCGATACTGCAGGGGATAAATTAAGGGCTATTTTTCTCTCACAACTAAAGGCATTTACCAATAAACCTGCCATAGTGAGCGTCATTTTTGCCGAAGGTATTTTTCATTTTGAAGAAAGCCTTAGCAGCAAGGTGGCAGAAATAATGGATATAATGCAGGCATTTGTAATTGCAAATGTTGAAGAAGGTCAAAAAAACAATCAGTATAATAAACTAATTGCTGCTTCTACACTTACCACAATCATCATTGGTGCAATGAGAATGAATGTATTAAAGTGGCAACTCTCTAAACATGAAACAAACCTGGTAAAAGATGGGAAAACTATTTTGGAAGGAATAGTAAAATTGATTGAACAAGAATGAAAGCTTTAAAGTATTTACAAACAGGATTGCTAACGCTGATTGGTTCCGTGTCAGTATTCATGGGATTATCTGTGATTTTTGATTTGTTCGGCATTAGAGAAATGGAGGGAAACTACATACTGTTTATCGTTTACACTAATCTGGCATGCGGAATGATTTATTTGTTTGCTGTATATCATAACAGAAAAAATATCAAAGTGAGCAATTATAGTTTAGCTGTCGCATTAATCATTTTAATAGTTGCTTTCATCGATTTGCTCATCTACATAAACAATGGGGGGATATATGAACCCAAAACCGTTAATGCAATGATATTTCGCATGGCATTTACATTAGTTATGTTGTTTGCGGGAATTGTGATTGCCAAAAAAGAAAAAATTAAATCATCTATATCATGAAAAAGACAACACTTCTTTTAAGTATGGCAGCCGGAATATTCTTATCGGCATGCAACAGCAATCAAACTTCCGAGAAAGTTAGCGCCACAGATACTTTGGCTCAGGCCGCGCATCACGAAGAAACTGCTGCCGCTTCCGAAGACATTGAATTAAACAATGGCGACAAATGGGTAGTAAATGAAGAAATGAAGCCGTATGTTGCTAAAGGTGCTGAATTGACCACTGCTTTCATACAAGACAATGGCTCCGATTACAATAAACTGGCTGTAGCTTTAAAAGCAGAGAATGACCAATTAATAAAAAGCTGCACCATGCAGGGGAAGAGCCACGATGAATTACATAAATGGCTGCATCCTCACTTGGAGTTTGTAAAAAAATTGGAGACAGCGAAAAACGAAACTGAGGGAAATGAGCTAGTGCAACAATTGGAAAAATCCTATCAGGATTATCATACTTATTTTCAATAACAATTTAAAATAAACATTATGAACCAGGCACATTTTCATTTATTAG
>MKRO01000045.1:2500-3214 GCA_001896965.1 Sphingobacteriales bacterium 41-5 | reverse complement strand
GTAGTGGGAATATTAGTGATGTTGGCAGCTTTTGTTTCAAAATCAGAAGTAGTGAAACGGACTGCCTATTTTATTTTCGTGATGGGTGCAGTTACCGCCATTGCAGCAATGGCAACAGGTGATGGCGCTGCTGAAATTGTTGACAAAATAACAGGATCTTCCAAAGAAATAATCGAAACACACGAGGATGCCTCCAAAACATTTGCCCTCTTTTCTTTCTTGTTGGGAGCGGTTTCTTTATTCGGCATTTGGTCTAGTTTAAAACAAAAATCTTTTTCTAAAATGGTTGGTTATGTGACTTTGGTCTTTGCCTTTCTAATTATGTATTTTGGGCAACAGGCAGGAACAACCAGCGGAGAAATTAGGCACACAGAAATTAGATCTTCCCAAAATATCACGTTGCAACAAGATGCTCAAGCAAATGAACATGATGATTAACTAACAATAAAAAACATTCGATCATGAACGGTAAAAATAATATTGCCATTGGATTTCTTACAATGGGAGCATTTATGCTTTATGGTTTCTTGCTCATTTATCTCCGAGATTTTGCACCGGGTAAAGATGAATGGATAAACTCATACAGTTCTGGAAAGCACTTTGAGAGCCGTTTGACCCATGTGCACGGAAATTTATTTGCATTTCTAAACATTGTGATAGGTTATCTACTGCTACAATTTGGCAAGCACCTAAAAAACACAAAGGCTATATCCT
>MKRO01000045.1:281-2464 GCA_001896965.1 Sphingobacteriales bacterium 41-5 | reverse complement strand
ATGCCCATCGGAATTTTATTAGAAGTATATTTTGGCCTACCTCCTATTTTCGTCTTAATCGGCGCCATAGCCATGACGGCTGCAGTAATTTGGTTAGGTATATCATTTTATAAAATGAAAGCAAAATTGAATATATCGTAATTTCTATGCAATACAATATCCCAAAGCATCTTACAGGACTTACGGAAGAAGAGCTAAATATCTCCCGAAAAAAATTCGGCTTCAACCAGGCAAACGACATTAAAAAAAGCGCCTGGTACAATATGTTATTGGATATTTTAAAAGAACCCATGCTGTTGCTGCTGATTGCGGTTACGGTTATCTATTTGGTGGTGGGCAATTATTCCGAAGCAATATTTATGTTGGGAGCCATTGTTGCTGTTTCGGGCATTTCTTTTTATCAGGACAATCGCAGTAAAAAGGCATTGGAAGCGTTGGAAAAACTGAACGAACCGCTCAGTACCGTTATCCGAAATTCCAAAGGAATACAAATCCCTACGCACGAAATTGCGGTGGGCGATTTGTGCATTACCGAAGAAGGAAAGATGATAAATGCCGATGGTGAGATTGTGCATAGCAACGATTTTTCGGTCAACGAAGCCTCGCTTACCGGTGAAAGTTTTTCTGTATTTAAAAGCCGGGAAACAGAAGATAAAAAAGTATATAGTGGCACCTTAGTGGTTTCCGGCTTGGCTGTTTTTAAGGTGGAAAATATTGGGGCAGCAACCAGGCTGGGAAAAATTGGAAAGTCCATCCAGGACATCAAGGAAGAAGCATCTCCGTTACAAGTTCAGATAACCAAATTTGTAAAAGGAATGGCCATCATCGGCATCATCGTTTTCCTGATGGTGTGGGCTTACAGCTTTTGGCAATCGCGGAATATTGTAGAAAGTTTGCTGGCGGGTTTAACATTGGCCATGTCTATTTTGCCCGAAGAAATCCCCGTTGCCTTTACCACTTTTATGGCTTTGGGTGCCTGGAAACTAATGCGGGAAGGCATCATCATCAAGCGAATCAGTGTAGTAGAAACTTTGGGAAGTACCACGGTAATCTGTACCGATAAAACGGGAACCATTACCGAAAACTCCATGAGGCTAAAATCTTTGTACGATTATAAAACCAACAAGGCTTTTGAGGAAGCGCATTTTAATGCACCCGAACTCTCTCAACTTATTGCTTTTGCCATGTGGGGCAGCGAACCAGTACCTTTTGACCCCATGGAAAAAACATTGCATCAGGTGTATGAACAAACACAAGATGCCGACCTGCGAAAGGATTTTAAAATGATACACGAATATCCTTTGGACGGAAAGCCGCCAATGATGACGCATCTTTTCGAAAATGGGTTAGGAGAAAGGGTAATTGCAGCCAAAGGTGCACCCGAAGCTATCCTTGCAGTATCCAATTTATCAGGAACAGAAAAAGAAGATTTACGTAAACAGATCAGCGATTTTGGCAAACAGGGATATCGTGTTTTAGGAGTTGCCAAAGCAAATTTTGAGGGAACCAATTTCCCCGAAACACAGCAGGAGTTTTCGTTTGACTTCCTGGGTTTTACCGTGTTTTATGACCCGCCCAAAGAAGGTATAAAAGAGGTGTTTCAAAAAATTTATGATGCCGGATTTAAGTTGAAAGTAATTACCGGCGACAATGCAGATACTACTTATGCCATTGCACAACAGGCCGGTATTACCAACCCATCTCCGGCAGTAACAGGAACAGAAATTGTTCACCATACTGAAACAGAATTAATAGACCTCTCCCGAAATACCACTTTGTTTACACGAATGTTTCCCGAAGCAAAACTAGCAATGGTAAATGCATTGAAACAGGATGGTGAAGTGGTGGCCATGTTGGGTGATGGGGTAAACGATGCACCCGCTCTTAAAGCGGCTCACATTGGTGTGGCAATGGGATACAAGGGCATAGAAATAGCGAAAGCAGCTGCTGCATTGGTAATTACAAATGACGATTTGGGCAAATTAATAACCGGTATAGCGGCAGGACGAAGAATTTATACCAATATTAAAAAAGCTATTCAGTACATTATTTCTATCCACATTCCCATTATTCTTACGGTTTCACTGCCCTTATTTTTGGGATGGATGTATCCGCATATTTTTACGCCGGTACACGTTATTTTTCTGGAATTGATAATGGGTCCTACCTGTTCCATTGTGTAT
>MKRO01000045.1:0-247 GCA_001896965.1 Sphingobacteriales bacterium 41-5 | reverse complement strand
AAAAGCCCAGAAAAATGACAGACACTTTTCTTAATTGGAAAGAATTAAGTATCAGTCTCATTCAGGGTTTGGTTATTACGGCAGGGGTTTTATTTGCCTATCAGTGGGCTGTACAAAACGGAGGCGATGAAGCTACTACACGCAGCATCGTTTTCTCTACCTTGATTTTTGCCAATGTGTTTTTGAGTTTGGTTAATCGCTCTTTCATTTACAGTATGTTCGATAGTTTTAAAAACAAAAACAGCTT
>MKRO01000044.1:8203-8276 GCA_001896965.1 Sphingobacteriales bacterium 41-5 | reverse complement strand
CGATTAATTTGCAGGTGTGTGCAATCTCAATGTCGGCTAAGGGCTTTCGTTTTACAAATTTAATCTCACCTTT
>MKRO01000044.1:6607-8173 GCA_001896965.1 Sphingobacteriales bacterium 41-5 | reverse complement strand
AATTGCAGGGTAGTCTAAAAATTTTTCTAACTGTTCTACTAATTTGGCTGATTGAATGTGTTCCAATTGTTCGGCAACTTCATGAACCTCATCCCAGGTAAAATTTAATTTCTCATACAAAAATGTTTCCCAAAGCCGGTGCTTTCGTACCGTTTGTACCGCAACACTTCTACCCTTTTGCGTTAAGGTAATCTTTCCATATTTTTCATAAGAAACCAAATCTTTTTCTTTCAACTTTTTCAGCATATTATTTGCCGTGGCAGGCGTAACATCCAAAACTTCTGCCAGTTCATTCGTTCCGGCTTCTGTTTTATTTTGTATTTCGCTGGTTAAATGAAACAGCGCCTTTAAATAATTTTCTTCAGCTTGTGACACCATTGTTCAAAGATAAATCATTCTGTCTAATAATATTTGTTAGATTCGTCTAACTATTTTAGTTTTACAAATGACATTTTCTTTTCAATATCGAATGAACAAACTTATTTTAGCATTATTGCTCTTTCCCCTCACTTCTTTTGGTCAAACAAAACAACACACCGTTTCGGGAACTATAAAGGATTTGGACACGAAGCAACCGATTGAATTTTGTAGCATTCTCCACGTAAACGGCAATAACGTTGTTTGGGCAGACAAAAATGGAAATTTCAAAATAAATCTTGTTCAAGACGTTGATACCTCAATCTTGATTTTTGAAAGTATGGGTTATGATACCCACACCGTACAAACGCATCCAACACAAAACAACTACATCATTTATCTGAAACCCAATTCCATAAATTTAGAAGAAATCGTTATTACGGGAACAACAAGAGCCACATTGATCAGGGAAAACCCAATTGCCATAACTTCTGTTTCTACCAAACAAATTGAAAAAACAGCCGAGAGCAACATTATTGATGTATTGGTGAAAAATGTACCCGGATTAAACGCGGTAAAAACAGGCCCTAATATTTCAAAACCTTTTATTCACGGACTTGGTTATAATCGTGTACTTACTTTGTATGATGGCATTCGGCAAGAAGGACAACAATACGGAGATGAACACGGCATTGAGATTGACAATTACAATATAGAACGGGCCGAAGTGATCAAAGGCCCTGCAAGCCTTTTGTATGGCTCGGACGCTATTGCAGGAGTTATTAGTCTGTTTCCCTACATTCCAAAAAACAATGACGGGGAATTACACGGAAAATATACAAGCGAATACCAAACCAACAATAATTTAATAGGTAATGGCTTACGATTAGATTTTTCCAACGAACATTTTTTATTTGCTTTGAACGGTTCTTACCGAATGGCAAAAAACTATCGTAACACGATAGATGGCAGGGTTTATCTGACGAATTACAACGAAAAAAACATTTCCGCTTTAGCAGGCTACAAAACTAATAGTGGTTATACGCATCTAAACCTGACCTTATACGACAGTCATCAGGGTATTCCGGACGGTAGCCGTGACTCTTTAACCCGAAAATTTACCAAACAAATTTTGGACGACGATGATGATCTCAAGAGCCGTCCTATTGTTCCCCACAAAGAATTAAATGCTTACAAAATCCCTGATCT
>MKRO01000044.1:4106-6552 GCA_001896965.1 Sphingobacteriales bacterium 41-5 | reverse complement strand
ACGAGGTGGGAAAAGGAGATATTGATATTGTATTGGGCGGCCAAAAAAACATTAGGCGGGAATACACGCACCCTACGGGCATCAAACAGGCAGGAATGTATATGCGACTGAATACGTTAAATTATGGCTTTAGATACAATGCACCCAAGTTTGCTAATATTGAAACTTCAATCGGCATCAACGGAATGTTGCAAAACAATAAAAATAAAGATGCAACCGATTTCCCAATTCCTGACTACAATTTATATGATGGCGGAATATATTTGTATGGAAAATGGAAAAAAGACAGATGGAGCGTTAGCGGTGGTATTCGTTACGATTTAAGACACGTTCATTGGAATGATTTTTATGTATGCACGAATCCGATAACTGGTTTTGAACAACTTTCCAATGCCGACGATCCTAATGCTGATTTGCAATTTGAAGCCTTCAAAAAAACATATCACGGCGTAAGTGGAAGCATTGGTGCAACATTTCAGGCTCATAAAAACATTAGCCTAAAAGCCAATATCGGACGGGCATATCGTGCGCCAAACATTACCGAAATCGGAAGCAATGGATTAGACCCGGGTGCACACATTATTTATTTGGGTAACCGAACTTTCGCTCCGGAATTTTCTTTGCAGGAAGATTTTGGTATTAGGCTGAAATTTGATAATCTGTCCGGTGAAATAAGTATTTTCAATAACAATATTCAGAACTTCATTTTTATGTCTGCCCTTGCAGATAATCATGAAAATCCAATTCTTGATGCACAGGGCAACAGAACTTATCAATACCAACAATCGAAAGCGCAGTTAAATGGTGGTGAATTTTGGCTGGCTGTTCATCCAAAAGCTTTAAAAGGTTTTCGGTGGAACAACAGTTCGAGCTTAGTTTATGGCTTTAACCGAAAAAAAGATTTAAAAGGAAAAGAAACGGCAGGGGAATACTTACCACTTATTCCGCCATTAATATTCAACAGCAGTCTCTCACAGAGATTTGAACCTAAATCACACTGGTTAACTACGATGATCCCGAAATTTGAAATGGAATATTCGGCGGCACAAAACAAATATTTAGCCGTAGGCGGAACGGAAACCGCAACTCCCGCTTATACGCTCTTTAATATCGGTTTCACTGCCGAAATTACTTATGCCGATAATGAATATATCCAACTGCTCTTTCAGGCAAATAATTTACTAAACCAAGTCTATCAATCACATCTTAGCCGCTTGAAATATTTTGAATATTACGAACATTCACCCAGCAGACGATACGGGATTTATAATATGGGAAGAAATTTTGTGGTAAAAGTAATAGTACCCTTTTAATAGTAAGATGAAAAGAAGCCGATTAAAAGGTGTCGCACCAAAAACTGCAAAACCCATGAGGCAATGCCCACTGTGGTACTCGTTTTAAAACCAGATTCGTCTGTTATGAGAAAATTTTCTTTCTGTTGAGCGCCTTTCTTGGTTTCAATTCTTTTAAAATCATCGACAAATATTATTCTTATTTTTTACCTGTTTAAGATAAGTTTTTTTATTCAGAACGATGCCGATGAGTCGCAAAAAATGGATACTCCGGCCCATATCTGCCTGTTAACTTTTGTACTGTCATCTGTTCCTTAGGGTTACCTGCAACACGTTTTTAATTGTCTGGTTTTTATCTAAGTTACCTTCAAAAACCATTTGTTCGCCGTAGCAGCTAATAAAAAAAATGGCTAGCTAATTTTTAGTCAATCCTATTCTCTAAAGGAGTATTTGTCAATTTTTTATTGTATTGATTGAAGTTTCTAATCATTTCAAAAGTAGTAGGAATCGCATTTTTAAAGCGGGCAATGGTTTCGGCAGAAAGGTTGCTTTTGTTGAAGGGCACTTCCTTTACATACTCCTGAATTTCGCCTGCGTTACGCCCATATTTATAATCGTAGGTCATTCTGCCCTGCGCATCCGCTTTTACATTGGGATTGCCCAGGTTGGGTACAGAAATATAAAATTCACTGTTTTTGGCGTAATCGCCTTTGTTATTAAACTGCTTTTTAGCCTTTAAAGCATCATATAATTCTTTGGCTACATAACGGGCAGGATTAATCACCTTAATGTCCTTTGCCATCAAATTGCGGTACACGTATGCCCCATCGTTGCCTTTATAATCATAAAGCTCTGCTAATACCTTATCAATTTCTTTAACCAAATAAGGATAATGGGTACAGCCCAGTACCAAAGCTTTTAACGGCTGAGGATTACTGCTTTTGCGAATCTGTTCCATTAAACTCACCAAATGGTATCGAACATAATTTTCGGCATCGTTTATTTGCAACACATTGCAATCGTCAGTTTTTCTTGAATCGCACAACATTTTGTTATGGTCGAAGTTAAAATTGTAAACGTCCATCAGGGTTTTATCAATGGGGAATTCTTTGCTGGCTAAGGAAGGCCCTCTATAATCTTTACGTGGAGTAGTG
>MKRO01000044.1:1631-4014 GCA_001896965.1 Sphingobacteriales bacterium 41-5 | reverse complement strand
CCATACCCATTAGAGGCGATTGTGCCAACGGTAGCAAACACTCCAATGGCGCCGTTTTCATTTTTGTCAAATTGTTGTAAGGTACCTCTTGTGCCTGCATCAATAACACCGATAACGGGAATATTCAATCCGGTACGAGCCATAAAAGCATCGGCATCAGCCTGGCCATAAGCAGTTGCGGTATTACAGGCAATTACAAGGGCTTTTATTTTCTGCTTATCATTTTTAAAGAACCTATCATTGGCGTTGGCATAGTATTTCTGCGCTAACAAAAACTGAACGTCCTTAATAACATGCTCTTTTAACAAATCGGTTTTTCCCGCAGCAAAATAATTGCCATAAGGCATGTTGGCCTGATCGCCCAGATAAATAAAATTCTCTTTTCTAAAATCCGGCTGGCCGTCTTTACCGCCTGCTTCATTTGCATTATTGTTCTCATCGTAACTTACTAAAGCATCTAAAACAGTTAAGCCTCCTGTACCCGAATCGAAAACTCCGATCGCCAACTCATCGGGCTGTTTATTTTTAAAATAATTTTTGGCATCGAAATAATAGAAACTATTGTTATTAGTTAAAATATCTTTCTCTATGGCATAGGTTGCGCTCGTTGGATCGAGGTTAAACTCTTCAGTATTACTTTTTATCTTACACGAAAATGCAAAAGCAATAAGCGGTAAGAATAACAGGTTGTTGTATTTCATTGTTTATCTGAAGCTTTAAGTGATTTATTGTTTTTTAATAATTCTTGCTGCCAGTTTTCCTGTTTTCGTCCCTTTATCAATCGCTTTTACACCGTTTACAAACACGTAATCCACTCCCTGCGAATTTTACGCTGGTTCTTGAAAATCGGCGAAGCCCAAATTAACGGGCGCCGAATCTTTTCCATCACTAATAACTATATAAGCGCTTTTGCTTAAAATATCAACCTGCTTATACTGCACAACTGCAGCAATGGTAATGCGCATTCACAGGTAAAAAAACAAAGGCCTTTCGTAACATTTCGCATTGTTATAAATGAATGAACAAATGCTTTATTAAAATTTTTTATCCAACAGAACACCGACGACCTAAAAATAAACAAAAAATAGGTGAAATTAAATCACGGATTCGCAAGAAAGTTTATTCTACCTTTGAAGCTTCCGCTTCGTATCAACCTTTGTATTAAAAATACCGCCCATTGCAATACGAAGCCTTTTTGAGGCAAGCCAGCCTCCAACATGAACTGTGATATTTGAATTTGTTTTTTGTAGGATTGAATTATTTTTTAACTAAAATATTGCATCATGAAATTTTTCATTGTTTGTTTTTTGGCGATTGCACAATTTTATTCGGTTATTGCGCAAAATAGTAGAGAAACCACTGAATTGAAAGCACTCATTAAAAACCTGGATCTGGCGCATGCACAAGCCATATTTAAAGGCGATGCTAAGGCATTAGACAGTTTAATGGATGATGACATTACCATTAATCATCCTACAAATAGAATTGTAAAAGAAAAAAAAGAATTACTTGATCTGATTGATAATGGAATGATCCGTTACACCTCATTTGAAAGAACCCCTGAGGTATTTTTATTTTTTAAGGACATGGTAGCCGTCATGGGCACAGAAGTGGTTGTTCCGGCAGAAAGCGCACCTAATGCAGGAAAAAATATTAGTCGCAGATACACAAATATTTGGATGAAAAAAGACGGTAACTGGAAGTTGTGCGTTAGACATGCTAATAATTTATGTAGCGACTAAGCCAGACGGACGATTAACAGTTCTGCTAAAACCATGCTAAACGGTTTTGATAGAACGTTTACCTGTAGTAGCACTTCAGTGAAAGGTTTTAAATCTTCTAACGAATTAAATGGTAATTGCTTTGGGGGCAAACAAACCCCTAAGAATTACAACAAATGTTATTTAACGTTTTAACCTTTTAACAGAATACCAGTCTAAGAATGAAAAGCAACGATGAAAAATAAATTAATCTTTTCTTTCATCCTTTTACTAACCGCGTTCCCTTTATGCTCCTGCACGAAGGATAAAACCAATCCGGAACCTGATCCACATTCCACCGACAGTTTTACCGTTGTTGTAAATAACGGCTATGGAAGCGGAACCTACAAAACCGGCGACACGGTGCATATATTTTCCAAACATTATTCCAACAACCAGCTTTTTGATAAATGGAACGGTGACGCCGCGCTACTAAATGGGCCGGATGAATGGCATACCTGGTTTACGATGCCCAACAGAAATGTAACGGTAACAGGCAGTTTAAAAAACAGTATTGCTTATACCTTGCACTACGAACAGATTATGGGCCGTGACAGGTTGAAACCGGTATATTATTATTTTCCTGCGGGGCATAAAGGCATCGTTTATTTACTGCACGGCAC
>MKRO01000044.1:1021-1545 GCA_001896965.1 Sphingobacteriales bacterium 41-5 | reverse complement strand
CATTATTACCGAAGCCGAAGAGGCCACGACAGGTGTTGATGCCAATGGAGATCGTAAGTTACGCTGGGCCAGTTTGCCCGCTAATACCACCACAAATGTTGACTATGCAAACATTCGCATTATTACAGACGCTTTGTACAGCCAGGGTATTACGGATGTTACTAAACCCAAATATTCCATCGGCATGAGCAACGGCGGCTTTTTCTCCACAGCGCTCTCATACATGTACAATTTTAAAGCTGCCGTAAGTTACTGTGCACAGGAAGGCGTTGCGACTATAGCATCCACTTCGGTTCCCACCCTATTTTGCATGGCCGGCAACGACAATAACGAATCTGTTGGCCAGGCAGGAAACGCAGCCGCGCTGTCCAATTCCAATTCCTTAAAAGCAAGAGGCGTTTGCAGTAATTATTTTGCTAATGTTAGAAGTCCGATTTATTCAGAAAGGTTTGCAAGAGAAGGCGATATCACAACGGCGCTTTCGGTTTCGATTTTTAATGAATTAAAGAGCAAAGGTTTTATTG
>MKRO01000044.1:530-940 GCA_001896965.1 Sphingobacteriales bacterium 41-5 | reverse complement strand
TTTAAATGCCTATCAAAGCAACCCGGCGAGTTTCCCAACAATTAATGGATTAACGTTCTCTCAAAAAACAAGTGTACTGGCAGAAATTAATTTATCTGTAGCTGACCATCACATGTACAGCGACCTTAACCGAAAAACCATAAAATTTCTAAATACCCAGTGCCAATAGTTGAAAAAAGTAAAATAATAACCGCCATTTATGTAAAGGGCAATCGCACAAACCACAATTTTCAAAAAAAATTTTAATTATTCAGCTTGCCGCAAACGGGGTTAATGTGCTTCGACTGATCATTTGTACTAAATTTGAAGTGCGGTTCTCGATTGAACCCGATAGTTATAGCGATGCTAAAACTCATCAACATCGCAAAGCCCGGGAACATCAGAGGCATCCAAAGACAACAGTTCCAATA
>MKRO01000044.1:0-340 GCA_001896965.1 Sphingobacteriales bacterium 41-5 | reverse complement strand
CAATCTACAGAAAACACTCAACTTCTGAAAGACAGAATTGACAGCCTGCAAGCGAAAATAAACGACAGTTACAAACCCGGTTTTGGAGAATTTATGAGCGGCATACAGGTGCATCATGCTAAACTTTGGTTCGCAGGGCAAAATCAAAATTGGGAATTAGCCGACTTTGAAATCAACGAAATCAAAGAGAGTTTGGACGGCATTAAAAAATATTGCGCCGACATGCCCGAAACCAAAACAATTGGTATAATAGAGCAACCTTTGCTGGATGTAAGCAATGCCATTCAAGAAAAAAATATTAAAGAATTTAAAAACAACTTTACAATTCTTACCGCTACCT
>MKRO01000043.1 GCA_001896965.1 Sphingobacteriales bacterium 41-5 | reverse complement strand
AGTATCAGTTGATGAAATCCACCTTGTAAAATACTGGCTCATTTCATCTCCTTTTTTATTTATAAAGCTCAAATACCTTATTTCACTTTTTCTATAAGAATCAATGCTTAAACGACAAGCCATAGCAAGATTTTCAAAATCAATATGCTGAACATCGTCAACATCGAATTTTTTCTTTTCTGCATCCTTCTTGAAAGAAAGTCCGATTGTATTTCTAACTAAAAATACTCCAACAAACTTTCTATTTTGCTCATAGTGGGCAAAAATTAAATATCCGCCTTTAGCTGGTGCATTGGTATCAATGCGAACTCTCAAATCTTCTGCGGCTGCTTTAGTAAATTCAATGAACTCAGCTTCTGTTTTGGATTTGTAGTATTTTTCAAACGAACTGTGAAACGTTGTTGGGTTTTTCTTATCAAACACACCATAGGTTTCACTTCTGTTTTTATACCTGTTATTGAGCTCTGTTATAAGCTTTACAACTCTTTTATCGGCAGCATCAACCGCAGAATCAAATAAGGTTAAGGTTGCACCAATCTTACCTGATTCTTTTTCTAACTCGTGTATTACTACGTGTGTTATTTTCATAATTCCTTTTTTTAATACCCAATTAAAACAATTCCTTTCAATGGTAGCTGCAATCTTCCATTGATATATAGTGTTTCAAAAAATTGAAAGATTTTAGAAAAATCGTCATTACCTCTATAATCGTTTCTTACTGCTAAAATCAAATAATCAACGCCTGGCATCATACAAGCCTGAAAAACATCTTTCAAAAATTGATTGTTGACATACGCCCTGCCTGCCTCAACTTCCAAAACTATTTTTCCGTCCGCACTTACGGCATCGGCATCAAAGAATTTATCAATTCGGTTATTTAAGCTAAACAAGACAGGAACTTTAATCTTATCATCTTTGGCTTTGCTTTGCTCTACCTTAAAATTCAACAGCTTCAAATCATTGGCAATAGCTTTCAGTACCCCGTCACTATTCAGGTTATTTTCTGGCGACTTTATTTTATCGTAGTTATTTTGAAAGCACTTGATAACATCTTCAACTTCTGAAGTAATGCCAAATGAACGTGGAAATAATTGATATTGTAACATTATGCTGCTAATTTAAGATTATTGATTTGCGTATTAGTACAAACAAGCGAAGGGAAAAAATCAACCTTTTTAACTCTAATTCCCGAAGCTCTGAATTGTAAAATATAATTGTCTAATTTTCTTTTGCCGTTACCAACGTTCCATTCTAATTTTTGCCAACTCTGCGAATCGTAGTTTGAAATTTCTTTTACTACATCTTGAACGTGTTTTTTATTGTCTTGGTAAAATGCTCGACTTTGTTTGATATAGCTACGTTTCCAATCGGGAAATGCTTTATCAACTCTTGCATAGCTTGGCAAATTGACTCTTTGTTCGTCCTTTGTCATTCCTTTAAGTGAAATGCCAAAATTGCCTTTAAATTCGCCTAAATCGGCTGCCGAAAGTTTTAGTGGGTATGATGTTTCGTAAGGATATGTTGCTCCAAATTCCATTCCCCAAATTGGAAATCCGGGCAACTTTGTTTCTTTGGGAATTTGGTCAATGAATTTTTGCCAAAGCTTTAAGCACTCTTGGTTTGATTTTGGTAATTCCTTAAACAGTTTTGGTTTTTCTTCAATGAATTGATGAATATCTATCAAAGAAGTTTTTTGCTCATCTATTTTTTTGAATGAAAAGTGTTTGAGTCCGATTAGCGAACCAACTATAAAAATTCTTTTTCTGTGTTGCGGTATTCCAAAGTCTTGCGGTGAGTAAACTTCGTGTTCTACTTCGTAGCCCAAGTCAGTAAGTTGCTTGTGCATATACTTCCAAGTTTCCTCATTGTCGTGTTGCCTGATAAATGGAACGTTTTCAAGAATGAAAAACTTAGGTTTTCTGTGTTTAAGGATTTTTACAATTTCATCAAACAAAGTTCCTCTATCGTCATCTCGCCCTAATTGTTTTCCCGCTTTTGAAAATGGCTGACAGGGAAAACCTGCACATAAAATGTCGTGTGGTGGTATAGTGTTTAATTCTTTTTCAACTACTTTCTTTATGTCGCCTTTTGGTTCAATTTCCCAATTTTCTTGATAAATATTTCTTAGAGTAGGGTCAAGTTCACTTGCAAAGACACATTCGTGTCCAAGTTCGTGTAATGCCTTATGAAAGCCGCCAAGCCCTGCGAATAAATCTATAAATTTCATTAAGTGTCTTGCTACTCATTTTAAGTTAAACCCACAAAGTTAAAATTTTTGTCCGTTAAATTATCGTTTGTCGGAACATTTGTCAGGGTGGTGGGTGGGCTTGGGTGCGGTCGGGCAAAAGCAAATGTGGTGCAATAGCGTAGGCTTTGCGAGTTGGCATTGCACCTCTTTTGATTTTGCGAAGCGTGGGTTTGTTTTGTCATTTTCTTTCTGTCGTTTAATGTCTGCACGGTGGTCAGTTAGGGTTGCTGATAACGGCCAGAGCTTGCTGCTGTGCTGGTATTTTTTAATGTCCAGCCCGGAGCCGCTGCTGATTGAAAAACTGATGATGAAGATAACAACAAAAGCTGATAGAATTCCGTCGGCTGGATATAGGCTGATAGCGATATGAAGCTGAGAATATATTCGTCTGCCAGCATTGCAGCAAACTCCCTGTTATGTGTTCGCCCTTCGTCAGGCTAACTTGAATTGAAAGTCTGTGTCTACCGTGGCGGAGTGTGTCCCAGAAGCGTAGGAACAAGGCAGGCTCTTTTGCAAGGTTGGCTTTTGTGTGTAGGCTTTGTGTGCCTTGCAAATGTGCCTAACTTGGTGCGTCGGCCTATGCAAGTAGTTTTTCCAATTTGGTCTTCCACTTTTCCCAGTCTCTCATTTCTTTGGTTTGTAAGTCAATAAATTTTTGAGTATGGTCATGATGAATGAGATGGCACAGCTCATGAATGATTACATATTCAATACAGCCTTTAGGTGCTTTAATCAATTCAGGGTTTAAAATGATTTTTCCTTTGGGTGTGCAGCTTCCCCACCGTGTAGGCATGTTACGGAATACGATTGAAGTAGGTTCGACTTTATATTTCCTAAATTTTTCTATCAATGGTCTGCCAATAGCATAAAATTTTAATTTTGCGTTTTGCAGATACCAGTCGCTTACTAATTGCCTTGCTTTTGCTTTTTCATCGGTTGTTACTTCAATGAATTTTCCTTTCAATTTTACTGCTTCAATCTTTCCGGGAATTAATTTCAAACGATACTGCCGTCCTAAATACAAATGCGTTTCCCCACTTATAAATTTCCTGGCCGGTGTTTTTGGTTGAAAGGAAAGAAAAAAACTTTGCTGCTTGATTATCCAGGGGGCTTTCTTGCGAATTTTCTCTTTTACTTTTTCTATTGAAGTATCTGCTGGTGCTTTCACCAGCACTTTCATTTCAGGTGTTACCGTTATTCCTAATGATTTCCGGTTTGAATATTCTAAACGGAAATCAATTTGCTTGCTGCCAAACTGAATTGCTTCTGTCATTACTTATAGCGGATTTTAGCAACTTCAATACACTTGTTGGCAATCTCATCCATCTCGCCAAATGAAAGATTGATATTGTATTTATCTCTCACCTCATCAATCAGGTAGTCGCCAATCTCAATTTGTAATTTTCCGGTGATGTTTGTTTTGTGTGGCCAGTCAATAACAGGCTTACCATTGTCTAATACAGCATCCTGAATTAAATCGTCAATATGCAAGGCGGCCTGTGCTGAAATTTGTTTTCGCACGGTACCGTCCTGTATTTTTTCTGCCAGTGATTCCGCCGTTAAGCCATAAAAGGCTTTGGCAATATCCTTTTCCCTTAATGCTTCGGGAATATCACAATCAGTATGGGCTAAAACATTATTCATAATTTCCTGAACCTTGCTTAAGTATTGTGCTTCTGAAATTCTTTTCGCTTCATAATCAGCAATGGTTTCTTTCAGCATCTGTGAGAATTTTTTATAAAATGCAGGGTCTTCGTCCATTTTTTCTGAAATGTGCTTTGCAGTTCTGCTTGCAATCTTATCTGCTTTTGCAGCTTTTCCAGTGGTATTTTCCACCTCCTGCTGAAACTTTTCTTTGTCAAAAATGTTCACCAACTCAGTAATAGTCTCTACTTTCTCGGTTGTGATATGGGTGTCAATCAGTTTTTGAATCTGCCCTTCGTACTGCTTGTAATCAACCTCATCACTGTATCGTTCAATCACTGCCAAACGAAGTTTCAGGAACATCGTCATATCTTCTTTGTACCTGTTGATTAATTTCTCTTCAACTTCTTTATGAAACTGAATTGATGAAAGGGCCAGCTTTAAACTTTTCGCAAACGCTGCCAGCTTATCATAGAAAATAACCCGTATTGCTTCGTCTTTCAATAGTAGCTGGTAGGCTTCTGCATCCCGTTTGTTGGCAACGGTTTTAAATATGTCCCACAATTCAGAATGCTTTTGCGGAAGTTTTTTTATTTCATCGCTAATGTTGGTAAGTGTGCCAATCAAATCTTCGTTGTCAAAATCTTCAAAAGAAGAATACATCTCCAGTGCATCATCCAAATTTTCAATCACTCCATAATAGTCAATGATGTAACCAAACTCTTTATCCGGGTAAATACGATTCACTCTTGCAATAGCCTGTAATAACTTATGCCCCTGCAAATTTCTGGTCAGATATAAAACAGTGTTCTTTGGTTCGTCAAAACCGGTGAGCAGCTTGTCCACCACAATAATTATTTCAGGGTCTTTCTGATTTTTAAACCGGCTGATCATATTTTTCTCATAAGATCTGGCATTGCCGTGTTCATCCATCATCTTCTTCCAAAACCGGTTTTCTTTTTCTGTTGACTTTTCATAGGCACTTTCTTCACCTTCTCTTTCGTCAATGGATGAAATCAGCACTTCACTGCTTACAATTCCTATTTCATCTAAAAATTCTTTGTAGCGGATAGCATTTACTTTTTTATCGCAGACCAATTGTGCTTTAAATGCTGTGCTCTGCCAGTTGTCACGGAAATGCAAACTAATATCCCAGGCAATGGCATAAATTTTTTGCTCTGCACTATTAAGCTGATCGGCTCTTGAAAATTTCTTTTTTAAATCAGCCTTTTGATAGTCGGTTAAAGGTTCAGATACAAGGCTGAAGAAAGTATCTATCGGATTTTCATTCACGGTTTGTTTAGCTACCCGGCCTTCATATAAAAGCGGAACTACAGCTTTATCACTCACTGCCTGATCAACAGTGTACGAATCAATCATGCCACCAAAGCGTTCGGCTGTATTCTTGTGCTTATGAAACAAAGGCGTTCCGGTCATAGCAATAAAGCAGGCATTGGGTAAAGTCTTTTGCATATCAATATTAAAAATGCCGTGCTGGGTTCTGTGTCCTTCGTCCACTAAAACAAAAATGTCATGACTTTGCAGCGGGTTGCTGATTTTTTTTATAGCAGCTACAAATTTGTTTATTATAGTGGTAACCACTGCATCGCTTTTACTTTCCAGCAGTTCAACAAGACGTTGACCGGTGGTGGCGTTTTCTACAAACTTTCCGCACTTGCGGAATGTCCCGGTTATCTGTGCATCTAAATCTGTCCGGTCGGTAACCAAAATAATTTTGGGATTGCGAATGCTTTTCTCCAACGCAATGGCTTGTGCCAGCATTACCATTGTCAATGATTTTCCGCTTCCCTGTGTATGCCAGATAACACCACCTTTTCGTTTGCCGTTTTCCATTTGCAAAATGCGTTGCATGGATTTCTTAATGGCAAAGTATTGCTGGTACCGGGCAATCTTTTTTTCTCCGTTATCAAATACAATGAAGTTGAAAATAATATCCATCAACCGTTCCGGCCGACATAAACCAAAAAGGTATTCATCCTGAACAGTGGGGAGAATTTCGGCTTTCTCCATTTCATCAAAGTACTGACGAACATATTTGAAACGGTCGGCAAATAATTTGTCTTTTAGTTCTGCCGCAAGCGGCTGATTCTTTAATTCCAACAACTTTTCACTATTCACTTTTAGCTCTTCACTTTCTTTCCATTTGGCCCAAAACTTTTCAGGTGTTGCATTAGTGGCATAGGCCGCTTCCTGTGTGGCAATGCTGAGTGTAAGTTGTGCATACACATACAGGCTTCGGATGCCATCATCCTGCTGGCTGCGTATTTGCTGGCTGATGGCTTGCGCCAAAGGTTCTTTCATGTCTGGTCGCTTGCACTCGATGATACAAAGCGGAATGCCATTAATGAACAAAACCAAATCAGGACGGTAATGATCTTTGCTCATACTCCGCATTACACTGTATTCTTCTGTTACATGAAATACATTGCTCCCGATATTTTTCCAGTCAATATAATTAAGTGTTACGCTTTTTTTATCGGCATCAAAACTCTGCTCAAAGGCTTTGCCGAGTGTAATTAAATTATAAGCTGTTTCGCAGGCGGCAATATAGCCTTCATTCATCGGCAGTTCTTTCAAAGCTCTGATGCCGTTTTCTATATTGGCTTCGCTGATATAGGTGGTTTTGGTAGAGCTTATTTTGATAGAAGAATTTATTTCCCGCAATTGCTTACGCAGCACATCTTCCAGCAGCACATTGGTAGTTTTGCCCCCACGAAGTGTATCGGCTTCGGCAGGACTTAAATAAGTATAACCCAACTTCTGCAACAACTGCAAAGCTGGAATTTGACTGATATGGTCTTCTTTAAATGATGGTATATCCATTATATTTCAAACTTTTACTGCTCATTTTCTTATAATCAAAATGCTGGTTTCGGGCATTCATTATCAATGTTTTACTTGCTTTTATCAATACAAAGCGTTTATTTCAACATAAATTTTAGCATTTCCTTATTTTGAATTTGTATAATTTTTCAAAAAATGTAGCTACATTTGTCTTGTTCTTTACCCTCGGTAGGGAATCTACAAAGGTCTTAAACGTTGAACCCGAATCAACGTTTTTCTTATTTTAGGAACTCACTATCTTTATCGAAATCAGGTGCATTTAGAATATTATCTATGTCCTCTTTTTGATATGCTGTCACCAACTTTGCTTTTAGTAATGCTGTAAACCTTATGATAACCACATAGTTTCCTTTAACAATCGCAACCCTTCTATCTTTGTAGTACTCTTTATCAGTATTATTCCATCCCTTTTTTAATATCGCTGTATTGTCTTGCAATACATCTTTAATCCAGTATATTTTTTCAAGCCGGTTTAAAGATAAAATCGATTTGTCCTTTTTTTCTCTATCATTACTTTCAAAAAAAAATGTGGTCAAACATATCAGCATAAAACTTTACCATTACACCATCAAAGGTTTCAATTTCTGCCTGACAATATTCGTCATCCCATATTTTTCTCATTTCCGCCTCTGTTAGCTGGTATGACTTTATTTTTTTGTATGCCATTACCAGCCTCCTTTTAAATTCATTCTAAAAACATTCAACTTTTCCTCCCACTTTGGAGTGGCGCTTATCGGCTTGCCAAGGTATTTTTCTTCCACATACTGAATCAGGGATAATTTTGCTTTACTTGTAATTTCATTGTTGAATTTGGCTACAATTAACCCCGTTAAGAAATCTGCTAATTGAATACCCAATGATTGCTCCGAAGGCAGACCTTGAACTTGTTTGATATCTGATGTGAGGTTAGCATTGTCAAGTACCTTTTTTAGTTCATGTAACCGCCCTTTGTTTCGGTTTACTTTAAGGTCAAGAAAAATATTATACTGGTTAAAATCAAAAATCCAGTGGTGAAGCAACTGGTAATAAAATTTATAAAACCCCAGTTCTGCGTCTTCATTGTTAAACTTTATATGGTCAATTTTAGCTGCTTCAATAAGCACAACCCTGAATCTTATATACCCTGACAAAAAGAAAAAATCAATAACTTCTTTGTATAAATCAAAATAGGCAGGAGAAAATTTTTGCCATTTCAGTTCTCCTTTAATATGGTACTTCTCTTTTATGGCAGAAATGCCCTGCTTAAGTGTATTACGGTGTTCGGCTGGTATCCAAATACCGCCGATTCCTGTAAACAGGTGAGCATCTTTTCTTGTCAATGCTTCTAATCCGCTTTCATCGCAATACACTTCAAAGTCCATAATTTTATTTTTTAGTTCAACATCAATTTAATCCTCAAGGTTTATCTGATCAAACTTCTCATTCTGTACCTCAGTATTGTAAAACAAAAGGTCTTTTATTCCCTTTACTTTTTGTAATCCCCAACTTTCATAATAGGCGGTTAGTTTTTTAAAGGCTTTATTTTTATTCCTTTCGAAGGAGTTCAATTCGATTTTTTTTCGTTCTTCGCATTCTTCTGTTTCTACTTCAAATTGCAGAGGGTAGGGTTGCAGCATAAATAAAGTACAGTCTCCGCTAAAATGATATACAATGTCTTTAAACAACTTGGGCCCAAGTTGCATACCCCTGTATTGAGGTAGCAGGGTCATTGTTTCAATAATGCAAAAGTTCTCATTGAAAAGCATACCGTCATAATGCTTGTATAGCGCCTTTTTAAAATCAATTTCCCTAAAATCATAAAATGATTCTCCGTGACGAAATGTGTACTCGTAAGTATCAAAAAGCTGAAAAATATCAAAACCGTCGTTTTTGGCGTTGTTTATATACAGAATTTTAAACCTCAGCTTTCCTATCAGATCATTAAAGTCGTTATCAGCGTATTCCCCATTAAATATCAGGGCTGTTACACTTTTGATATACCGGTATTCTTCTCGTGGTCCCAGGCCGGATGAAAAATGATATTCAATTTGAATATTCAGGTCATCTTTGTTCATGATATTATATTTTTAATCTTTTCTTCCCCGTCAACAATACCTGCATCAAACCCTTTTGTCTGAATCAGGATTTACTTGATGTTAGGATTTGCAGGATTATTACCCTGGTATTTTTTATTGAATACTTTTTTAAACTGCAAACTATTCGCTCCGAAGTTTATTAATAACCCAATGGGAAAGTCATAGGCAACTACATAATTTTTCGCCTGGGCCAAATGCACATCTTCCAGGTTAACAAGTGCTTTTAGTTCAACGATAACTTTTCCTTCTACTACAAAGTCTGCCCGCCGTGAGCCAACATTTATTCCCTCGTAATAAATAGCATGTTCCTGCTCCCTGGCAAAACCCAGCCCCGCTCTTTCCAGTTCAATGGCAAGGCAACGCTGGTAAATCACTTCCTGAAACCCATTACCAAGCGTATTGTGCACCTTCATGGCACAACCATTTATTTTGTAGGTTATTTCATCAAGAGTCATATTCTTCCATTTTAATTTAATCCTGAAAATCCATTAATCCTGTAAATCCTGATTCAGACGTTTCTTCCCCGTCAGCAATACCTGCATCAATCCCTTTTTCTCTTCTCTCAATTTTTCAGTTTTGGATTTTAGCAATTGGATTTCTTTATCGGCTGATTGTAGTATTTGGGCGATGGCGGTTTGTTCTCCAAACTCGGGGATGTAAAATTCAAGTTTGATAAAGTCTGATTTGCTCATTACCCTGTTTCTTCCTGCACCTCCCGGGGAAATCAGTTGAAGCATGTGCTTCATTCTTCGTTGAAGAATAAAAAATCTAAAGAAATCAACGCAGCCCTTTTTCTCAATAAACGTAAATGTTGGAAATCGATGAGATGCCAATGCGCCATCATCTTCTGGTTTTACAATCGCAATTGCTTGTTCCCACGCAAAAGTGATATTGACTATCAAATCATCCTTGCGAACAACATAGAATGTTTCCATGGTATTCTTTTCCGGTAGTTCGTCCTGTTTTAAAAAAGTTCCCCTGCCATGACTTCTAATTCCAATTCCGAGATAAGGTTTATCGGGTTTCTCTATTTCTCTTGACACAGGTTTGATAAAGTTTTCAAGTGATTGAATTTTCCACTTCGTTTTCTCAAACCCCTTCAACCTTTTCTTCCCCGTAAGCAGCATTTGCATCAGCCATTTTTTCCGCTGTTCTTTTTTTTCAATCAGTAAATTGTTTTTATTGATAGCTGTATCCATTAATCCAAGAATATAGGCAATAGCTTTTTGTTCAGGGAGTGGGGGGAGGGGAATTTTAAGTTTTTGCAAAACATCTCTTGTAATTCCATTAATTGAAGTTCCCTGATTTAATTGTTGCAATGCTTTTTCATTTCCATCAAAATAATAGAATATGAATTGCGGACAAACTATCTTCTCATCTAAAATAATACCTGTTAAATCTTGACTGATTGCAACATCAAACGGAGCTATGGCAACTTTTCCAACTCCCGTTCTTGTTACTAAAAGTAAATTCCCTTTGGGAATGATATTAGTCGAACTCTCCTTAACTGCTGTTTCAGAAATTAACCTGCGATAAACAACTTTTTGTTCTACTATATCAGCACCGGTTATCCATGGAATACTTCCATTCCAGTAATTTGAAACTTGAGTTGACGGTGTTCCGCCGTTTAGAAATTTGGTGCAGATATTTTTCATTTCAATTACTTCCCAACACGCAGGAATAATTGAATCATAAAAAGGTTTTGTATTTATCTGTCTACTCATTTCTTTTTCTTAATCATTATTGGGTGCTGTTTCTCCTTTTATCCAGCCATCGTACCAGTTGCTGTAGTCATGGTAAAAGCAGCAGTTGTATTTGTTTTCTCCTTCTTCCTTTATTGCTTCACGGGTTTGCCCAATCAGCCATTGGTTCAATGGTACCTGTTGTTCAACAGGCAAGTCAGCAATCACTATGTAAGGAGAGTAGCTGCCACGGTATTTTGGTTCGGCTTTCATTTTTTGGGCTTAAGCTTTTTCGGAGAATCTTTCTTCTCAATTTTTTTAATGCTGTCTGCAGCCGGTAAATCTTCAGGCATGGTACCGCCTAATTCCTGTATGGTCTTTCTTACTTTTTTCCCCACTTCATAGTGGGTTTGGTTGGCTTTCTGTTTGCCTTTTATATTTTCCCGTTTTAATTTTTCTTCTGTTTGTGTGGCACGGAAAAGGTTTGCCGCCAGTTCGGTGCTGCCCATGTGGTCCAAAATGTTTTCAGTTTTCTTCAACCCCATTCTTTTATGAATGCCTTTTGCATCCAGCCCGCCATACAAACCCATATAGCCATGATTTTGAAAAATGGCATAGTCAAGCGGCTCTATCACCCCGGCATTTTTTGCAGCAGCGGCCAATTGCTTGTTATGCTCAAACATTTCTTTCCGCAGAAACAGCCTTTTTTCATCCTCTGTTTTCAGTTGCTGGTAAGTTTGCATCTGCTGTATTTCTTGTATGCGGGTCTGTACGGCAAAATAGGTTTGTCCAAGGGCAACCACTTCTTTGGCAGGGTCTGCATTTTGCACAATCAGGTAGCAGGCATAGCGGGAAAGTTTTATACCGTCTTCCATGGGCCTCTCAGCACCGGAACCGATTTTAACCATTTCGAGGAACTCCTCGAAATGGTCTTTTACCTGCTGACCGCTATTTTTACAAGCTTCTTTTGCCTTATCAATTACTGGCTTAAAATGCCTGTACTCTGAGTACTCCATCACTTTACTTAAATCCCTGGCCGACCACCATTCATTTCCGGCTACATCTGTTTGTTTTATCTGCTCAAAAACCGGCGGGTTATTCTTAGATAATTCTTTGCTCATATATATACTATTTAACTGGTAATAAACCTGGTTAGTCTATTATACATTTCCAGGTTTATCGTTTTAAAAATCATTCGTTTAACTCGTTTAAATATTTTTTCATTTCGGCCTGCACCACGGCTAATTCTTTTTCCAATGCCTCAATTTCTGTTTGCACTTTGGCAATATCCACTTCCGGTTCTTCCTCAAATGTGTCCACATAGCGGGGAATGTTCAGGTTGTATTCGTTCTCACGGATTTCTTCAGGTGTAGCTACATAGCTGTATTTATCTTCAACAACTCCTTCGTTTAATTTTCCTGCAACAAAATCACTGTAGGTAGAAACAATATGTTCAATGTCGGAAGCCCTGAGGCGGTTTTGATTTTTCAATGCTTCAAAATGCTTGCTGCTGTCAATGAACAACACATTTTTATTATCGCCTTTTCCTTTATTAAAGATCAGTATGGCTGCCGGAATGGTTGTGCCGAAAAATAAATTTGCCGGTAACCCAATAACTGCTTCCAGTATATTTTCATCAATAGTTTTCTGTCTTATTTTCCCCTCACTTGCTCCACGGAAAAGCACACCATGCGGAACTACAACACCTACTTTTCCTTTTCCTTCGTAAGCTGTTTCAATCATGTGAGAAATAAATGCCCAGTCGCCTTTGCTTTTTGGCGGCACCCCTCTCCAGAAGCGATTGTATCGGTCAGTTTCAGGATCGTAAGTAACTACTGTTTTTTCTCCATCCTTATCTTCCACTTTTCCCCATTTATCTAGGCTGAATGGCGGATTGGCCACAACCGTATCGAACTTCATCAATGCATCGCCTTCTTTCAGTTTGGGGTTTCGAATGGTATCGCCCCAGCGAATAGTGGCATTGTCAAAGCCATGCAGGAACATATTCATAACAGCCAAAGCCCAGGTGCTGCCATTGGCTTCCTGTCCATACAGTGAAAAATTATCAGAGCCAACTTCTTCACCGGCTTTGATAAGCAAAGAGGCAGAGCCACAGGTTGGGTCGCAAATCCGTGAACCGGGTTTTGATTTTGTGAGTTTGGCAATAAGAGTTGAAACTTCTTTTGGTGTGAAAAATTCACCTGCTTTTTTTCCCGCATCACTGGCGAAATTTTCAATGAGGAACATATAGGCACCACCAATGATGTCAACGCCATCGAGATGCGATGGCCGTAAATCCAGTTCATCTTTGTTGAAGTCGAGCAACAAATTTTTTAGCCTTGTGTTTTTATCTTTTGTATCACCCAATACACTGCTGTTAAAGTTGATGTTCTGGAAAATTCCTGCACCGTCCTCACTGTAAAGCTTTTCCCTGTTGGCCTCTTCCAGATCTTCCAGGGCAATATCAATCAACTCACCGATATTAGATTCATTGCGGTGGTCAAATAGATATTTAAAATGACTGTGTTCAGGCACAATAAAACGTTCATGCTTCATGGCACGGTCAGCCCGTTCTTTATCACCGTTATATTTTTTCAGGTGAGCTTCATACTTATCATCATGTACATCGCTGAGATATTTTATGAATAACATTGTAAGTACATAATCTTTATAGATGCTGGGGTCAATGCTTCCCCGGAAAGTGTCGCAAGCTTTCCATACTGCATCGTTAATATTCTTTTGAGTTATTTTCTTTGTCATAATATCTTAGTTGAAACATTGGTGATTCATGCTGTCTAAATCAATATTAAATCGGTTTGCCAGGCAAGTTGCAATATCTTCTTGGGAACATTGATGTTTTTCGTACTCGGGTTCATTTCCGTTGTCAGGAAATATGGAAACTTCAAACTCGCCGCTTCCATCATTGCATCTACAGATTTCAATCTTTACTTTTTTGCCATATTTGGTTTCAGCCTCACAATACTGGCAGCCACAATTTGGGCATGGGATATTAATTTTCATAATTTTACTGCATTTAGTAATTTCTGTTGAATTTGTTTTTCACGAAGCACTTCAACTTGCTGCTTCAGCTTTCTTTCCTCAATACGAAGCTGTGCAATTTGAAGTATTGCTCTTTGTGTTTTGATGTCCGGGACCGGAACTTCTATTTGCTCCAATACTGCTTTTGAAATAGAAACGATCGATGTGCCGATTGCCTGTCCTTTCAATAATTTCTGTGTAGAAGGATGATTGAGAAACCAAACTAAAAAATGCGGAAGTATATTTTTCTGTGTCAGCCGGATAACAAAAAATGAAGTCGAAGCAACGGCTGGTTCATTATGATTTTCAAAAACTGCTGCAAAGTTTTTAGTTCCTTTTGCAGCAAACAATATATCACCACTTCTCAGCAAATGTTTGTCGGTAATATAATCTGCTTTGATTTCGGGATGAAGAGAGCTGCGAAGGTTGCCATTTTCATCGAAGTCTTTGGCCTGCAAATAGACGATGTCCCCTTCAGCAATCGGCTTGGCAAAGAGTCCTGTCTGGATCGCAGCGCTATATCTTAACACCTGTTTCAAAATTTTTATTCTTGTAATGAGCCTACAAAATGAGGCTAAATATCTCAAACTGCCAAATATTTTTGTAAATATATTTAAGTAATGGTTCTACAAAATAGCAGCAATGGTCCATTTGAGTAAGATAATTA
>MKRO01000042.1:5692-22955 GCA_001896965.1 Sphingobacteriales bacterium 41-5 | reverse complement strand
ATTTAAGAGCCAAGGCAAAAGTTAAAGGTGAAAGAACGGGTCGCCCACTTGATTCTTGTTTCTTGATTCTTTTTACTTTTTACTTGTTTCTTGATTCTTTTTACTTTTTACTTGTTTCTTGCTTCTTTTCTACTTGTTTCTTCTCACTTGCTTCTTCTCACTTGTTTCTTGCTTCTTTTTACTTTTTACTTGTTTCTTGATTCTTTTTACTTTTTACTTGTTTCTTGCTTCTTTTCTACTTGCTTCTTCTCACTTGTTTCTTGCTTCTTTTTACTTTTTACTTGTTTCTTGCTTCTTTTCTACTTGTTTCTTCTCACTTGCTTCTTCTCACTTGATTCTTTTCTACTTGTCTCTTTTTACTTGATTCTTTTCTACTTGTTTCTTTCTACTTGCTTCTTCTCACTTGTTTCTTTCTACTTGTCTCTTTTTACTTGTCTCTTTTTACTTGTTTCTTTTCACTTGTTTCTTCCTTCCTTTTAAACTTCCTCAAAATAAGTATCCGCATCTTCCGGGTTATACGGTTCATTGATCCAGAAAATGGTGTACAGTTCTTCCGTACCGATATTTTTAATATTGTGCGTGTACCAGGCCGGCATGTCCACATAAGCCGGAGCAGAGCCATCCAGCTCAAAATTCAATATTGCATCCGTTCCCACTTTTCTTAATTGTATCAGCGCTTTCCCTTTAACCACAGCGAACCGCTCAATCTTACGTGTGTGGTAATGGTTACCCCTGGTGACGCCGGGAACCGTTGTTGAAAAAGAGCACTGCCCGCCACTGCCCAAACGGACGATTTCAGTAAATGCGCCACGTGCATCAGTGTGCTGGGTAAACTTTCGGGGAAAATAATCCTGCAGGTCAAAATAACAACGGAAGGTATTGAACAGGTTCAGGTCAAATGAATTGTTCAGTACCGGTATCTCACCTGCATCAAAATATAACTTTTTGAAATGCTTAAGTTTCGATAATATTTCAGATACTTTATTGCTCGATGTATGGGGAACTTTATATTCTTCGGTGGTTTTGCCGCCTCTTATCTGACCGATAATTTCATTCACTAATTCCCCTACATAAATCAGGTCCACTTCCGCATCCTGGTGTATTTCTGGCGTTTCACCATGAGTGAGCTTATGACAGAATGTTGCAATAAAGGAATTATAATTCGGCTGCCCGAAGGGCCCGAATACATTCGGGATTACTAACCCTGTAAATGTACCGCCGGATTCCTTCGCCCAGTCTGATAGCATCTCTCTGCCTTCTTTTTTAGATTTACCATAGAGGTTATCTTTTTCTTCCTGAGAAGAGGAGGAAAATAAAATATGCGCTTTGGAACCGGTATTTTTTAAAGCAGCGATCAGTTTTTGTACCAGCTCCATATTCGTATCGTAGATCACCTGCGGATCCGGGTGCCGGTTCATCGCGGCCAGGTGAACGATCACATCACAACCACTTACAAATGATTCGAGCAACCCGGGGTCGCTGAAAAAAGAAATATCATACGGAACCCTTTCAAACTCATTTGGTAACAGCCCGAGTGTATTATATAAATGAGTTCCCACAAATCCTTCCTGCCCTGTAATGCCAATTTTGATCATTGGGAATATTTGTAAATTTTAAAAGAAACAATTTCAGAGCGTCATTCCGACACCCGCGAAGCCGGGGAGGAATCTGCTAACATCGTAAGGAATAAATATCTCTGCCCACCTCATCATTCAAAAAACGCCATTCTATGTTTTTACTATTTATTAAACTTTCTTTCTTTTCTCTTCGCCACTTCTTCACCTCCTTTTCCCGATCAATTGCTGTTACAATGCTATGTACTGAATCGGAAGGGTGAAAAGATTTCTCCTCGCTCCCTTCGGTCGCTTGTTGAAATGACGACCACTAAGGGGCCGTCGAAAAGGCTTTAAAAGTTAAAATAATCAGCCGGGTAATTCTGTTCATCATTTGTGGCCCCCAGCAAATAGTCTGACAGGGTTAAAAGCTGCGCCCCGTCTTCGTTTGCCTGTATCGCAGTAGCGTAACCGGGGGGAGAAAACAACACATCCGGTACTTCTGACGAAAGTGTAAAAGCCAATTGTGCAACGCCCGGAGAGGGGTTTTCCCAGTTATCTATTTTAACCATGCGTATGGTAAAACTGCCACTCAGCGCAACAAACCAGCGCTTTTCAATCCTGTGGCCTTTCCAGCCCCGTATAAATTCTGTGTCCCGGTTTTGTATGAGGTACATACGGCACACTTCAGACAGGTCGAACCCATTGTTATGTTTAATGGAACCTCTTTCGTCAATTGAAATGGCTCCTTTAATTATTTGAGGTTGCATTAAATTTTTTGTAATTAGTTTATTCTTGAGTCGTCATCCAGACCAACGTCGACATAAAACTAATAATGTCATTCTGAATGGAGCCTAACATAACTGAAGAATCTGCTTATTGGTTTACAGTTATCATCGATAAACGACTCATTCCGCAGCTTCACTATAGCGCTTAATCTCAATTCAGACTTATAGAATATTGTCGCATTTCGTCAGGCTCAATGTGACAATATTTTTTATTTATCACTGAATGCTATGCCGGATAATGGTTTACATTCTCCTCACCTAATACATCCTCCCTGATCAGTGGCAATTTTTTCAGGAGCGTTTTCATCCCTTCCACATCAAGGCGGTGGGTGTTATGGGAGTGGTATTCTTCTACAGAACCTGCATTGGTATCACCTTCAGAAAAGTACTGGGCATAATTGAGGTCGCTGTTGTCAGCAGGGATCCTGTAATCATCGCCCAGGTCCTCGGCCTTCAGCATGTCTTCTTTATTGACGAGGGTTTCATACAATTTTTCCCCATGCCTTGTTCCGATGATCTTTATCTCAGATTTACCATTGTACATTTCCAGCAAAGCTTTGGCGAGCGTTTCAATGGTGGCGCCGGGCGCTTTTTGTACAAACAGGTCTCCCTGTTTTGCGTGTTCAAAGGCAAATAACACCAGGTCAACCGCATCTTCAAGCGTCATCATGAAGCGGGTCATATTAGGGTCGGTAATAGTTAAAGGTTTTTCCGCTTTTATTTGATTTACAAATAAAGGAATTACTGACCCGCGCGATGCCATCACGTTACCATAGCGCGTGGCACAAAAGATGGTCTTATTGTCATCCAGGTTACGTGATTTTGCAATGGCCACTTTCTCCATTAAAGCCTTGCTCATACCCATGGCATTTATAGGATAGGCAGCCTTATCGGTACTGAGCACTACTACTTTTTTCACTTCGTATTTCTGTGCGGCGGTAAGCACGTTATCCGTACCTAAAATATTTGTCTTTACCGCTTCTATGGGAAAGAATTCGCAGGAGGGTACCTGCTTCAGGGCAGCAGCATGAAAGATATAATCCACACCTTCCACAACCTGCTCTACGCTGCGGGCATCCCTTACATCGCCAATATAAAATTTGAGTTTGGAGCTGTTCAGCCGGATGCGCATATCATCCTGTTTTTTTTCGTCCCGGCTAAAAATGCGAATTTCTTTAAAATGATCCGTGTTTAGGAAGCGCTGCATCACAGCATTGCCGAATGAACCGGTACCGCCGGTAATTAAAAGGGTTTTATTTTGAATTTGCATAATCTAATTTTTATATAATTTTTCTTTTTCTTCTTTGGTCGGATAGTTAATTAAGACAGCCCGGTAAACACCTTTAAAAACAAAAAGGCTTCCCGCCGCAACCCCAATAATACCATGCCGGTCAATAACCTTTGCGATATCCTCTAAAGAGCCCGCTCCACCTAAAACAGTTAAGGGAAGTGAAATTGCGTTCCTTATTTTATCAATCAAATTCATATCATATCCCTTCATGAGACCATCCTGGTCAATTGAATTTATGATAATTTCTCCCGCTCCTAATTTTTGAGCTTCCTCAGCGAATTTAATTGGATTAATCCCGGTTGACTTTTTGCCGTTATGGGTGTATACTTCATAGCCCCCGAAAGTTTTCTTCTTAACATCCAGGACCACTATGACGCTTTGCGAACCCACACGTTCAGCGATACTTGTAATAAGCTCCGGGGTTTTTAATACTGCCGAACTTAATGCTATCTTTTCTATTCCAAGGCTGAAAATACGCTGTGCCTGTTCGACCGTTTTTACGCCACCTCCATAACAAAGGGGCATCCTCGATTGGTTGGCCAATCTTTCAATCAGGCTGTAGTTAGGTTCAACTCCGTTACTCGTTGCATCTATATCGAATACAGCCAGTTCGTCAACCTCCTTTTCATTAAAAATTTTTACTGCGTTGATCGGGTCTCCCACATATTTTGGATTCTTAAAATTAAAAGTCTTTACCAATCCGTTGTCCTGAACCAGGAGGCTTGGGATAATTCGGGGCCTTAGCATGTATTACAATTGTGAGAAATTATATAGTAGTTTTTCGCCGTAATGATGGCTTTTTTCGGGATGGAATTGGATGCCGTACCGATTTTGATGATGTGCGGCGGATGTAAACGCGACACCGTATTCCGAAACAGCCATGATGTCATCGGTATTTTTACATTCAAAATAATAAGAGTGCAGGAAGTAAAAAATGGCATCAGTTTCCAGTCCTCTAAACAGGTTCAGGTCTTTTACAGGCTTCACATCGTTCCAGCCCATGTGTGGCAGCTTGGTCACATATTTAATCTTTGATTCATTAAATTTTTTTACGCCGGCGTCTATCCATTTTAATCCTTCTTCATCGCCTTCTTCACTATAGTTGGCCATCATTTGCATTCCCACGCAGATGCCAATTACCGGTACTTTTTTATGTAACACCAGTTCATCCAATTTATCCCGCATTCCAGAGGCATTGAGCTTCCTCATAGCATGATCAAAATGCCCGACTCCCGGAAGGATGATTTTTTCCGCATCGCTTAAATCGGATGCTGTTCTCGCAATTTTAGCCGGTATGTCAACTCTTTTATAAACGTTTAAAAAAGCGTTTAAGTTCCCTACTCCGTAATCAATCAATGTAATCATCTGAAAAGCCTTTTTTCTAATCCTAATTTCTGCATCGCCTTTGCCCCCAATTTAATAACTCCTATTTTACTTTTGTAATCGTGAAAAGTCTTGTTTTCTCCATTAAATATCTTTTCTAATTCTTCTTTTGTCATATCCAGCTTGTGCGCCACATACTCAAACTCTTTTTGCAGGAACTCTTCCGAAAGTTCGGGCTGGGAAATTCTATCCAATGCTTCATTTCTTGTCATTTGGCCGGTTAATATCAGGCTTGAAAAATGCGCGCGTCTTTTTTCATATCCAAACTTCCGGGGCAGCCAGTAATCTTCATAAAATCTTGTGAACCTGGATTCATGATGTTTGTGCTGAAAAGGCTCCCAGCCAAACTTTTCAGTAAGAAGTGCTTCTGCATCTTTCTTCACGTAGGGAACCAGGTTCAAAGGCTTGAAAACTTCCATCCCATAAATATATTTATAGTAAATTTTATAGGATAAAATATCTACAAGCGGAAAAGTTTTTAACGGCCGCTTGCCAAATTTTCCATGGATATCTTTTACCAGCGTCAGGTCTATTCCCGGGAAGCCGCCCCATTCTTCCGGCTCTCTGCAGCATTCGGTAGAAAAATTACCGCCGGTGAGAACATAATTGATTTTGTTCTTGCGGGCGAATTTGTAAAGAGCCGAGAAAAAAGCATAATCCTGCGGTAAGTCCTGATCTGCTATTTGAGATTTCAGGAATGCAGTCTGTAAATCCTTCATTTCCTCCCAATTGATGACCTCGGTAAAAAGATCTAATCCAAGACCATTGATCAGCTTCTCAATATTGCCCACAGCTTTGTCGGTATTCCATCCCGCATCCACATGAAAGATCAATGGCCTGATACCCATAATTTCTTTTGCAACATAGGCTGCATAAGAGCTATCCAACCCGCCGCTGAGGCCTATGATGCAATCGAAATCTTTATTACGACTTGTTTTCTTAATTTTTTCGGCAATTTTCATCAACTCCCGGTAACCTCTTCCATCCGTATGCCAATTCGGTTCTATATTCTCTTTATAATTTGTATAATAATCACTTTCTCCCTTTTCATTGAAAACAATATTAGGGTCGGAGGTATCCATTATCGTTTTGACACAGATTTCATAAGGGCGATTTTCAATTTTTACCATACAGATTTAATATTGATACGATTATAAAAATTTATTTACCGAGATAGTATCATGTCATTTAAAATGCAAAAGGAAACATTTTAAAAGGGCCTATAATTTTGTCAACGGTAATGATATTTTACCGTTTTTTATCTTCTCTCAACTACAGTTACCCTTCCAAAACCCCTTCTTCCAAAATGTTAACACTAAGCTGTAACGACAACTTCTCAAATTCACTCATCGTCTAAAAAAATAATATCCCGTAACTATTTAAACAAAAAGAATTGGCGTGAGGTTAGTTTTATTTAAAATATTCATAATGCTTCTCTACGAACTTCTGTATGCTGTTAAATACATCTCCATTTTTTTCAATTACACTGTCATCCCATTCCCACCATCTCAACGCCAAAAGCCCTTCAATAATTTTATCATCAAATCGCTTTTTTAAGAGCCTGGCCGGATTCCCAGCCCAGATTTCATAGGGTCCAACATTTTTTGTAACAATACTTCCCATACCAATAACTGCCCCATCGCCAATAGTTACTCCCTTTTTAATAAGAACATTATTAGCAATCCAAACATCGTTCCCAATTCTTGTTTCACCTTTCAAGGAAAATTCATGATAAGCAAACTTTTTTGTTAAGTGGTCTTTATTCCTATTAAATACAGGAGACGTTGACACCCAATCTAAAGAGTGAGGAGCCCCACCAATAATAATATTTGCTCCCAATGAACAAAATGCGCCCATTGTCGTATCTAAAATCGTACAATCATATCCAATATCAGAATATTTTCCAATTTTAACATTAACTAACTGTGACCCGGAACATACCTTCGATGTTGGGTGTAATTCTACATTTACGAGCGCTCGAAACCTTATTTTTTTAAGGAGCTTTGCCCAATAATACTCTACTCTTTTAATCATCTTAATTAGCTATTGAACGTCGTGCTATTTCGGAATAAGCAAACGATGAAAGACCCTTTTCTTGGGCAATGGATTTCATTCTGTTATAGGTTGCGGGCTCCATTATCATCTGCTTAAGCCTGAATTCTATTTCCTCTATAGAATCCTCCATAAGAAACACACAATTCCCTCCAATATCAACGTGAGTCATCTCTGGCCAATATTTGTAAATCACGGGGGTGCCAGTCCCAGCAGCCTGTTCCCATAATACAGAATGCGTACCAGGAAAAATAACTAAATCCGCCATGATAAAAAAATTCAATATTTCATCTGGGGAGAGCCACCCAACAAATATAATATTTGGAGATTTAAATAATCTTTCAATATATCCTCGAATATCAGGTGCGACCACCCCAAAAACAACCAATTTAGCCCCGGGTGCATTCAATTTCCTAAAGGCTTCCAATACAAGATGTATATTTTTTAAAATATCTATTTTTCCTCCAGTCACGATTACGAAATTATTTTTCTCCAAACCATATTTTTGCCTAAGTTGACCATTTATGTCTTGGCTTAATTTCTGCTGAAAAACCTCATCGTCAATTCCCAAAGGCAAAAGTTGTATTTTATCTTCTGGAATTTTGTAAGCTTCTCGTAAAAAACTACAGCGTAAAGGTGTTACACCGTAAAACATCTGCACATAGGGTGCTATTTTTTTGCCGATACACCGCCAGATAGTTTGATGAAAAATATACTTGGACACCCACGACCGCGCGCTATTTATGTAATCCGTATGACAGTCAATATAAACTTTTAATCTGTTTTTCTTCGCAAACCGCATTACCTTCAAAATATCCATAAAAGAAAAATCGTGAATAAATATTACATCAGGATTTTCTTTCTTCAGAACACGCATTAGGTTACCATAAATTCTCACAAACTTGTTAAACTTGTAGTTTGGCCGCTTATAATCTAATCTGATTACTTTATATCCTTCCTTCGAGAAATATTCACCTGAACTAGAAAGTAAACAAGGTATTCCGTTGTTGTCAAAAGAAACTAAAGATGCCACCACTGTAACGTCATGCCCCAATTTCATATGAAACTTAGGAAGTAAATTCTCCTGATAAGAATAATTGTCAATATAAAAACTTGATAAGCATAAATGGACAATTTTTAATTTGTTGTTTTCCAAATTGATTCTTTTTTAAAAAAATGCCAAAACCGCTATTTCTATTTATTCAAAACTCTACGAAGCCTGTTAGCTTTGTTAGACAAAATCCTATCACTATGGATCGAAAATTCTTTGCTCGTTCCTTTAAATTCGTCATGAACCGCTTTTGAATGGGTATCAAAAAGAAATTGATCCGCACCCCACCATAAAATTCCGTCTACTTTTTTCCCATTAACTTGAACACTCGCTATATTTTCAATATTTTCAAACCACTCTGCATCAGGTATTACTTTAAGTCCAACCCGCGGATTACTTGGGTGGTATCTATGCCAAATGAATGGAATTACAGGTTTCTTGAAACTGATGCCAAGTTTAATCGATTCAGTTGTGTTTTCAATTGCATATCTCTTATTCTCGTCCTTTGGAACTTCATTATTTTCATAAAAAGTGTAAAGTGACGGGAAAAAAATATCGCAAGCGGTCAATAGTTTAGAAATTTTAAAATTCTTATCATAAAAAGAAGGTGTTCTTTCCCAATAGGTCGTGAATGGTATCCCATAATACCCCCATTTTACATTGGGCCTCTCATTCTTCGCAATGTTTAAAATGTCCAAATACAACTTTAATGCCCTTTTAAACTCAGCATGATTCAAATCCAAATCTCGAAGCTTCTCGAAATAAGGAGATTCAATATCCAAATATGCAACTCCCTTTTCGTACTTTTCCGGAAAAGCCGTCGCTATTTGCTTTTTTAACATTACTCGATCAACCTGGTAAAAATCGTTCAAAAACAACCCCTCGTTCAAAAACCTTACCCGTTGGATATTATTACTTTTAATAAATCGGTCCATCTCCTCTCCATACGGTTCAAGCTGTATATATAACATGGGTTTCCCGCTGCTGGTATTAGCACTTTTAACTTGCCCTATACTGTTAAAAGTATTTAATACTAATAAAAGAACTATAAAAAAAAACTTGTAAAACAACATATTTTTTGAAAATTTAAAACATCAACCCAACTATTATTTACAGACAATCATTAGCTGTTTCGGGTTGTATTTACCTTAAATCTTGCACATAAATTACCTGTGAATATTCCGCAACTTGAAATTAGCTACTTCTTTTGAAGTCCACTTATGAGAGCTCTGATTAAGAAAATGGAAAGTTAATAAGACTGACAACAACTGATCCTGATAAAACGTTCCCGAAACCATATTGGATGTTATCTGCTGAATTAAAATCAAGCTTACCCAATAATATTTATAACCGATCCGTATATTCTTAAATGCGATCCAAACAGCACTTCCCAATATGAAAAGCATAACTATCCCGCCAAATACTCCCATTGCCATCAAAGAATCTAAAATTATATTATGAGAATAAGCATATGTACCGTCACCAACAAATATTGCAAATTGCTCTCCGAAAAGTGGATTCCTTACAAATGCATCAATAGCAGCCTGATATCCGGCATCACGCTCTCCGGCACCTCCTTCAAAAATCGTTTCTCTTAACCTATCAGCCAATACAGGAGCAATGTTCTCAATTAATATTAATATGTATTGAATAAAAAAAACAAATAACCCTAACAGTACTAGTACCATGAGAAAATTAAAAAAAATATTCTTTCCTCTCGCAAACAACCAAAAAAATAGTATTACAAAAAGGGCGAGTATTGGCCCGCGGCTGGCCGCTCTAAACATACAAAAAACAGACAGCCCTATTACTAAAAAAATGACGATTTTAACCCAGGAGCCTGACTTCTTCTCGAAAAGAAAATACAGAGAGAGCACACATCCTGTTGTACCCAGATGCCCAAAACTTATCGTATTTAACGCTAAATTTGCATCTTCTCTGGTTACCGCCAAAGATGAAGCAACCCACAATGATTGGTTGGAGAATAAAGTAATAATTAAGGTCAGAGCCAATCCAAAATAAACCCAATTGAATGCTCTATTTAAATCAATGGAGATATTACTTCGCATTAAAGTGAAAATAGCAGGTAAACATATCCCAAATACATACAGCCAGTGTTGCGATGTATCCTTTAAATAAACATCCTCCCTCAAATAAATATCATAAATCATCCTCAGTATAAGAGCGGCCCAATAAAATAAAAATACTTTTAAAGCCAGTGTTCCTCCTGCGATAGGCTTCTTGATATTCAGAAAAAAAACTAAAAGCATCAGTCCGAGTGCAAAGGCACGATAAGGAATAGTAACAGACTGAGATATTCCCTCTATGTCTGATGTTCCAGGCAAGAATATTGTAGTTACCAAAGGATAACCAATAAAGCACAATACAAAAGAAAATGTGCTGAGAAATACATTTGTTTTTCTCATTGATTCTTAAATTCCTAAACCCTCTTCAAATATTGCTCAATTAACGCGTCATTCAGATATGCCACATCTGCAATAGTATCTTGTTGAAATATTCGGTCATTCTTAAGTTTCAAGAATTTCTTTAATAAGGGCAAAATATTATTTTTTAAATGAAAAACGATACGTTTTGTCCAAATGGCACAACAATAATAATATATCTTTAGATATGAGATATCTGAAATCCTGCCTTTGCTTTGCTTTATTGTTCCTGTTATTTTGTGCTTATACCCCCTATCGTACACTAGGCAGGTGGCATACAAATAGTTATAATTAAAGCTAACGAGTTCATTCTCCATTGTCATTCTCCTAACCGATTGTAATACAGATTCTGCATAAATTGTATTCCCCGACCAATAAAAAGGGACACCAAATGTCCATATTTCAGCAGTGTTGCCCGGCAGATGTTTTATATCTTTAATTTCACCGATATGCCTTCCTGCCGCGCCCTGGCCACCTGTACTTGATGACGAATGACCGGAAACTATATATGGCAGATCAACAATTATATAGGTTTTTACAAATTTACATAGCGCGATCGCATTTGCCATATCCGGACTTGGCCCGGGAAAAAACGATCCTGATTTTGCATACACTTTTCTGAGAATATCATGTTTGACAATACCGTGGTATAAACGAGGTAAATTGAAAATCTCAGTGCCGCCTGTTTTCAAAACTTTCCTTAGCACAGATTCTATATTCACTGTTTCTGTTTTTCCGGAAACTTTTGTTTCCGTCAATTGACCCTGCATTCTGTTTTTATATACCCTGTAATGAACATCCGGCCAGGAATAGGACGCCTTTACTGGTAGAGCGGCGTCAATACTTTGTTTTTTAAGATAAGCAGCAAATTCAATTATATACTTACTAAAAATATCATCATCGCCAATAAAGCTTATATATTCTCCTCGTGCGTTTAATACAGCAAGATCTGAATTTTCAATAACAGACAGGTTTTCATTTGAATAAAAATAGCGTATTCTATTATCACTCAATGCTTTTAGAAATTGCATAAAATCTACTTGCTCCGATCCTTTTTCGCTGTTGTCCTGGATCACCAATTCAATCTGCTGCGATGGTATTTGATAAAAATACTCTGCTAAAAATTTGAGCGTGTAATACCGGTTCTTGGTAGGAACTATAATACTTAAAAGAGGATCCATCGATATAATATTACTTCTTTTCTGGTAATGGGAACCTTATTTCTTTAATTAGCAATAGAATTAACAGCGATATCGCCAGAGTTGTTACAAGGTTTATTTCAATCCGAAAAAATCACAACAATCTATCATTTTCAAAAAAAGTGGAGCTTGAAAAACAAATGCATAAAAACGCTGAGCACCATGGTATTGTGATTTGTTTTAATGAAAATGTTAAGGATAATGATTAGCTTCTAAACCTTCTATCACTAGATAAGCGAATTATCGTTACCACAAAATGTACCCGTCTTCATATTTATAATGTTATTTTCTTTACGGCTAATAATCGCTTTATATCCCTAAATGGAAAAAGAATGAAACTGCTTATAATTAAGGTAAAAATGCTTATTAAACTTATCCAAAGCAAGGATAAAATTCTATTGCCTGTAAAAATATTAGGTATTTTAGAAAGCACAAATACAATAAAAAATGCAAGCAGTAAAGGGATGATAATTTGTTGTAGGTATATTTCCTTAACAATTTTTAATTTTAAAAATTTCTTATTGATAAAATATAAGTAAACAAAAGTTGTCAGTGTTTGAACAAAGCAAAAAACAAAAGCGGCACCTATTGCTCCATAGTATTTAGTCGCGATCCAGTATCCAGGCAAAGTAACGAACAAACTTACTACTCCTAATAAATTATTCAGCTTCGTATAACCATTAGCGATAGATATCGTATAAGGTATTGAAACTATACTTAACATCGACATAGATATTGCAATAACGGGCAAATACATAAATGACCTTTGAGCTAATTTCATATCCCCTGTCCATATCCATATCAATTCTTTTGAGAAAAAAAATAAAACAGCCGTAAAACTAAAAATAAAAATAGAAGTTGCCACTCCTATTTTTCGAAATAGTTCAATAACTCTATTTAGCTGTTTTGATGAAAAGTATGCGGTGAACCGAGGCAATAAAGTTGTAGCAATAGGATTAGTTAAAACCACCAACACCTGGGCTAAAGAGACGGCAAGAGTGTAATATCCAAGATTTTCTATAGATAATAATTTGCTAATCGCGATTTTGTCCAATTGTGTATTCAGGGCTGATATGAGTGAAATTAGCATCATCCCCACCGCAAATTTCCAAACCTTTTTAATTATTTCTTTTTCTACTCTAAGGCCAATTTTGAAGAAAGGCCTGCCTGTTAAAGTTTTTTCAAAATATATTTTTAATAGTACTGTAGAAATTACTGTAGAAAAAGTTTGCCAATAAAAAAATAGTTCAAGAGAATGATTAAGCATAATTACAATAACAACAAGGCCGTTTCGCAATATCCCCCAACAGATTTGAAAAAAATTCGCATGAATTTGCTTTTCAAGACCCAACAGACCTCCCAAATAGAAACGAAATAATAGTTGAAATCCAATATCAAAACTAATTATTTTGATAAACAATGATATTTTGTATGGTTCAAATGTTCTTAGATTTAACCAGTTATTGGCTATGAAATTTGAAAGTAGAAGAAATACTATTATTATAAGGCCAATAAGAATTAAGTATATAGTTTCAAGGGTTTTGAATATTCGAAATTTCTCGGAGTCAGAATTATCAGTTCTTGCAAACTCACGAGATAATGTAGCTGTCAAACCTCCATCTAATACAGCTAAAACCCCAGCGATTATTAATGTAAAACTTATTATGGAATAACTTTCAAAACCTAGATACTTAATATAAAGAGGAACAAATAAAAAATTAGATAAAATACTCCAAAATTTTCCAATGAAATTGGCAAAAATATTTCTTTTCATTTAACCTATTTCTTTCTACTCCCTATTAATTTAGCGGGTACGCCGCCCATGATACTATAAGGTTTTACGTCTCTATTAACGAAAGAATTAGCACCAATAACAGACCCTGTACCAATTGTAATTCCCATTCCAATTGTACAATTCGCTCCAATCCAAACATCATCTTCAATAATCACCTTTGCTTCTTCATAATCCTGCATGCTCATTGGCATACTAGTCAGATTGATTCCATGATTAAACGCGACTATAACTACATTTGGGGCTATCATAACATTCTTTCCTACGAAAATTCCAACAGATTCGCCTGATATAGTGCAATTTTGAGCGATTGAGCTTCCCTCTTCAATAGTAAATTTACCCGTAATTCTAACGTTAGGAGACAGAATAACTGTGGGGTGTATATAACTACCTCTCCGTCTGTAGCTTTGAACCCTAAACTTGCTGAATGCTTGCGGAAGAATTAGTAGAACAGAATGATGTATTTCAGAAAGCACCCTAAAAATTTTCTTGAAAATGCTGATCATTTAAAAAATTTGCCTAGCTAAAACGGATAACGCTTTTTTTCAAAACTTGCTTTTCCAATATAGAAGTTTAAAATGAATAAGCACAAATAACAGAGATAACCAAAAAAGATGCTACAATCTACGACCGCAAGACTGAGGAACTGAGCTATAATTCAAAAAGAAACGCCGCAATAATTTATTTTGGAATATTGATTCCCCAAATTAAAACTCATTGCAGCAATCTTTGGGCTATCAAAAGAAACCTTTATTTTAGCTTTTGGAATGACTTCCCAATCACATTTACTATAAAAACCAATTGTTTCTTCTTTACAAAAGAGGAGTCCGGGCCTTTTATTTTCCAACAAAAAATCGTTTGTGCTTTTCATTAGTTCTGTTCCGTAATTCTTACCTCTTTCTTTAGCACAAACATTTCCCAAGCCCAGCGCAGGTTTAGAAATTTCATCAATCAGAATATCAATATGAATAAGATTTAAATACGCAACGTAAGACCCGTGATCATTTAACAAAACGTGAAAATCGCTGGTCTTAAGGTTGGTGCTCAGCCATTTAATTTGATTGGCCACACTATATGGCCAGGCCACAGATTTTATTTCGATAATATTCTTCAATAAATTTACATCAATATCACAATGTTGGGTCACATCAATTTTCATATTCCTCTATATTTTTTACCCACCAACCGCTACGGGAGCTAAAAATTTTGACTAAAGGTCTGAAATGCCGCGCAAATACTCGACGTTCACGCTACTGTTGAATGTAGCAATCGCCTTTATAATCTTTTTGTTAAAAAAGATTGAGCAATAATTCCTTATTCAAAAAATATTGTTAAACGGGAAGTTAGTATTTTACCTCAGTTCGCAAACTCGATTTTATTAAGCCACCATCCACTTGGAATGCCAACGAACTTGGAATAGAAATCAGAAACACCCGGGAGTTCCTCCATAGTTTTAAAAACGGAATATCTGTTATTGTTTAAATGAACTCCCGAAGCATAATACCCCTTATCTCTGAAAAATTTGATAATTTCATCCTTTTTGGAAGTTAACATTCCGAAAACCCAAAAAATTGGTTCGCTATCAGGTACAAGTTTTAATGGTATGCATTCAGTATTATTAGTTAGTATTTTTTCTACCCATACCTCTGCGTTCCGTCTTTGTTTTCCCAATAACATGTCAAAATTCTCCATCTGCCGATAAGCAATATATGAATTGATCTCATTTAAAGTTGCGCCATAACCCACCGTTGAAACATCATATTTTTCATTTATTTCTCCATTCTCGTTTCTGAATAAATTTCTCTCTATTCCCAAATCGCGGGCGATTTTTGCCTTTAGCGTATGTTCTTCATTTTTAAAACTAATTGCGCCACCTTCTATAGCATTGGGTAATCGAACCGCATGAAAGGACATTACGGTAGCATCACTCCCGCAGTTTCCTACTTTCTTGCCCTTGTATACCTCTCCCATGCCATCCACACAATCATCAATTATAAAAATTCCAAATTCTTTTCCTATTTGATTAATCTCATCTATATAACCGACATAACCTAAATGTTGATTATGGAAGATAGCCTTTGTCCTTTTAGTGATTTTTTTCTTTACACTTTCTGGACACAGAGTTCCTGTTGTAGGATCTATATCAGCCCAAATAATTCTAATTCCTTTAGCCGCCAGAGGCTGGCTTGACTGGAGGCAGCACATTGGAGACATAATAATTTCATCGTCCTGATGTATGTTTAATACGCTAAGAGTGATATTTATCGCCGATGAATAGGAATTAACAACTATTGCATTTGCTGTCCCCAGGTAAGTGCAAAGTTCCGATTCGAATTTATTTCCCCATTTACCGAAAGCAAGTTTGCCGGAATACAATATTTCATTTAAATCATCTAAAACATTCGCCGGCATATAAGGCTTAAATAAAGGTTCCATTACCATCCCTGTTTAATAGTATTAACAATTCTCTCCCGAATTTCATTGTCCACCCACCATCCGCATGGGATGTGCACCATTTTATCGTAAAATCGATCTAATCGGGGTAGTTTCTGATTGAAATCATTCAGATAATCGTGACGATCATTTCTTTTATGCAATTCCGAGGCCATGATACCACCTTCAGAAAGCTTTCTAATAAAATCTTCCTTATTTTCAACTAATAAAGTGTATAACCAATACGAAGGCTCACTCCCCGGATAATAATTCAATAAATTTAGTCCAGCAATATTTTGCAATTCCGCATCGTAAAACTTACCATTATCAATGTAAATATCAATAATCTTCTCTATGCTTTTTAGTTGAACAAGACCTATCGCTGCATTTACATTGTTCATATGATACTTATAACCCTGAAATCGGATATTATTTTCAAGTCGCGTAAGCTTTTTATCAATTCCAAACCATCGGATAAGCTTAGCCTTCTCAAATTCTTCCTTTGAGGTTATTTGCAACATCCCTCCGTCAATTGTTGTAAGGTGCTTAATTGCCTGAAAAGAAAAAACAGTATATGAAAAGTGGTTTCCTGTTTTTTGTCCATTGAATTTAGCCCCTAAAGAATGGGCGGCATCATGAATAACTGGCAAATCATATTTTTTTGAAATTTTTTGTATTTCAGGTACATTTACTGGAATACCAGCATAATCAACCACCATTATAGCTTTTGTATTCGCATTTATATTTTCTGTAATTGATTGGGGACAAATGGAACCCGTGTCGATATCTATATCCGCATATCTAATTTTGGCTCCGACCATTTTTATTGCTACGTTGGTAGGCTCAGCAGTCAATGCTGTTGATATTACTTCACTACCTTCTTCAACACCTGCCAAAATCAATGCTATATGCAATGCGGATGTTCCTGAATTTAATGAAAGGGAGTGATTGCCACCAATATATCGGTTAAAGTCCTTTTCAAAACAGTCTACTTGCTCGCCTTGCGCAACATATCCACTATATAATATCTTTTCAAGAAAAGGCATTAGTTCCTCCTTGGAGGGAATGTTTGTTTTTACTAAAGGAACCATTTTACTTAATTAAAGATTTCTAAAAAATATTTATATTGTATTTTCAAACAATTTTCTGTCCGTTGGTCATAAAAATTCAATGCTACAATCTTCCATCTACTATGTTTCGAGCTAAAAAAGATTTAGTATCAAAAATCACTGTGTTACTGCCATTTTTGAGTCGGTTAAAATCAATCTCCAAAAACT